>CAUZEO010000347.1:0-5515 GCA_963578625.1 Kiritimatiellia bacterium | reverse complement strand
CAACTCCCGCCAACATCGCCTGAAGTTCAGGCAACGTCTCCCGGGGGCTTCTGTGATGAATGGCGTGCCAGCCGCAGTGTTCGGCGGCGGTGGCATTTTCTTTCAGATCGTCGATAAATACGGTTTCTCTCGGTCGCAGTGACAGTTCCTGCTCCGCGATCCGGTAGATTTCTTCGTCTGGCTTGCGGGCGCCGACTTCGTGCGAAACGATCGTCCCGTGGGTGAGTTCGTGCAATCGGAATTTCTGTTTGACGTATTCCCAGTGTAGATCGGAGGTGTTGCTCAAGAGATAGACCCTGTGTTGAGCCGTCAGTTGTTCCGCTGCCTTCAGCATCTCCGGAACCGGAAAGAAGATTTGAGTCCAGACCCTGAAAAGATCGTCGCGGTTCGTCGGGCTTTTCAAGAGTCCGCTCAGATTTTCCAGGAACTCGTCGCTGCTCATCTCTCCTCGTTCGTAGCGAATCAAGTCCATTTTGCTCATGAGGTCATCCAGGTCCTCGTACTCGATCCCATGATCATCCAGGAATGCCAGTAACCTGGTGTAATCGAAATCGATCAGTACCTTTCCAATGTCGAACACGATGTTTTGTATTCTTGCCACCGGACGAGTCTGCAGCACCGGCAACGATTGTACAAGCGCCGTGGGCCGGATGCTCGCGCCAAAAATTTTAGCTTCGATCTTCGATTTTTCTTGCGTACCGGTTGGGCTCCGCACACGGGTCGGATACCCGTGCCCCGGGGCGCGGTCACTCCTTTTCGAAAGATGCTTCCACCGAGACCTCTCCTGCCGGATCCAGCCCTGAGTAGAGTGCGCGAACGGTGCTTCCGGGTATGACCGGTTGCATGGGGGTCATGCTGCCCAGCGATAGAAGATCTCCCGCCTGAAGTTGTCCGCCGCGTGCGGATACCGCATCCTTTATCCACAGTACGACGTTGCAGGGATGGCCCAGCAGATCCGAGGATGAACCGGTCGAAGCCGTCCCCATTTCGGTTCCAGTGACTCGAACTTGAACTTCACCAAGTCTTCGAAACCAGGCGTCCGTGTTTTCCAGGGGGATTGCTGCTCCCAGGATGCCGGCTTTCGCGCCGGTGTTGTAGGCGCGGATCAGGGACGCGGATAGAGGGGTCGACGGATCGACGAGCAAGTCGGGGATTTCCAGGAAGGGATAGACCGCGTCAAGATACGCCAGCGTTTCGCGTGCGGTGCCTGCCTGGTGAATTTCGTCTGAGGCGACTCGAACCACAAGGTCGCCTTCGGTCATCAGTCGAGCGCCGAGCTTTGGCGAGAGTGTGGTGCCCGAATCGAAGATCATTCGCTCGGTCAATACTCCCAAGAGAGGTTCGCTGATTCCGAAGCGCTCTTGTATCGATTTCCGGGTGAGCGCTGCTTTGTATCCGATGATCGTTCCAGAGTCGATTTTCAGACGTTCGATGAATCGCTTCTGAACCAGGCCGGCTTCCGCGAGATCAAGATTCCATTCTTCCACGTGGACCAGGGCTCCGGCGGTGTACCCGCGATATAGAATCTCCGCCTCATGGCGGTGATTCTCGCGATCGGTAGCGCATCCGGCGAGAAAAAGGACGATGAGAAGAAGAGGAAGAAAAACCGGATTCATGTTGCGGCGGGGACTCGGAGATTCATAAGTGTTATCATCCAAGACAGTTTTCCTGCCCCGGAGTCACGGAGCACACGGAGTGACCAAAATTCCCCTCCGTTTTCTTCTGTTCGAAATCCGTTTTTCGGAGCCTCGGTTTCGAGTATTTCGTGGCTCTGTCGGGCCTGTGTGTCGCCGATCGGAAGCCTCTGCGATTTCCGCTACTTTGCAGATTTACAACACGCTCTATATCCCCAACTTCTTATTGTCGCTTTCGTCTTTCACGGCGTAGCCGCTGTCCTGGCGTTCGTGGTTGACCTGGTTTTTCTCGACGTAGAGCCGGTGGACATCTTCGGCCGACATTCCCATGACCTGCGCGAGGGAGATCAGAAAGTGAAACAGGTCCACGATTTCGACGCGGGCATTCTGTTTATCGAAAGTCTGGTATTTGGCCCACCACTTCCAGGGTACGCTATCGGTCAATTCCGCGATTTCCTGGGTCATGGCGCGGCAATAGTTCAGGGTCCACTTGACCTGCTCTTCTTCGGTCATTTTGGGAGTATCCACGCCAATCCGGAGGTTCAGTTCTTCCTGCCGGTCCCACAAGTCTTTCAACAAATCCTTTTCTGTCATGCTAATCCTCTGTACAAAGCCCGAACTTTTCCTGACGGGTCTCTACCCTAGGATATTGGATTACGGTAAGTACAGACAGATACGGGGCATTTGATGGAGAAAGTAGTCATTATCGGAACCGGGGCGGCGGGATTGACGGCCGCAATCTACACCGCGCGGGCGGACCTGGACCCGCTTGTCATCGAAGGACTGGAGCCCGGTGGCCAGCTCACCACCACCACGGATGTCGAAAACTATCCCGGATTTCGCGAAGGGATCATGGGGCCGGACCTGATGACGGAGATGAAGGCGCAGGCGGAGCGGTTCGATACCCGCTTCCGCATGGACCAGGTGGTCTCCACGGACCTCAGCAACCGGCCCTTCAAAATCGTTCTTGAAGGCGGGGACGAACTCGAAACTGAATCGCTCATTGTTTGCACCGGCGCCAGCGCGAAATATATCGGCCTGGAATCGGAGCAGGCCCTAATCGGCCACGGCGTGACTTCCTGCGCTACCTGTGACGGGGCGTTTTACCGCGATGTGCCGGTGGCAGTGGTCGGCGGCGGCGATACCGCGATGGAGGAATCCCTGTTCCTGACGCGGTTCGCGTCGAAAGTCTCACTCATTCACCGGCGTGATGAATTTCGTGCCTCCAAGATCATGGCGGAACGGACATTGGCCCACGAAAAAATCGAAGTTATCTGGAATACCGTGGTGATGGATGTGAAGGGTGTCGATGAGAACAAGGTGACGGGCCTTGGCTTGAAGAATGTCCAGACCGCCGAGGAGAGTACGCTCGATGTGGAGGCTCTTTTTGTTGCGATTGGACATCGGCCCAATACGGACGCATTCAACGGCCAACTCGAGATGGATGACAACGGCTACCTGGTTGCCAGGAACACACTGACCAACATTCCGGGCGTTTTCGCCGCCGGCGATGTCCAGGACTCCGTGTACCGGCAGGCGATCACCGCCGCTGGTTCGGGATGCATGGCGGCACTCGAAGCGGAGCGGTTCCTTGCCCATGGCTGAAGACCCATCATTGCCGGAAGCCCGGAACCTGGGTGACTGGGCGACGTACAAGCGGCTCCTGGGTTACGCGCGCCCCTATTGGAGGCGGCTTCTGGCCGGTGTTTTCTTCGGTGCCCTCTTCGGCGGATCCACTTTTTTCGCATTGCTATCCGTCTGGCTCGGATTGGAACAGAGCTCGCTCGGAGGAGAGGAAACTACTTCATTATCCGACGGGAAGTTTCTGGAGGATTTCGTCAGAAGCACCATTGCCTACGTCGGAGATCCGGATTCTCCTCTGTATTTCACGATTGCCATTTTCGTGTTGGTTTTCATTTTCGTTACGTTGCGTGGGATCGGGTTCTTTTTGAGCAAGTACCTGGTGGAGTGGGTTGGGCAGCGCATTGTGATGGATATGCGGAACGAAATATTCGGTCACATTCAGAATCTGTCCATGGCTCAGATTGGTTCCAAGCGAACCGGCGAGCTGATGTCACGGACGGCGAATGATACCCAGATGGTGGAGCGTGGTGTTTCGACCGTACTCGGGGACATTGCGAATCAACCGTTTGTCCTTCTTGCCGGAATCGCTGTGCTGCTGAGGATCGATTATCGGTTGGCAATCTTAAGTCTGCTTCTCTTCCCGATCTGCATCATCCCGGTGATTATATTCGGGCGGAAGGTTCGGAAGTTCGCCAGGCGGGGTCAAGCCAGCCTGGGTAGTCTCGCTTCGGTCCAGCAGGAAGCCATTGCCGGTAGCCGCATTGTCAAAGCGTTCGGCACGGAGCAGCAGGAGCAGAAGAATTTTGAGCGCACCGCAGAAGGGGTTTTCAAAAATCAGGTTCGAGTTCTCCGGTCCCGGGTCGCCATCACGCCCATCATTGAGCTGATTTCCATCGTTACGGGGTTTGCCTTGATCGCGTATACCCGCATGTTTGAAATGTCCCTGGACGATCTCCTTATTTTTCTGGCAGTGCTGATCATAATTTACGACCCGATTAAGCGGCTGAGCCGTCTTCACATCGGAGTGCAGCAGGCCTCCGCGGCAGCGGACCGAATTTTTGAAATCCTGAATGTTGAAGTCGGTGTTGAAGACCGTTCCGGCGCCGAGCCGTTGGTGGGGGAATTGGAGGAAGTTACCTTCCAGGATCTGCATTTCCGGTACGACGATGAATGGGTCCTCCAGGGCGTGGATTTGAAGGTGAAAGCCGGGGAAGTTGTCGCGATCGTGGGCGGGTCCGGCGCGGGAAAGACAACCCTGGTGAGCCTGCTGCCCAGGTTTTTTGACACCACCAAAGGCTCCGTCAGGATAAACGGTCGCGACATTCGCGATTACACCATCTCATCGCTTCGGGCCCACATTGGCCTGGTAACGCAGGAAACCTTCCTGTTCAACCGGACCATTGCCGAGAATATCGCCTACGGTCAGGAATCCGCTTCGCGCCAGGAAATCGAAACGGCCGCGAGGCGGGCCCATGCTCACGAATTTATCCTGGAGGAGGGGGGCTACGACGTGGTGATCGGCGAAAGGGGCGACCGGTTGTCCGGGGGGCAGCGGCAGAGACTCGCGATTGCCCGCGCCCTGTTGCGAAATCCTCCGATCCTGATTCTTGACGAAGCGATGAGCTCGCTCGACACCGAGTCGGAGCGTTTCGTGCAGGCCGCGCTGGACGAACTGATGGAAGGCCGCACGGTATTCGCGATCGCGCACCGGCTCTCCACCATTCGGAATGCCGATCGGATCCTGGTCCTGCGGGATGGAAATATCGTGGAGGAGGGGACCCACGATGCGCTGATCGAGCAGGCCGGCGCCTACAAGTACTATTACGATCTGCAATTTGCCCCGGCTGATGGGTAGGCGGGGGCAGGGGTGAATGGCTGTGAACCACCACCCCCTTCGACCTTCGATATTGAGCATTCAATATTCGACATTCCCGACGCTGTGCGGGTTCCTCGAGGTGGCAGAACCTGGTGTCACGTCCTGATTTGAAGTTGTCACATTAGTTAGTTGCAGTGATTGGTTTTGCATCAGTGTTTTTTGGATTGAGTTATCCATAGGCGGCGACGATTGCACTTCCTGCGGAGTTCGATGCCGAGCGATACCGTGCTGCCGTGATCAAGCCGTTCGACAATCTCAATTTCGAAATGCTCGACGCCACCGGCCCGTTCTTCAGCGGCGTCCGATTGTGGAGTGTTTTTGTGCCGCAGTCGGCGCGGGAATGCCACCAGTACAACCCGCGGCTGCTCGAGATCCCCAAGGAACACCAGCAGCGGCTGCTGGACGCCGGCGCGATGATGGA
>CAUZEO010000346.1:0-5548 GCA_963578625.1 Kiritimatiellia bacterium | reverse complement strand
GGTGCGATAAAGATTGCGAGTAAGTGTGTTTCGATTCATGGGCTGCGACCTTTGAGAGCGCTGTGAGCATCAACCCGCCTGACCGGGAAAGTGGGTCGGTTAAGGGTTTCCGAGTAAGGGTGGCGGTTAAGTTTACGAGTAAGTGTTTTAAGAGTCATGGGCTGAACCATTGAGAGCGCTGTGAGCATCGCTGCAATGCGTCGGAGCAGTCAATCTCTTTCCCGTCAATCAACACTTCAACGCACCCTTCACCGCCACCCTTACTGTCATGTAGCCACGTCAAGACGCTTCTCGAGTTCAGCTCGATATATCTTCCTCTCGTCCAAGAACCAAAGATGTCAAGTATCAGCTCATACTGTCATAAGCAGACGAGTTCGGAACGTTCTCGCTGCAAGATCCATATCAGTGCCTCGGGTCTGCAGTCGCAGTCTCGGATAGGACGGATGTGCAGGGCACACCACAGTAAGTGTACCGCGACCAACAGAAAAGCGTGAGCATGAACGTAACATCATCCGGTCGGAACCGCCGGTTTATACGGCGTTCCTGTCCTCCATACATGGGCCACGCGTGCCGCCAGTTTCCTGGCAATACGCACGATAGCGTCCTGCTTCTTCATTCGACTGGAAAGCTTGCTGAATGCGCGCAGAAGCTCCGGATCATGGCGAATCGCCACCCAGGAGGCTTCGATGAGCAACGCGCGCATCCGGCGATTGCTGCGAGGAGAGATGCTGACGCGGCCGCTTGTATTTGAAGGGTCCGAACTGGTGATGAACTACTCGACCTCGGCGGCGGGCAGCGTGCAGGTAGAGTTGCAGGATTCCCAGGGGATACCGCTTCCCGGATTCTCCCTGGCCGACTCGGAGGTGATGTACGGAGATTCACTGGGACAGCCCATGCTCTGGCAGGGCAATCCCGATCTCGGCGCGATGGCCGGGACACCTGTGCGGCTGCGATTCGTGGTGAAGGACGCCGATCTCTACTCATTGCGATTTCGGTAAGGCACGAAGAAGCAAAAAAAGGAAAAACCATGTAGCGGAAGTCGCCAGACTTCCGATCGTCGACCACCACGCTGGACTACACTCCGTGAACGGGAGATTTTGACCGCAGATTCCGCGGATGGACGCGGATGGATTGGCTTCGTTCTCTTCGTTGCCTTCTGTTCAATGCGGAGCCGGAGATTCCCCTTTTGGACACCATCCTTGACTCCCAAGCAGATCCGTGAACTATGAACTCCGAGTTGTAAACACAACCAACTACGAGGAATCGGAGCCGTGTCCAAATTCAACCTAATCAAGATCCCTGTAATTCTGCTGGTGACCCTGCACTGCGCCGTTTGTCTTGCGGAAGACAACATCGCCCTGGGCCGGCCGTATACGTTCAGCCATCCGCCCAACTACTCGGATACCACCGCGGGCGATGCCACCGACCTGACGGACGGATTTCGATATACTGCGGGCGGCGCCCTGTGGTCGGTGCCGACCACCGTCGGTTGGAGCTCCGGCGACCAGGTCAAGCACATCGAGATTGACCTCGGTCAGATTTGCTCGGTCAACCGGCTGACCTTCTCCACGGGAGCAAACGCCGAGACGGGAGTCTCCTTGCCCCTGGGCGTGATGGTCTTTCTGAGCGATGACGGGCAGACGTACAGCTACGCGGGGGACCTCATCAACCAGGCGCTCAAGCAGGAGCAATACGTCCTTCACACCTTCGAGCTCACGGGGCTTACCGATCAAGCCCGTTTCGTGCGTCTGCAGACCATCATCGGCGGCTACTATGTTTTTGTCGATGAGATTGAGGTGTTCGGATCAAGTCCGGGGGGGCTGACACCGCAGGATCGCGAACTGCCGGCGAATGCCGTTACGCAGTCCGCGAGAGACCGCATACCACTGGCAAGACAGAAGAACTCCTCGCTGACGCTGCTCGGACACGCACAGTCACGGCTGGCCGGAGAGCCGGTCCAGCATATGGCGGCCGTCACGCAGGCGCAGGCCGCCCTGGACGGGATCCGGCCGCAAATCCTGGCCCGCACCACGGCGGAGACCGTTGACTTCCGCAGCGGCGTGCCGTTCACCCAACTGGATCGCACAATTCTCCTGGAGATCGGCACATACCTGGCCGCCACCGGGCGCTCGGGCCTGCACGTCAATCCGGCCGACCTGTGGGCTCCGCTATCGCCGTTCGACTGGGACGCTTCGTCTACCTCAACCGCGCCGCCGCTGATGATGCAGGATGAGTGGGGAGAGCTGGCCTTCAATCTGATCAATGCCACTGCGGACCCCGTGGCGCTATCGGTGACGGTTTCGAACCTGCAAGTCGGCACGACTCCCGTCTCAACGGATGCCATTTCCCTGCACGAGATCATCTTCGTTGAGGCGTTCGGGTTTCGACTGCGCGCCGATGCCCTGATGCCGCTGACCGGTACGCTGGACATTCCTGCCGGGATGACTAAACAACTCTGGCTCACCATCGACTCCCGGGGCCTGGACCCCGGGGAATACAGAGGGAAGATCGAACTGATCGGCGGCGGTGTCCCGGTCACGGAGCCGTTTGCCTTCACGGTGATGCCGATCGAAATGCCCGACCAGGCGTCGGTGTACATCAACACCTGGTCCTACATGCACTGGAAGATTCCCAAAATCCATCCCGAGAAGGTGGCCACGGACCTTCGCGAGCACTACTCGACCGTCCAGCAGGTGATCTCGAACTACATGCCCTTCCCCAGTGTCGATGCCGAAGGCAACTTCACCAAACCGATGGACTTTACCAAGCTCGACGATTACATGGCGAGTCTGCCCGGGACGAAAATGTGGCTGCTCTGGACCCAATTCGACCATGACCACCGCAGCATGTATCCCAAGGAGGGCGACGCGCGACGGACGAAGATCATGACGCGCTGGCTGAAGGACGTGATCGCCCACATGAAGAAGAAGGGCATCGGCTACGATGAGTTTGCACTCGAATGGATTGATGAGGCGGGCGTAAAGGAAATGAACGAGATCGTCAAGCCTTCCTGCGAGCTGCTGCGGTCGATCGACCCGCAGGTGCTGATCTGGGCGAACGTCACCGGGGATAACACGGAGGACAGCGTGGCGGAGTTAGAGGGGCTCATCGACATATGGTGTCCCGCCGGCGCCAAGCTCGGCTGGGATTTCTGGAAGGACAAGCGGACCTGGACCTACGCCTCCTCCAGCAACAAGGGGAGATCGCCGACCGGCCACTACCGCTACAAGCTCTGGAAGTCATTCAGCGAAGGCTGCGAGGGGAACGGGTTCTGGGTCTATACCGACGACCGGGATCTGTGGGACGACTATGCCGGCGCGCCCAGCTTCTCGGTCGTTTACGACGGTCCGGATGGCGTTGTTTCCAGCAAGCGTTGGGATGCATACCGGGCGGGTGTTGAAGACTACGAAATCTGCAAGATGCTGAACGATGCCGTCGTTGCGGCGAAGGCGGCGGGGAAAGGCGACACGGCGGACGTCAAGGCGGCGGAAACAGCCCTCGATCAGTGGGTCCAACAGGTCCTGGACAATAAGGACGATCCGCTGGTGGCGGAGCAGGCCCATCAGGAGCTTTTGCGGCATCTGATCAGGTTGAGATGAATCTTGCTGTTCTGATGTTGATCCTTGCGATTCAAGGTGCCGAGGCCTCAAGTCGACGACAGCGTCACCAACGAGGTCGAACCCGACTTCCTTGAACACGCCCGCCACGAGCAACTCAGCCAGCCGGAACTTCCCTGGGAGGCCTGATGCAGCTTGCCGCCCTGGTCAACTCGGCACTTGACGCACCCGAGAGCGGCAATATCATGCGCCACGAGCTTGGACCGGGCAGAAATAAATTTCCTTTCAGCAAAGCTGCAGAGACCCTGTGCTTTAAACTTCTGACGATGAAATTAGTATTTATTGGAATCGGAGATAGAGGCCGTGGCTGGTTACGGCGGGTAGGGGACCGTACGGATATCGAACCTGTTGGCGTAGTAGACCCGTCCGAAGTTGCTCTCCAAGCGGTGGCGGAAGAATTCGCCGACCTCAACCTCCCGGCCTTTTCCACCGTGGAGGAAGCGGCCGCGGTAATTGAAGCCGACGCGGCCATCATCGCGGCCAGTTCCTGGACAAGAAGGGAAAACGGTTTGGCGGCATTGGAGGCGGGTTGGCATATCCTGGTGGAAAAGCCGTTTGCGCTGAATTTCGACGACGCCCGCGCCGTCGTGGATGCCGGCAAGAAGAAGGGATTGGCGGTCTCCGTCGGGCAGAATTATCGATTTCACGCCGGATTGGGCGATATGCAAAAGTTAGTCGCGGAGGGGGAAATCGGCGCTCTCGGCCACGGGGTCTTTGTGCGCCACCACAAACGCTACGCCGGGCAGACCTACCAGAAGACCATGAGGCACAACTATCTCTGGGAGATGGGCGTGCACGACCTGGATATGATTCGTTTTACCCTCGGTTTGAAACCGCTGCGGGTGAGCGGTTACAGCTTTCTGCCGCCGTGGGGGGATTTTGAGGGCGAGACCACGGTCAGCGCTCTTTTTGAATTTGAAAACGACATTAAGGTCAGTTACTTCGGCGCCTGGGCGTCGCACATCCCCGAATACCTCTGGAGAGTTGACGGCAGCGGCGGATCATTGCGGCTGTCCAATCGATTGGAGCGAGGCCATCCGGACGATGGAGAATGGCACTTCGTGGATCCACTCGGAGAATTCCCCGGCGACTATGCGCTTTTGGACGAACTGATCGCGGTGATGGGTACTGGCGGACAGACCAGCACCAGTGGTGAGGATAACCTGTGGACCGTGGGCATGATGGAGGCAATTGTCCGGTCGACCGAGGCCGGCGGCGCCCAGGTCGACATCGCAGCCCTGGTCGAAGGAGAGTAAACGATATGCGTGCAATCGAGTTGGTAGAAGAGGACCTGCGCTTCAAATTCTATTATCAAGGGCAATTCAGCCTGGCGTACAACAAGGGTAAATTGGACTACGGGGATTTCTACCTCCCGAGGCCCAATTTCTTTCCGGTCTATTCACCGTCGGGCCGAGCCGTCACGACGAATTGCGCATACCGCTACAATCACCATAAGTCCATTTTCCTGGGACATGCCGTGGTGAACGGGATCAACTTCTTCCATGACAATGCCCCCGAGGCCGACAACCTGGGCGATGTTGCTCTGGCCGAGTCGGAAGCCGAGGTCACCGATTCCGGTATTTCGTTGCGCACCCGAAACAATTGGGTGACCAAACGGGGCAAGCAGATACTGGCGGAGGATCGTGATATCGAGTGGCGCCCTGGTGAGAGTGTACACGTACTGGATATATCTTCTGCTCTCCGCCCTACAGAAGAGGATGTCGTCTTCGACAAGAATAATCATGCGTACATTGGCGTGCGGGTCGCGGATACGATCGATGTGGAAGATGGCGGGCGTGCGGTCGATTCGAACGGAGGGGAGAACGAGGAGGGCATCATGGGACAATTTGTCGATTGGGTCGACTACAGCGGCACGGTGGCCGGCGCGACCGTCGGCGTAACCCTGATGAACCATCCTTCCAATCCACCCT
>CAUZEO010000345.1:0-5572 GCA_963578625.1 Kiritimatiellia bacterium | reverse complement strand
AGATGAAACCCAGGTTGTCACTCTGCAACCTGCATTGAAATAGTTCCTGGCTCATTCCTTTTCCTTCGAAACGTATAACTTGTTTATTGTTAGTCGGTTATAAACTGTTTTTTTTCGAGTTCCCCGCTTGGCATATCTTATGCCTATAGGGATTTCACTGATGCGGCCGAAATGAATTCGGCCACGCAATGTGAGGAGAAGAGAGATGAAGAAGTGGATCAGGATTGGAATGTGTGTGATGGGGATGGTTTGTCTGGACGCCATGGTTTCCGCGGCGTCGGGAGGCGAGCTGATTTTTCAGCAATGGAAAGAGGACGAGGTGATTCTGCTTGCAGAGGATCCTGTATTCTCCGGGGCCAAGTATGACTCCTACATACAGACCATGTTGGTCGTTTGCCGCTCAGGGGAGCGGTATGAATTCTACGATGTCCCCGAGATCTGGTTCCAGAGGTTCATCTCCAGTTATGCCCGGCTCGAGTTGTTCCACGGGAAATTTTTTGATCGATTTATCTATCGTCGAACCGGATCGAGCCTGGATTGCCGATAGGCGACGCGTGGGATCAAGAGTGGTCGAAATAATCAAGTGGGAGATCAAACATGACATGCTTAAATGTAATCGTACTTTCAGGAAATCTTACCCGGGATCCTGAGGTAAGACAGACGCCGACGGGAAAAACCGTTTGCGAGTTCAGCCTTGCTACGTCGGACTCGTATACCTCCAAGGATGGAGCGCGGGTGGAGCAGGCCTGCTTCACAAATATCGTGACCTGGAACCGCCAGGCGGAAGTTTGTGGGCAATACCTCGCCAAAGGATCCAGCGTGGTCATCGAAGGGCGTCTTCACTTCGAGCAGTGGGAGGCCCAGGATGGGCAAAAACGAAGCCGTCACAAAGTGTGGGCAAACCGGATTCAGTTTGTCGGCAAGCGCGACAAGGGTGGTGAAACCGAGCCCGGCCCATCACCGCTGGCAGAGAAGTTGGAAACCGTTGAAGTGGCAACTACCGAAGAACCGTTTTAGGCGCACATGGAAGAAGCAATCTTACTGGAAGACCGATCCGCGAATGGATTTCGTGACACGCTGGCATTCTATCATCCGATCCGCAGCGGGAAGGGGATGGCGCTGCGACTTGATCTACGGCTCAATGAGATGCCGGGTGGACGATATAATTGCTATTTCATGGAAATGGCATCCCAGAAGGCGCCGTCCCAGGTGGTGGGTGGCCAGCGTGTGCCTGCGACCTTTGACTGGGAAAACAAGGTTACGGTGAAGCTCAATTTTCACGACGTTTCTGCCATGATATGCGTACTGGAAGACCGCGTTGAATCGCTGTCGCAACAGGGAGACGGGCTGTACCACCAAATCGGCGCTACGGACTCGATCATATCACTCAAGCGCTCGACGGATACGCCCGGATTCATTATGGGCATCTCGAAGCGAAGAAAGGGGGAAAGCCTGTTTCGAGGCCATTTCCAGTTGTCCATCATCGAAGCAGAAGGTCTGAAGCAAATCTTCAAAACCAGTCTCTTCCGCCTGGCCTTCGGGCGGGTCTAGGTAACCACGAAGCAGACGAAAGGCCCACCGCAGCGAAGCCGCAACCCAATGGATTTAGAACAGAAGGAAACGAAGAGAACTAAAAATAATTTCAGTTTTGTTGTAAATCCATAAAGTCGCGGAAATCGCCTAGACTTCCGATCGGCGACGCACAAGCCGGACAGAGAATATTCGGCCAGAGAATCTAGCCCCATCCGAAAAAACTGAACCACTAAATACACGCCTGCCCCGCGAGAATCGGGGAAGCCGCGGCTCCTCAACCAAACGAAACTTGCCACGGAGCTCACGGAGTCCACGGAGGAGAATCTGGGTCACTCCGCGATCCATGAAAACGCTATATAGCATGCTACGTAGTGTTGTTGTTTGAACGTGGTTCAGGGTGGATTTCGATTGTTGTCGAATCGTGTGATTGGATGTGCTGTCGAGGGACGCCAGGGACGCCAGGGACGCTAGTTGTCGGATTTCGTTCGGTTTCGGATTTCCTGCTTTTATGTCTTTCGTGGTTTAATCTCTGTGAAACGGTGCCAAAGCGGAATGCTTTTGCATCCAACCTCTCTCCCCGGGCCATACGGGGTTGGCGAGTTGGGGGGTGAGGCCCTTCGATTTATCGATTGGTTGGTGGAGTGTGGGCAGAGCTTGTGGCAGGTTCTTCCCCTTGGTCCGACCAGCTTTGGGGGAATCTTTGGGTCAGTTGCCGATTGTCGCCGAGGATCTGGGTTTCATCACCGAGGAGGTCAATGCGCTTCGAGACCGATTTGAGTTTCCTGGCATGCGAGTTCTCCAGTTTGTGCTCGAAAACGGCCAGGAATCGCATGAATTTCAAGCGAACCACTTTCCCTGTCGGTGCGCGGCTTATACCGGCACCCATGACAACGACACCATGCTTGGTTGGTTCCTCGCAGAGTGCGGAAAGGGGAATGATCAACGCCGCGCCGCGATTCTTTAGGTGGCGGCGTGCGATTCAGCCGATATTCATTGGGGCGTCGTCCGAGCAGTGGCGGGCTCACCCGCCGAATGGGCCATTTTCCCGCTCCAGGACATTATGGGGTTCGGATCAAAGGCTCGAATGAATGTACCGGGCACAGCGACCGGAAACTGGCGCTGGCGATTCACCTGGGACCAATTGACTTCGGAGTGCGGCAAACTCCTGCTGAAAACGACCCGGAAGACCGGCGGCTCAGTCGGGAGCCACTCGGAAAACCAGCGAATTCATGAAAAGTACGAAAATGGAGTTGGGTAGCCTGCTTTACACTTTGACCTCGTTGCCCGTATTATATAGTAGCTGAAATCTGGAGGTACAGCGATCAGCCTGAATCGGGGCGGTCTTCTAACAAAAAAACAGTATGCCAAAAGCAAGTGATTTTCCCCAACCGACGTTTCTGTCTTCGCCCAAAGTAGCCACGATTTGTGGCGTCACCCGGAATACGGTTTGCTGCTGGATTCGGGAAGGCAAGTTGCCTTCCTACCGTACCGCGGGAGGGAAGAACCTGATTCGACCCTCGGATCTCGTTGAGTTCATGCGGTCCAGCAACATGTTCATTCCGGACATGCTTGTCGAACTTTCGGACAAGGATAAGAAAGCGACGGGCGTGCTCGAGCCAGATCGCACAACCAATTTGGAGCCCTCGGTTCTCATCGTTGACGATGATTCGTCGGCAAGGTCACTGGCGACTCGAGCGCTTCAAATCCTGGACCTTCCAGTCCTCGAAGCTGAAACCGGATATGAGGCACTGCATCTCCTGCTTCAGAATACGGAAATCGCCTTGGTTGTTCTGGATATGGTCATGCCGGGTCAGCACGGATCCAAGACCTTTGATGAAATCCGGAAGCAGTATCCGCAAATACCCGTGATTGTAGTCACCGGATTTCCGATTGAAGAGATGCGGGAGCGTTTTACGAATTCCCAACCCGAGTTGATGCTCTCCAAGCCGTATCAGCCGTCCCATCTCGTGGAAGCCGCCAAGACGTTCCTCGCAGACGTCGGAATATAGCAGCCCTAGCCCGCATCTCTCACACTTTTCGTCGCGAGAGCGTAGAACGCCCGCCAGGATGGATCTGCGGTCGTAGGAGAAAAAGTGTGAGAGATGCGGGCTAGCCCTGCGCTTCCGGGAGTGAACTCTTGGGTTCTGCACGCGCGCCTCGATGCGAGGGGAGAATGGGCGAGGCGGGACTCGAACCCGCACACCTTGCGGCACAGGATCCTAAATCCTGCGTGTATACCAATTTCACCACTCGCCCTAACGTGTTGACTTGCAGCACTTTATGTTGTTATATCCCAACATGACATGAGGCCGAAAATCAATGTGTAACGACTCCGTGTAATGTGTTAGAGGATTTACCCACGGCAGACACTACTCAAAAATACGCTGGGAAGAAACGCAAACCCCAAATCTATAGGGGGATGAAGATTCGGCCCCGTGGAGGCTCCTGGCAAGCCGACTTCGGAACCAAGGCCGGAAAGCGGGATCAGAAGTCATTCGGGAGTCTGGACGAGGCCAAGCAGGCCATCGACACTCACCTAATCCAGAAGGTCGAGCAGAGCCGTTTCGAGGCCATCGAAACGAAAGCCAAGGTGATCGGGTGGCACAATCTCTCCGAACGCCAGAAAATGGACGCTCTGGAACGTCTGGGTGGCCGGGTGTCGCTGGTGCTAGCCGCAGACTACGACCTTGAAGCCGTGCCCGACAAATCCTGCCGCTCGCACGCCGTCGAAAACATTCCGATGGGCGATGAAATCGCGGGGATGTTTTAGAGTTTGATAACTCAAAAGCTACATCAAAAAGTGTAGATCTTTGAGGGGTGCTTTGATCAGCTTGAAGTAAGGCGTCTAAGCGTAGCGCTGGAGAAAGCACCGCCAGTAGCCGGTCGGTGTGTCCGGCGTTGCGATCCGCTTCCTCCTGTAAATTCACCTTTCAACCCTTAAGTCAGTGCCATTCCAGGCTGGCTTAGCGCCTTGTCCATCACCACTCAACCATCCTCGCGCAGCCGGCAGCAACGTGCATAGGTTACCGATTCCTCTGTGACATAATAGGCAACGAGGATTGTGCCGTCCGACAACTGCGTGATTGACGGCATGCCGAAGGTGAAGAAATGCCAGGCGTGCAGAGCGTCCTGTTCATTGTCCTGTTGCGCCGCCAACGTGGGTGCGGCACGGACGACAGCCGGGTCGACACCCCAGAGCTCCACATGCTCGGCTTCGTGGAACGTCGTGCCATCCGCCTCCGACAACAACGCCCGAATCCCCAGCGGCGCACGCCGATGATTCGTCACGGCGAGAACCCGACCGCTCTGCAACGTGCAAATTGCGGTGCGCTGTCCCCAGAAACCTCCGTCCCTGGGCGTCGTCCAGGTTCGGCCCAGGTCGGATGAGGTGGACAGGTGGACATTGACGCCGCGATCGGTCGTCATATCGTGTGTCCAGTAGGCTGCCAGAAGGTGGTCGTTTCGCAGCTGGGTAACAGCCAGATCAAAGTAGTACGGGTTCTCGCTGACGTGCGTCGGCTGTACCGGATCCCAACTCCGGCCGCCGTCCCCGGACCGCGTGATCAGGTTTACCCAACTGCTTTCGGGGACCAGATCGTTGTCGCCTTTTCCTTCACCGGTCGCGATCAGCGTGCCGTCGGCCAAACCCGTCATCTGGACGATGCGACCGATCGCGCCATACGGTTCGACGTCGAAAGATTCCGGCTCGGACCAGGATTCGCCGCTGTCGGATGAGCGCCGCAGGACATTCCCGGCGTGGTCTTCGAGACGCTCACGAATTTTCATCCAGACGATGAGCTCACTATCCGGCAGCACAGCAAGACCACCCACCCATTGGTTGCCGACCGGATGTTCGACGGAACTGAGAACAGGGCCCATGCATTGCCAACTCAGACCGCCGTCAGTGGATCGGTGGAGTTTGGTCAGGCCGTCCAAACTCTCGCGCGCGGTGCCGTGACGGCACACGCAAAGCAGTGTGTCATCCGGCATCGTGACAAGAAACGGCGCCAGGACATACTCGCTCACGCGATGGGGTTCC
>CAUZEO010000344.1:0-5584 GCA_963578625.1 Kiritimatiellia bacterium | reverse complement strand
ACGAGGGGGCGTAATAACCAAGTGTCTGGTATCCCCATGACCCGTCAAAAGGATGTTCTGAGACAGGCATGAGCTCGACGTGGGTGAAGCCGAGCTTGAGAACGTAGGGAATCAGCGAATCGGCCAGCTCCCGATAGGTGAACCACCGGTCGCCTTCACCGGGTATGCGCCGCCAGGAGCCCAGGTGCACTTCATAAATGCTGATGGGCTGGTGCAGCCAGTCGGCGGAGGTCCGTTGCTCTATCCAGGCCTCATCGGACCAGGTGTAGTCGTCCAGGTGCCACACCTTCGAGGCGGATCCGGGACGCAGCTCCGCGGCAAAGGCATACGGGTCCGCGCGCTGTGAAATCGGCGCGCAGTCGCCTCGGGGCCGGATTTCGTATTTGTACAGGTCCCCCTGCGTGACCTCCGGAACGAAAATAGACCACAGCCCGGAATCTCCCTGGTGGGACATGGTATGCGCGCCGGCTTTCCAATCGTTGAAAGACCCGATCAAGTTGATGCGGTCCGCGTTGGGACACCAAACGGCGAACCGGGTTCCGTCCATATTGTTGAAGCGCGCAGGGTGAGCGCCGAGGAATCTGTAGGCGCAGGTATGCGTGCCTTCGGCATGCAAGTGAATATCGAAATCAGAAAGCTGCGGGTTCAAACTGTTCTTGTTTTCAGATGATGAAATGCGCACTGGATCACTTTCAAAGGAAGCTGACCGCCCAGTTTGATCGCTCATGCAGAGAGGATGGCGAACCGCGGCAATGCGTTCAACGACAATCCGGTGCCGTTTTTCAAGGCATTTGATTTTCCCGGAGCTTCACTTTTCCTGAATGAGTGATGTAGCATCCGTCCTATCAGCGCAAAACTACAGTTGGGGATCATCGGATGTGGCGTGATTGGCCGGTATCACGCGGAGGCGACTCGGAGCGCTGCAGACGCAGATCTTGTCGCGGTCGCGGATCTGGATGTGGCCAAGGCGAAGCAGATCGGCGAGGACCTCGGCGTCGCCAAAGTGTACCGGTCCGGGGCGGCGCTGATTCGGGATCCCGAAGTTGATGCCGTAGTACTCGCGCTGCCCACGGGGATCCGGGCCCGATTGGCAAACATCGCTCTGCGCGCGGGGAAGCACCTCCTTCTTGAAAAGCCTCCGGCGATGAGCGCGTCACAGATTCGAAACTATGCACGGTTGAAAGGAGACGCCGTTGTCGGGTGCTGTTCCTCGAGATTCACTTTTACGGAGGGCGCGCGCGCGGCTCGTGAGTGCGTGGAGCGCGGTGATATCGGGACATTGCGGGTCGTGCGTTGCCGGGGAATCTTCGGTGTCGAGCCCAGGATTCCGGACTATCGCCCGCCGGCCTGGAGAGTTCGGAACGCCTTGAACGGCGGCGGATTTCTCGTGAACTGGGGAATCTACGACCTGGACTACCTGATGCATATCACGGGGTGGCTTCTCCAGCCGGAAACGGTTCTGGCGCAGGCGTGGCCGATCGCACCAGACCTTGCGGAGGGCAGGGTTCATCCAGATTCGGATGCGGAGAATCATGTTGTACTCATGATTCGATGCAAATGCGGTGCGGTCCTGCTGTTGGAGCGGGGTGAAGCTGTGGCTATGCGGAATGAGACTGCCTGGCAGATTTGCGGTGATCGAGGCTCTCTCCACCTGCAAATGACCCTCCAGACTGATATGCCGACGGTTAGAATCGACACGGTCGATCCCGGTGGGACCTTGAAATCCTCCACGATTTTTCAAGGTCCGGGTGAAGACCAGGTAAATACGATGCCGGTTCTCGATTTTGTTGCTGCCGTACGCGAAGGGCGTCAGCCGAGGACAGATTTGCAGAAAACGCTCGTCCTTCAGAAGATTTTAGACGCGACATACAAATCGGCGCGAACAGGGAACGCAGTTCAAATCAGGAATGAAAAGAACGCATGATTCGGACCGGTCTTGTATCCATCACTTTCAGAGACCTCGAGCCGCGGCGGATCACCGACCTTGTGAAGGAAGCCGGACTCGAAGGGATCGAATGGGGAGGGGACGTTCATGTACCCCATGGAGATGTTCGCAGGGCCGAAGAAGTCGCGGCCCTGACTGCCGACGCCGGCTTGAAGGTCGCGGCCTACGGTTCGTATTATGCCGCCGGCCAAGACCATGGCGGCGCGAACGGGTTTGAGAGTATTCTTGCGACCGCGCTGGCGCTGAATGCGCCCCTGATTCGAATCTGGGCTGGAGAGAAAGGATCCGGGGATGCGGATGCCGCGTATCGCAAGATGGTTCGGGATGATGTGATGCGTGTTACGAAGCTATCCGCCGAGGAAAACATTCGGGTTGCACTTGAATGGCATAGCGGGACGCTGACGGATACCCTGTCCTCCGCACGGGACCTGCTCCATGCTGCGCCGGATGCGAATCTAACGACGTTTTGGCAACCTTTACCAGGGCGGTTGCCGGACCGGTGTCGCGATGAGCTGACGGCACTCATTGACCGGCTTTCGAACCTGCATGTGTATCATTGGGTGAACGAGGCCGAGAGGCGCCCACTGGCCGAAGGCGCGGATGTTTGGCGAAGGTATTTTGCGACGGCCCGCGGGTGTGAAAATCAATATGCGTTGCTTGAATTTGTCCGCGATGACTCTCCAGAGGCGTTTTTGGAGGATGCGAATACGTTGCGGGAGCTGGCGATTGAACAGAATGGATACTACGAGGGACTAGAAAATGAGCTTTGACGGGTTGAATTGCCACATGGGAAATATATTTGAGCTTTCCGATGCGAAAACGCGCTCGATTTCCGCCGAGCATAAAACCGGCGAGAAGGGTGGCGGCGGGCGTGAGGATGTTTCGCGGGCGGAGGACGGTACACCGACCGGCCCGGCGCGAGACCTCGGCCTGGGGTGGAAAACGCGACCCAGCGAGTCGGTGGAGCCGGGACAGATCCTGGAATTGGCTGACATCAAGGGACCCGGCGCGATTCAGCAAATATGGATGACGCCGACCGGCGCGTATCGCAACTTGATTCTTCGAATCTACTGGGACAAAGAGGCGCAGCCCGCGGTGGAGTGCCCGGTAGGCGACTTTTTTGCATCTGCGTTCACCAGTTACGAGGTGTTTGCGCAGATCAGCTCTCTCGCTGTCTGTGTAAACCCTGGTAATGCATTCAACTGTTATTGGCCCATGCCGTTCAGGAATCATTGCCGCATTACCCTTGCCAATATCGGGGAAGAGCACTGTGAGGTCTATTACCAGGTCAATTATGCCCTTAACCACGTTCCGGAAGATGCGGCCTATTTTCACGCCCAGTTCCGTCGGACGAATCCGGTGCCCTACGAGAAGGTTTACACGATCCTCGATGGAGTTCGGGGCAAGGGTCATTATGTGGGTACCTACATGGCGTGGGGGTTGAACAACACCGGCTGGTGGGGGGAAGGAGAAATCAAGTTCTACCTGGACGGTGATATTCCCCGGGGGAAAACCGTGGACGAGTCGGTAGCGGAGCATGGCGGCGATTGCTTTCCCACCATTTGCGGTACCGGCACCGAAGATTATTTTTGTGGTTCGTACGCCTTCCAGAATAAGACCGCCGGACAGTACCAGGAGTTCAACACCCCCTATGCGGGCGTGCCTCACATTGTTCGACCGGACGGATATTACAAATCGCAGACGCGGTTCAGCATGTATCGCTGGCACATCCCGGACCCGATTCGCTTCGAAGAAGACCTGGCTGTTACCATTCAGGACATCGGTTGGCGCAGTGGGCAGAGATTTCTACCCCTGCAGGATGACATCGCATCGGTAGCATACTGGTATCAGACACTACCGACTGCGCAGTTCCCCACGCTTCCGGATCGCGATGCCCTGGAGATCATCTGAATTGGACTGTCTCGAACGAAACGCTGTCAGCCGCGTTCGCGATCGGCTGAGTAGTCGAAATCTCCCTGTTCCGGGGCGTGGCCCTGCAGGGACCAGCCGCCGTCCACGTAGATGATCTGACCGGTGACCATGGCGGCGGCATCGCTCGCAAGAAAGACCGCGGGACCGATGTAGTCCTTTGGATACCCTACCCGGCCGGCGGGTGTCACCGCGGCCCAGCGGTCGTCGAAGCTCGCGTCATAGGCCCTGTTTCGGTCGTTGCTGGTGGCATGGGGCGCGATCACGTTGACGCGGACCTGCGGCGCCAGTTCCAGTGCCATCTGCTGGGTCATCGACTCCAGCCCTCCCTTCGCCACGGTGTATGCGCCGTGATAAAACATGATGCCGCGCACGGCAATCGAGCTGATGTTTATGATCGAGCCGCCTCCGGTCTCATTCATTCGCTTCGCCGACGCGATCGAGCCGAAGAACGGCCCGCGCAGAATCGTGTTGACTACATCATCGAAATCGCGCTCGGTCACCTCGTGGATCGGACCGAACCGGGTGCGCGCGGCATTGTTGACCAGGATGTCGAGCCGGCCGAAGTGGTCACAGACCTCGTCGACGGCGCGTTCGAACTCCACCTTCGATCCGATATCAGTTGGAAACGGTTTTGCGTTCCCGCCCGCGTCGGTGATCGTCTTGCAGGTCTGCTCTGCGCCGGTGGTGTCCGTTTTGTAGATTACGGCGACTGCAGCGCCCGCCTCCGCCAACCCGACCGCAATAGCCTGGCCGATGCTTTTACTCGAGCCCGTGACCAGCGCGACCTTTCCTGTCAGTGTTTTTCCCATCTCTTCATCTCTCCTTCACAGGGCAACTCCTGCTTCGCCGCAAATGCGTTTGATGTAGGTTGCGGCTTCGTCAAAATTGGCCTCGGTCTCAATGTGTTCGATGATCAACGGCAGGTCCGGTGATAAATCGTGCGCCCGCCGCACCATCGTCGTGTAATCCAATGTGCCTCGACCGGGAACAACCTCTTCGATACCCACCGTGCGTGCGTCCAGCGTCCAGTGCACGTCCTTGGCGTGGCACGAAACGATAAAGGGTGAGAGCCGGTCAAAACACTCATTGATCATTGCCGATGTGTCGTAGTACGTGCGCGGACAAATCACCAGGTTGGCGGGATCGAGGTGCACGCCCAGACCTGGCCGATCCACCGCGCGGATGAGTTCGAGATACATTTCCACGCTGTCCAGCACCGTCCACGGGCATATCTCCAGTGTCAGTTTGGTTCTAGTAGGGCGGACCTCATCCAGAACCGCACGGACCCATGCCACGATCTCCTCGAATGCCTGCCGCGAGAAATTTTCCGGGTGGTGTCCCACGTGGGCGAGCCAGTCATCGGCTTCACTGTACGATCCGACAACGGTGGTACAGCACACGGCACCGACCTCATCGCTCAGGGCGAGGACGCGGGTGATTTGATCGATGTTTTGCTGCCGCTTTGCCGGGTCATGGTGCAGCGGGTTGATCCACGCGCCCATTTCCGCCAGCACAATGCCGGCATCCGAAAAGGCTGCCGCGATGTTGCGGACGGTCCCCGCATCTTCCAGCGCGGCCAGCGGCATCGCGGCCGCCCGATACCCTTTTGCGTGGCATTCGCCAACGAGTGCGTCAGGGTCCGCATTCCCCATATAATCATCAATCGTCGCGCCTAATCGCATGAGACCACTCTTTTACCGTAATGGG
>CAUZEO010000343.1:0-5614 GCA_963578625.1 Kiritimatiellia bacterium | reverse complement strand
ATCACCACGACCTGTGTCCGGAATTATACGAGTCAAAATTTGAACGACGCGGAATTTTTCACGGGCTCCTGTTGATCGCTGAATGGTGTACATTCAAGCTTGCCGACACCGTCATCAGCACCAACACGTCTTACCGTGAGATCGCGATTACGCGAGGCAAGAAGGACCCGAACCGGGTGCATGTGGTCCGGAGTGGTCCGGATCTCAATCGGTTCAGACGGGTATCACCCAATCCGGTCTATCGGCGTGGCAAAGAATATCTTATAGGATACCTCGGGGTCATGGGGGAATTTGACGGCGTGCATCATTTGGTTGAAGCCGCCCATGAATTGGTTTCGAAGCGAAAGCGAAATGACATCCAATTTTGCCTGATTGGCAGCGGCCCGATGTTTGAAACCCTCAAAAACCTGACAAAAAAACTGGGGATTGAACAGAACGTTGAGTTTACGGGTCGAATCCCCGATAAGGAGATGGTGGAGCGTCTCAGCACCTGTGATGTGGGCGTGGATCCAGATCCCTTGAATCCGCTGAACGACAAGTCCACGATGAATAAAATATTGGAATATATGGCACTGGAATTGCCGGTCGTGCAGTACGATTTAACAGAAGGACGGCGATCCGCGGCGGACGCATCGCTCTACGCAGAGCCGAATAATGTGAAAGAACTCGCGACTTGTATTGAGATTCTGCTGGCAGATCCAGCCCGACGGCACGAAATGGGAGCAAACGGCCGGCGCCGAATGGAAGAAGAGCTGGAATGGAGCCACCAGGCACCCAAACTGGTTGCCGCCTACGACGCGCTATTTATCGAGTGAATACAAGTTCGCTCAGCAACCTGTTAGATTCTTGATATTTCACGCTGCCTTTTGTAGGCTGGAAGTGGCGTAACCTGGCAGTAGTATATCAATAATTCATTTATCTCATGAGGCCCGTGTCGGAAGATAGAACAAGACAAGTTCTCGAGAAGCCGTCCGAGCTGACGCAACTCGTCACGGAACATCACATCGATTCAACACATCAAGTTAAGCGCCGACAAACATTCAGATATCTGAAGCGACGCGCTGCCAATATATTCGTACTTGGAAGCGGCGACGCGTTGGCATTGGCCTGCGGATTGGTCACTGCCGGCCTGGTTAGATATTTGTTGAAGGGCCGGTCCATGGGGCTGGGGGAATTTATTGAACGGGGCGGATCCATGATTCCCTCGTGGTGGTGGGTTCTCATTGTGGCTTGGCTCCTCGGCGCCGCGGCACTGAATCTTCTGCCCGGTTGGGGACTAGGCGCCGTGGAAGAGTTGCGCCGGGTAACGTGGCTGGTATGTGGGATCTTCGGCGTTGTGGCAATCAGTCTGTTCCTGGGAAAGAGCGGCGAAACCGCAAGCCGCTTAACGGTCACATCGGCCATGCTCGTATCCGGTCCGCTGATCATACTCTTCCGACACATCTCTAAAAACATTCTGCTGCGATCGGGCAGATGGGGCTTGCCCACGGTTGTGTACGGAGGGTCGGAAACGGCCTGTCTTGCCATTCGGGCACTGAATGAAGACCAGGGATTGGGATTCATTCCGGTGGGGGTTTTTGAAGATTACAAAACGCCCGGAGTGGACACCGTAGAAGGCGTGCCGGTTCTAGGAACCCTGGAGCAGAATTCGCGAATCGCTCCGGCGGCAGTATTGGCTCTTTCGGATTCGTCGCGTCACGATCTCGTACGGATGCTGGAAGGACCGCTGTCAAACTACCACCGCGTCATCATTATACCGGACCTGATGGAAGCCCCTTCCCTGTGGGTGCAACCCAGGGACGTGGGCGGGATCCTCGGGCTCGAAGTTTCCGTGAATCTTCACGACCCTTTTTCCAGGTTTCTTAAGAGAGCCGTCGAACTTGCCGTGGTTGCCCTTTCCTCTCCCATCTGGTTCCCCGTCTGTATCCTGATCGCTTTCTTGATCTGGATTGAAGACCGACATGATCCAATTTTTGCACAAAAGCGCGTCGGTAAATCCAATGATACTTTCCAAACCTACAAATTTAGAACCATGGTTCCGGATGCGAAGACTGCCCTCGAAACCGCGCTACGGAAAAATGATGACCTGCGCGAAGAGTGGAATGCGAACTTCAAGCTTCGCAACGACCCGCGCATCACCAGCATCGGGAAGTTGCTTCGGAAAATGTCTTTGGACGAACTTCCCCAACTTTATAACGTCCTCATCGGCGACATGTCGCTCGTCGGACCCCGCCCGCTGCCTATCTATCATCACGCACAGTTACCTGAGCACATCCGAAACCTCCGCGAGCGGGTGCGGCCGGGCATTACCGGGCTATGGCAGGTGTCGGGACGCAGCGAGGTCGGCAACGAGGGAATGATACGGTGGGATGGCTATTACGTCCGCAACTGGTCGATCTGGCTTGATATCGTGATTCTTGTCCGGACCGTGAGGGCGGTCCTCAAGGCAAGAGGCGCTTATTGAGGGGCACGCATTTTCTTCGGCTCCAAGCGGTATGCCTGGCCATTCTGTCCGCGGCGGTTTCCGCACCGGGCATACAGCCACACGAAATCCTTCTCCTGGTTAACGAGTCTTCGCCGGACTCAATGGCCATCGCGAATCACTACCGGTATCTTCGCGGCGTGCCTGATCGCAACGTTCTCTACGTGTCACTTCCCGCCAAGGTGCTTGAAGCCGAGGCGGAACTATCCGTGGGGGAATTCAAGAGACTGATCTGGAAACCGGCGACGGAGGCCCTGCAAAGCCGACGGCTCGTGGAACATGTTTTTGTGTGGATCTATTCAGCAGGGTTTCCCGTTCGCATTACCTCTAAACCACCCGTATCACTGCAGGGTATAACCTTCACGAGAAGTGTGCTGCCGAACCCAAAGGAAATATCGAGCGGACGGTATTTTTCTCCATTCTTCACTGGCCCATTCGAACCCGGTGGGCCGAAGAAGAATACGATTTCCCTTGCTCGGATGGCAGAGACCCCGTTTGAAGATCGCCCCATCCCGAGCATGATGTTGGCCTTTACCGGATCCCGGGGAAACACCCTAGACGATTCGATACAACGAATCCGCAAGGGCATCGCCGCAGACGGCACGTTTCCTACAGGAAAATTCTTTTTCGTACAAAACGACAACATCCGGTCAAAGGCAAGAGACTGGGCATTTGAAGAATCCGTGAATGACCTCGTGGCCCGTGGGTTCCAAGCGCCCATCGTGAGCAGCATGCCTAAGCGAGAGGACGATATCCTCGGCCTCATGATCGGCAAACCTCACGTGAACGGACTGCGCCAGAATACGTACCTTCCCGGCTCGATGGTCGAGCACCTCACAAGCCATGCGGCAAACTTCCATCTGCGTTCACAGACAAAATGTACCCGATGGCTGGAAGCCGGGGTATCGGCGACATGCGGTACCGTCACTGAGCCCAGGGCAGTCTGGACAAAATTTCCTCATCCACGGTTCTACGTCCACTACACGGGGGGTACCCACATCATAGAAAGTTTTTTCCAGTCTGTGTTCAGCCCGATGCAACTGCTGATTCTGGGTGATCCGCTCCTCTCCCCCTGGCGAGCGCGGCCGTCGATTCAGATTCAGCAAGTCGGCAAGCGCAATTCAGAAGGGGATCTGCTTTTCCGCGTTGAAACTAACCACCGAAATCCTGGAACGAGATTCTCTTGCATGGTGGATGGCCTTTACCTGGAGCGCGACAGCACAGATAACGTATTTCCAATTTCTCCAAAAGACCTGGCCGCGGGAAACCATGAACTGCGAATTATTCAGAGCGAGTCGACATCACTGGGCACGGTCGCAACGCAGATTGCCGATATCGGGATTCGGCGGACTGCCCGCCGCGTTTCCCTGAAAAAATCGCCGGAGGAAGCGGAAACGCCGATTCACCGCTCGATCCACCTCAAGACGCTGGCGGAAGAGCCGGGGGAAACCCTGGCGGTATTGCAGGGGTTCCGCCTTCTGGAAGAACGGCCTTGGACGGAATCCGCGGACTGGGAAATTGATCCGCACCGACTGGGTCTCGGGCCGATTACGTTACAGGCTGCTACGCGCTACAAAGACGGCGCAATCGTGAGAAGTGAGCCGCTTCGATTTGAAGTTATCCGTCCGCAGGAAGGTCCTTTACTCGAATTTACGGATGTGACATCGCCATCCGGTACAGGGATACGGATTCTTGCAAACTCCACGCCGCAAGCAGAGATTGACTGGATGCGAATCCTCCCCCTTCAGCATGTTTCATCGAGCGACAAATCCACCGGCACAATCCAATGGAATCAGGATCGACTAGATTTCGAATCCTCTGAAAGCGCGTCTTCCTTGCTGCTGACCCCCAAGAAAAACAGGGACGCTCCAACTTCCATCGTTGCCCATCTACTATCGACACCAACACAGGTGAAAGGCGGATTTCGAATGCTGTCGGGAATCGCTTTCAATTATAGCGCTCCTCAAAGCTTTGATTTCTTTGCGATGTCCGCCGATCGGAGCGAGTGGATTTTCGGCGAGTATGGTAATGGCATCTTCAATAACGTGCAGACCCGCGGTGGGCGCATTCGATTCAGAGAGTCATATCTGATGACGGTCCGATCCGGACCGGACAACATGCTGGAAGGATGGGTAAACGGCGAATTGATTCTGCAAACCGACGAGTTAAAACTCGGTAAGGGCGGCGCCGGACTGCTGCTGGGCCAGGGCACATCGCAGTGTCATCTCTTCGCCGTTTCTCCGATGGGGAAACCTCCGGTTTTTCGTATTCAGGAGGACGCACTGGTTACCGACGATGGTTCTGCCGGAGCGGGGGTTGAGTTCATGGTTGTAGCGAGGGAGCGGGAGGCGATCACCAGGAAAAAAATTCGTCTGACCGGTGAGACCGATCCATCACATTATTCGATAGAAATCACTTCGAAAGTCACGCGGAGAAACCAAACTCCACGCAATCAGTAGTAGTCGCGCTTTGCGCGTACGTCGGCATCCAGAGGGATCGCCGTATAATTCTTTGATTCAACAAGGGCGGCATGTCCATCTCCGTAACCGATAACGCTTGCCTTCACATCCGTATGCCACTTTGTCTTCGAGTCGTCTTTGTCACTATCCTTAAAAAACGTTTGCTCGAAAACGAGTACTTTTTTTGAAAGAGCCGTAAACGAGGTTAGTTTCTTGTCTTCCACGATTTCGATGCCCATGTCGGTCGTCTGTGGGTCGTCAAGCGGATAAAAGTAGCTGGAACCCGAATCCTCGAAGACGTTCGCGGTGTCATTAATCATATCACCACGGTCGCCTGGACACTCGAACAGATCTAATGTCTCGATGTACTGAAAAAGGGGCCGAGCTGTCGCCATAATCAGATTGGACCATTGTCCGTCCTTACCTTCACCACCGATGTCGGCGTAATTAAGATTCACTGTCAGGTCCGTATCCCCCGGATACCGGTTCTTGTGATCATAGGCAAACTGATTTACGGCGATGGCGACTTCTCGCATCTGGGCGATGCACTTCACTTTTCGCGCGCTGGCCTTCGCTTTTCCGAGAGCCGGCAGAAGAATGCCGGCGAGGATCGCGATGATCGCTACGACGACCAGAAGTTCTATCAAAGTAAATCCGTTTATCGGACGTGATT
>CAUZEO010000342.1:0-5666 GCA_963578625.1 Kiritimatiellia bacterium | reverse complement strand
TTTACCGGGACCAGTTTCAGCAGCGTCGCGCGTGACGAAGTGGCGAAACGCTATCGGTTCGGACGACTTTGGATTACGCAGGCTCATTACGATGTTGACGGCGAAAAGGTCCGGTATGCCGACCTCGTGGGCGTTGAGGGGGACGACGAGGCCGATGGCGGTCCACCGATGGCCGCAAGGTACATCACGAAGGAAACGGATCCGTATCTTCTTCCGTCCATGGAGATCCAGGCGCTCATCCACGGGAGGGGCGCTTTCAGGGAGTATATCGGAGGATCTTTTTCGTAGTTGCGGCTACGGAATGTCGGCAAACCTGGATTTGTAGATATCCCGACAAATACGAGACTCTTTCTCGCTGAGACCCACACAGGGCGGCAGGATCCGGTTCGAGAATTCCGGATCTTTAAGCCAGATGAACGTCTTGCCGAAACTGCCGGCAATCAGGTCCCGCGCGTGACGCGGGCAAAGAGATCCTCGCCGACCTCCCATCGCAGTTTCGTGATGCGGAACAGGCTATCCAGGTCCCCATTCACTGCTCCCGCGCGGCATTAACGCAAGCAGGGGACACCACGGTCCATTCGATGTTCGCGGTCCGGGCGCGGGCAACAACGGTTTCCGCGTCTCCGGACATGCAATGGTTTAAAACCTTCTGCGCCTGCCCGCGATCCATGTTCCCGTAGTGCGCGTGAACGTCGATTGCCTGCAGTTCTTGAATACTCATATCCGACTCATTCTTCGAAAAGATCGATCGTTGCAGTGGCCTATTT
Organism: Kiritimatiellia bacterium; assembly: GCA_963578625.1. Taxonomy (GTDB): domain Bacteria; phylum Verrucomicrobiota; class Kiritimatiellia; order SLOV01; family SLOV01; genus CAUZEO01. The sequence goes on along the minus strand of CAUZEO010000342.1, from coordinate 4,899 downwards.
TCCCTCGACCCCGGATCCGTCGCCTATATTCGTGACATAGAATTCAGGTGTAATGCCAGTCTGCCTTTCATACTCCCGTCCGGCTCTATCTGTAAACCCACTGACCTGATCTTGGTGGACAATGTTGATGGTGCAGCCGCCGAACCCCCCACCCATCATTCTTGCGCCGGCTACGGCCTCGTCCCTGCGCGCGATCTCCTCCAGGATATCCAGCTCCGGGCAACTTACTTCGAAGTCGTCGCGCAACCCCGCATGCGATTCGTGCATGATTCGCCCGACCGTCCGAATATTTCCGTCGCGCAGATGCGCGCACACTTTCAGAACGCGCCTGTTCTCCGCGAGCACGTACCTGCACCGCTTGAGCACCTTCGGATCAAATTCGGAGCTGCGCTCTTCCAGAAGTTCCGGAGAGACGTCACGCAGCGAATTCAACCCGGGTTCGTGCTGCCGCAACAGTTTAACCCCCCGCTCACATTCCTTACGCCTTGTATTGTACTCCGAAGCCGCAAGTTCGTGCTCCACCCGAGTGTTGCAGAGCACAATTTTCCAGTTCGCCAGGTCCGCCGGAAAATATTCAACTTCGAGGGATCGGCAATCCAGTTTCATCGCCTGGTTCTTCCTGCCCATAATGCTGGCGAACTGATCCATGATTCCGCAGTGGACGCCCGCATATTGGTGTTCCGCGGACTGCGCCATTTTCGCCATCGTGACTTTGTCGAAGCCGGCGCAGAGTAGATGGTTGATTCCAATCGCGAAACCCACTTCGATTGCCGCGGATGACGACAACCCCGCTCCGATGGGAATGTCGCCTCCAAACACGCAATCGATGCCTTCGACTGCGACCCCGGATTCCACGAATTGGGCGATAACGCCCAGGAGATAATTTGCCCACTGAGATGTCGAGACGCGGAGGTTGTCGAAATCCTGCTCAAAGCTCTCATTAAGATCCTCGGCAAAGAACCGGATCCGGCCGGTATCATTTCTGCCGATCGCCAGTACGATTTCCAAATCGATTGCAGCGGGAAGCACGAACCCTTCGTTGTAATCGGTATGTTCTCCGATCAGGTTGACCCGTCCGGGTGCACGGACGATGACCGGACTGGTTCCGTAGAGGCGCTCGAAGCGTTTTCGTACCGCGGTTGAATCCATCTCGCGAACTTGTGTGGCCCAGACTAATCTAGAGCTTCGCCACCCTGCGCTACGTTCTCTGCGGTAAACAAACGGGAGCCAAGCACGATTTTCTTAGGGACGTCTTCGCCGGAGAGAATTTTCAGCGATGCGTCCACGGCTTCTTTGCCGCCGGTCGGATACTGAAACGTTGCATTGAGAATGCCCTGTGAGACATACGCTACGCCTTCGTGAGGAAGGGCGTCGACGCCGACAAAAAGGATATCTTTTTCCCTGTCCGCTGCTTTCGCCGCCAGGTATGCGCCATGCGCGCCGGGGTCGTTGTGAGCGTAGACGATGTCGATGTCGTCAAATCGAGCTAACGCGGAATCCATTTCTTTTCTTGCTTCCGGTTCGAGCCATTTCATATCCGCGGAGAAGATTACTTCTCCTTTGCCGACAAGCCCTTCGACGAATCCATTGTGTCGGTCCTGGCCCGGCACGCTGGTCATCAATCCCTGCAATTCGACAATCTTCGCGCCCTCCTCGATCTGGTCGGCGATCCACTTCCCGGCGGCTTTTCCTATTTTCACATTGTCCGCGCCAATGAAGCAGGTGTACTCGTCGCCAAGAACCGCGCGGTCCAGGACGACGACCGGTATTCCTGCCTGGTACGCCTTCGCGATCGGCTCCGTGAGGGGTTGTGCTTCTTTAGGACTGATCATGATAAGGTCCACGCTGGCGCTGATGAATTCCTCTACATGAGAGCGCTGCTTCAAGGTGTCGTTCTGCGCGTCCTTGAAGACCATGGTGATCTCGTCGTGCGTCTCGGCCTCGGCCTTGATGTCCGCGTTCATTTGGACTCGCCACGGCTCTCCAAGGTTGCATTGGCTCATTCCGATCAAAAAGACATCGGATGAAGAATCGGTTTTTTCGGATGGAGTCGGACTCGGGGCGCTGGATCCGCGGCCACAGCCGAAGAGCAGGCAGCCGGCGGCGAAAAGTGAAACAGGGATTAGTTCTGATTTCAGATTACCAAATCTCATGAAGAAGTCCTTTCTTGGAATGACGAGTGACGAAATACCCAATGCCCAATGAATGACCAATAAGCAATTACGAAATCCTGTTTCCTGATAAATGAAGTACGATGGACCAGAGAGATTGTCAGTTTTACCGCAGGCACGCCGTCGTATTTGGACTGCTTTCTACAGGAATCGTTCTTAATCGCGACCAGCATATTTACCCCGGAGTTCACGGAGCACACGGAGTGACTAAAAATCCCCTCCGTAAACTCCGTGGTTAATTTCGTTTGGTTGCGGAGCCGCGGTTTCGTGTATTTCGAGGTTCATTTTGTTTGGGTTGGGTCCAGATGCTCGGGGCGAATATTCTCTGCCCGGCTTGTGCGTCGCCGATCGGAAGTCTCGGCGACTGCCGGTGCTTTACGGATTTACAAGAAAACTGAAATTCTTCTCCGTTCTCTTTGTTTCCTTCTGTTCAAGTTTTGTTTGGTTTCGGCTTTGCTGCGGTGGGTATTCGGGACTACTTCTACGTTCGCCCGCGCCGCTGGGTCAAGACTGCCGCGATGATGATGACGCCGGTCAGCATCAGCCGGGCTGCCTCCGGGACCGCGTTGATGCTGAGGATTTTTTCCAGGTAACCGATGGTCATGACTCCCAGCAGGGTCAGTCCCATGCCGCCCCGTCCACCCATGAGATTGGTTCCGCCGATTACGACCATGGCGATTGCAATAAGCTCATACCCTGTGCCGGCCTCCGGATCGCCTTGCTGTTCCTGTGCGGCCTGGCAGATTCCCGCGATGCCCGCAAATGCACCCGAGGCGACATAGGCCAGGGTTTTCGACAGGGCCACGGGGACGCCGGAGAGGCGAGCTGCCTCTTCGTTGCCACCAATCGCGTACAGTTCCCGCCCCCAGCGGTGGTACGCGAGCATCACGTAGGCGACCGCGACGCAACCGAGGAAGATCAGCGTGACGACGGAAACATTGCCGCCGAAGACCCGCGTATCGATCATGCGGAAGAGATCGGGAACATCTACATATTCATAGGTTCCGTCGGGTTGTTGTACTGCCGTTGAAACTTTCATGCCGCCGGAAAAATATTTCGCCAGCCCGCGCGCGAATACCATCATGGCGAGGGTGGCAATGAATGGTTGCACGCCAAGGCGCGCGGTCACGCCGCCGGAGACCCATCCGGAACCGGCGCCGACCAGGACGGTGGCGCATATGACCAGCCAGGGCGACCACTGCCAATGAATGGCCATCTTGGCGCAGCAGACGGCAGACAGAGCCAGGACGCTCCCCACCGCGAGGTCGATGCCGGCGGTGATGATGACGAGGGTCATTCCGCAGGCGAGGATGCCGTACACGGACGCCTGTCGGAACGCGTCCCGGTGAGTCCCGGGCTTAAAGAACGCGCCTTCCGCGTTAAACAGCACTCCAAACACAATGACGATCGCCAGCGCGATCAGCGCTCGGCCGGCAGGCGTGTTTAGCGCGGCGAGAGGGGAGTACGTTGAGTTCGGCTGCTTCAATTCATGATCCCATCGCGGCGGAAAGAATTTTTTGGGCGGTGGCCTCGCCTCGGGAAAATTTGGCGGTGATGGCGCCGCGGTGCAGGACAACGATCCTGTCACTCAGGGCGAGCAACTCCGGCATTTCGCTGGTAATGAGGAGAATGGAAATGCCGGATGCGGTCCATTGTTCGATCAGTTGGTAAATCTCTTGTTTTGCAGCTACGTCGACTCCACGCGTTGGTTCATCCAGCAGGAGCAGTCGCGGCTCGGTTTGCAGCCATTTCGCGATGGCTACCTTTTGCTGGTTTCCTCCCGAAAGCGCCTTCACCGGCATGTTGAGCGATGCCGCCTGAACCTTGAGTGAAGAGGCAGCCTGTTGCGCCGACCTCCTCTCGAGCACTTTTCGCCGCCAACCAAACCGGGTGAATTGCCGTAGGCTTGCCAAGGTGATGTTGGCCGTGATCGACATCGGCGGCACCAGCCCGGTTCCTTTGCGGTCGTTGGTCAACAACGCTATGCCCCGTTCAATCGCCTGCCGTGGTGTTGATGCGCAATATGGTTCGTTATCGAGTTCGATTCGGCCCCGGACCTCGCCCACGCCGCCAAACAGGCCAAGCAGCAATTCGCCGGCGCCGGAGCCCCGAAGGCCTCCAAGCCCGACCACTTCGCCTCGGCCGACTTCCATGGAAATATTGTTTACGACGGCGTGGCGACCGCCCCCCCTTCGATGTACGCTCACCTGATCAAGCAGAAGTCGCCTCGTACCGGCGTGAGACGGTCCGCGTACGTACTGATCTTCTACGGTTCGCCCGACCATCCATTGAATCAGCTTCGATTTCGGAAGTTCCTCGGCCGGGGCGGTTCCGACTCGATGCCCGTCTCGTAGCACGGTGATTCGGTCCGCGATCCGGTCAATCTCCTCCATTTTGTGAGTGATATAGATCACGCCGCACCCCTGAGCGGTTACCTGGTCGATCATTTCAAACAGGCGCTCGACTTCGGGTTCGCTGAGTGCGCTGGTTGGCTCGTCCATGACGAGCGCTTTTGCCTGTCTCGAGAGAGCTTTTGCGATCTCGATGCATTGGCGCGTGGCGATCGGGAACTGTTCCACCGGTCGACAGACATCGATATTGACGCCGAGCCTGTTCAGCCATCCGCGCGCTTCGTCCTCCTGCTGATGCCTGCAAACCATGCCCGCGGCCGATTTCATACGTCCAAGAAACAGGTTGTCGGCGACTGTCATGGGACCTACCAGGGACA
>CAUZEO010000341.1:0-5707 GCA_963578625.1 Kiritimatiellia bacterium | reverse complement strand
GTACAGGCGGGGCGGAATGCGCACTATGAGCGGTCGCATTTGCGGCGATTGCAGCGTATCGCGAAGATGAAGCGGAAGGGACTGACCCTGGCGGAGATCGCGGTGCGGCTGGAGGGAGACGGGCCGCCCCGGGAATTGCCGGAAGCCGCGCCCCTCGCGGGAATGGTCCTGTCGGAGGATGTACAGGTGTTGATTCGGACGGACGTGCCGCCCTGGCGGCTGCGGCAGGTACGCAAGATCCTCGCGGAGACCGCCAGACAACTGAATGGGAACAACGAAACGGAAAGGGAATAAGTCATGCAGGCATTTGAAATTCTCACCCAGGAAGGCCGCGCCGTAGAGCTGGCCATGCAGGAATTATGGCTGGGGGGCGAAGTGCTTCCCGTGGGTGCCCGGCTGGTGGCCCGCCATGTGTTCGCATCGGCGGAGGAGGATCCCCTGGAAGTCATTTACAGCTTCATGCTGCCCCGCGACGCGGCGCTGAGGCAGTTCCGCATCGAAGGGGACGGCTTCTCGGTGCATTCCGATCTCCAACCGGTGAACGATGCGGAGCGCCTCTACGAGGACGCCATGAGTGATGGGTTTCTGACAACCATGACCCGGCAATACCGCGACGGGGTGACCAGCCTGATGGTGGGGAACCTGCATCCGGGAAAACGGGTGACGGTTTACCTGGAAATCATCGCGGGGGTGGAGGCGCACGACGACGGGTTCCGTTTCCGCTTTCCCTTTACCCTGGCCCCCAGCTATCACCCACGGGCGAGCGCAGTGCGCACCGCGCCAGGCGAAGGCGAAATGGAACTGCCGGAGGAAACATTCGGCGGAGTGATCCTGCCGCCCTACCGGGACGATCCGGCGGATCTACATCGCACGGGGTTTGACCTGACGGTAAAAGCGCCGGGCGGGGCGGCCTCGCTGCAATCGCCCTCCCACACAGTAAGCGTGAACGTGGAGGAGAACGAAGCTCATCGGGTGGCGTTATCCCGCGAAGCCGACGTGCCCAACCGGGACCTGGTGCTGGATGTAACGCTTCGGGAACCCCGGCCGTTAATCTATGCAGGCACGACGCCCGGGGGCAAGACCGCCGTGGCGGCGTGCATCCCTTCCGGCGTCTTCGGTGAGGCCGTTAAGCAGGCGAGCCGAAGCGTATTCGTCATCGACCGCTCAGGATCAATGGACGGTGCCCCCATGGAACAGGCGAAGAAGGCCTTGCGGGCCTGCCTGGGTGCGTTATCACCCGACGACGCTTTCAACATCGTTGCCTTCGACAATACAACCGATATCATGCATCAGGAAATGGTGCGGGGCGACGGCGACGGGCGCGCCATGGCAAATGAGTTCCTCGATGGAATCGATGCCCGCGGAGGCACGGAGTTGCCGCAGGCGCTGCTCAACGCGGCGGCGCTGCTCAAGGACGGCGGCGGCGACATTTTCCTCCTGACCGACGGCCAGGTGCACGGGACCGAAGACATCTTCAACCGCATAAAATCCGGCGGGATACGGGTGCATGTCCTGGGCATCGGCAGCGCGAGCCAGGACCGTTTCTTAAACCAGCTCGCGCGGCAGACCGGCGGAACGAGCCGCTTCATCACTCCCCGCGAACGGGTGGACAACGCAGCGCTGGAGCTCTTTGCATCTATCGGCCATCCGGTGGCAACCGGTCTTAAGGTCAGCATCGAAGGGGACGGGGCCGTCGTCCACCCATCTCCTGGCGGTACCGTGTTTGCCGGTTCGCCGGTGGTGGTATACGGCGAGGCTGACCGTGCAGAGGCCATGGTGCTGAACTGGTCGCGGGACGGGGCCGACGGCGAGCTGCGTCTCGACACCCTGCTTGGAACCCCGGAACTGGCCGAGACTTTGCGCCTGATTCGCGGCGCGCGCCTGATCGCCGACTTCGAGGCCCTCATGGAAACCGAAAGCGCGGGTACGGTGGCCCGGCGAGAAGCGAAGCGCCGGGATTCCCGCCTGGAGCAACTGAGCCGGGAATACGGCCTGGCCTCGCGGGTCATGTCCCTGGTGGCGGTAGTCGCAGCCGAACGCGACGCCGGCGGCAAACTGCCCAAGACCCGGGTGGTGCCGGTGGGGATGCCGGAGGACACCGCGTTTGACGCCTACTTTGCGCAGGCGGCCTTTACGCAAGCCAATTCACAGATCTCCAGATTCATGGAAATAACGGATTTGCAGGCCGAGCCACGACGCCGCATGATGAAGGCCCCGCGCAGACTTAAGTCAAGCGACATGGAACTGAATGCATGCTACTCAATGCCCCCATCTCCGATGTCCCCTGCGCAGGATAAACCTGCCGGCGAAGAACTGCTGATGGTCCTTGCCGCGCTCATCGAGCCGGACGGCGGCATGCCCGGGAAAGACAACGAGCGGCGATTAATCGCGTCTCTGCTGGCCCTGCTTTGTTTCGTGGCCAACGGCCACACGCAGGCATCGGGGGCCTACCGCCGGCATGTGAAACGCCTCTCCGGGTTCATCGAGGGGGTGCCGTCTGGTTCCGACTTACCGGGGACGCCCCGGGAAATGCTGGAGGTCATCTCCAGCCTCGGTCCGGCATACCCGGACTGGGAAGAGGAGGCGAACAGGCTGATCCGAAAACCCGGCCAGTGCACAGCCAAACGCTGGGCGCACATCTATGCCCGCGTCGTCACTCCGTCGACGGCATGACCCGGCGCTCGACTCAAGGGTACGACCCAATAGGCCCCCAAAGGGGTGGAATGGCGCTGATGGTCACCTTGCACCGGATGGCATCGCCGACAAAGACGAGCCGGATGAGTCGAAGACGGTCGTAGCCGCCGTTTTGCGAAGGCTGGTGGTTCAGATTCCTGGTTGGGGTTTTGTTTCGTGGCTCTGTCGGGCTTGTGTGTCGCCGACCGGAAGTCTTGGCGACTCCCGCTACTTTACGGATTTCCTCTTTCACCGCCACGACCACCGAGTAATTCGATGAAGAGGAGAGATGAGGAGGTGCTCCGCATTGTTCACACTAACGTAGCGTCGGCGACCTTCCCGAAACGCGGAAGCGCGATTGGGCCGGAAGTGAGCGTAGCCAGATGCATGCCCGGCGGAACGCTGAACAGCTCCAAGTGCCGCGCAGGATAGAGGAGAGTCTTCACCGGGTCACCATCAATACATTGGACTGCAAAGCCCAGACCATTGCTTCCCACCGTTCCCTTCGGGCAGACAGCGGTCTCATGGAAGCTCCATTCCACCCCATCTTCTGCTCAGGCCCGTACCAGGTGTCCCGAGCGTCCGGGGTCGGGGCGCTCGATACGATAGCCGGAGTGCCGGCGCAATTCCTCCAGGCGTTTGACCAGGCCTTCCCAGTTGCGGCGGAAGGGGCTGTTCGGTTTGTTTGCCCGCCACTGGTTCCACTGTTCCTGTTCGCGGGGAAAACCAATGGCCGTGACCGCCGCCTCTTCCTTCGTTTCGGGAAAGTGTGCGTAGATGCCGCTGGCGACATTGCGCTCCTTGTGATAGGGTGTTGAAGCGTGGAAGACGCGCGTGTCAAAGACGACCACATCGCCAGGATCGGCATCGCAGACCACCGCGCCTACTGCCCCGATATCATCGAGCAGGCCGGCCGTCTGGGCCCTTCTCACCTCCCACTGAAACTCCGGCAGATGCGATCCCGGGATAATGCGCAAAGCACCGGTATCTGCGCGCACCGGCTCGAATAGCGGCCATTGGTAGCGGACCCCGTACCGGTAGCGCCCCAGGGTCGGATCGCCGTCATTGGCGTGCCACTGGGTGCCCTTGAACATGCAATAGCGGTACCCGTGCCATTCCCACAACACCGTGTCTTCCCCAAAGATCTGCTTGGCGGGTCCATAGAGTCGTTCGTCTTCGGTGAGGGACGCAAAAAACGGGGTGTCGTCTCCGAGCAGAATCATATGCGCATAGGTCGAGACATCTTCTTTGGGAATGAATTCACCCTCGCGCGCTTTTGCCGTTTCGAACTCCTTTTGCATCGTTTCGATTTCGTCCGGAGTGAAGACGTTTCGCATGACGGCGTAGCCGAATGTATTGTAGTGCAAAACCTGGTCTGTGGTGATCATGGACTTGGCTCGCTTCTCTTTTTTTTTGACTACCTTGTAACGACAACCTGGCAAATTCAACTCGGAACAAGAAGTCAAATGAATCAGGGAGCAAGTGATTCAGCGTCGAGAAGTTCCAGCTGCCGGCCTCGTTCATCGTGCCGAATCATGGCCAGGCGGCCGTCGAGCCGCATGGTCTTGCCGCCCACGTTCGTTGTCGCGCCGAACTCACCCTTGGCGTACACGATCGTGTCCTCGAATTCGTTGCCATGCACGTCCCGGCCCTTGATCGACACCCGGTTCGCGCCGGCCTCCACTGCGAAAGCCGCCTCCCCGGATCCCAGAGGCTGGCAAAGCCAGGTGTAGTCCAGCTCGCAGTCCTGCTCGAGCAGCACGTAACGCATCGGACCGACCAGCGCTTCGTGGAATTCGGGCTTCCGCGGATGGAGCACGTGAACGACCAGGTCCACCCCATCCAGTCCCGTGAAGTGAAGCCGGTTTCCGTCCATCCGCACCGAGGTCGAAAGGCAGTTGATCCGAAGCTGCGAACGGTAGATGCTTCGCTCGATACGGTCCCAGACAAAGACGTAGCGATTGTGAGCGAAAAGCACGTGCCGGTAGATCCGGATCGTCTCGATGGGCCGGAACTCACGGTACGATTTGTGCCGCAGGTTGTTCATTGTGAGATCACACACAATATAGTCCAGGTCCTCCCCGATCCGGACGGTCCGGGGCGCATTGTGAAGCTCCACGCCCATGCCGCCGTTGTAGTCGGGACCGAACGTGACAATATTATGAAGCCAGGAACATCTGCCGCCCAGGGGCTCTCCATCCTCCTCCCAGGAGCCGTGATATCCGAACTCGGGTATCAGCCTCGAACCTCGGGTAGAAATACTGATGTTTCCAAAATCGAATCCCCAATGATGAGTCGCCGGGCCGGTGCGCACAAAGACACTGGTTTCGGTGGGCATCCCGACGTCGGCACGCAACTGCACACCGACGCCCTTGAAGTGTCGCGACGCCAGCAGGGGCGCCAGCGGCGGCGCTTCCGGCTCGGCCTCCTGCAGGTACAGGAATTCGAAATGCGGCTCGTTGAGTCCCCAGAGTGGACGGCCGCATTCGTTCCAGGCCGCCAGCAGCTTGTCGGACAACTCCTTGTTGTGCTCCCTCACTTCCCAGGCCGCGTGCGCAAGAGCGGGTGAAATCGGCTGGTCCTTGCAAACACCGCCCGTATCCCCGATCCCGGGCCAGAAGCGGCATTTCCCCTCCGTTTCCAACTTCTCGCACCCCATGTGTCCCGGCTCGTAGGTCTGCTCCACCGTTGGCTCCACCGGCGCGGTCAGGTAGTCAACCAATGTGTTCATGGCCTCCTGCATTCGATCATCCGCAAAGAAATCACGAACCCCGTGGCGTTTCAATACGCTCGCGAGGTGCACGATGCCTTTGAACACGTGCTGAAAGTAGTTGATGGATTCCAAATACACGCCCCCGGGGTGGAAGTGCAGGTCAAGTTGCCGGTCGAGTTCCTGCGCGGCGTCGTCGAACCAGGCGCGGCTTTGCGGGTGTTCGTGGAACACGGCGGCAAGCAAACCCAGATTGTAGTATACATCCGTCTGGAAATTGACGCCGCCGAATCCATCGGAGAAATGCTCGACGATCGCCGAGTT
>CAUZEO010000340.1:0-5733 GCA_963578625.1 Kiritimatiellia bacterium | reverse complement strand
ATGGCGGTGTCGATCGGGGATTCTTTATTCAGAATACATCGGAGACAGCCGACGGCGATCCATTCACTTCCGATGCGCTCTTTGTCTTTCACAGAAAAAATGCGGGGATCCCGGACGGGGTGGATGGGACATACATTCCAGCTATCGGAGACGAGATCGTCCTGACCGGGAAAATCAAGGAACAGTTTTTCGCCACGGAGCTGAGCAGCGCCAGGTTGGTAAAAGTCGTGAGAACGGGTATCAACCTGGATGAAGCACTCCCCGTGATCCCGGTTCCCGTATTGAACAGCAAGATGGAGGCTCGGAGATTTCATGAGAGCCATGAATCCATGCGAGTGCTCCTACCCGCGGGTTCGATGGTCCAGGGCGGCAGAAAAGTATTCGGTGAGAATGCAAACGCGGAAGTCTGGTTCATCACGCCCCCGGCCCCGACCCTGGTCCGCGACAACGAATTTGCTCGAAGAGTCTTTCGGGATGCTCACCCGCTTGACGACATTCCAGGACGCTCGGATAACGAAAATGCGCACTTGATCGCAGTGGGGAGCCTGGGGCTAAAAGGTAATCTCGGTGAAGCGGCAGCCCTGATTGAGCCGCTCCGGACGTTTGACGTCTTGAAAGAGCCTCTTGCCGGCGCAATGCACCAGCGCTACGAGTCCTACGTCATCCAAGTGGCATCTCAACCCGTATCGCTGCGAGGCTCGGATCCCTCTCTCAACGGGAGAGCAAAGCGCGCCGATTCGAGCACCCATTTTACGGTCGCGACCTTCAACGTTGAAAATCTGTTCGATCTGAGGAACGACCCCGACGACCTCTGCGACTTTGAGACGGATCCGGGAAACGATTCCGTATCTCGCCCCTTTAATTATCTGCCGGAAACGGATGCGGCCTATCGCGGGAAACTCAGGGAACTCGGACTCCAGATTGTCGAGGGAATGAATCAACCGGATCTCATCCTGATCCAGGAAGTAGAGGATCAGGATATTCTTTCCCTGCGCGCGGACGGGAAAATCTCAAAACGAGAAAGCGACGGTGAACTCGACGCTCTCCAGGAACTCTGCGCCACGATCCGGGAACTGGGAGGTGGCGCGTTCGGATCCACCGGCGACCGGGACGCGGCGGGGTACCGAGGCATCGCTTGTGGATTTCTGTACCGGTTGGATCGGGTCGAATTGATCGATACCATGAACAGGCACTCGTTGTTTGGCAAGAATCCCGGGGTGACTTATCGAGGGGCGGCGCACCCGGGAAACAGCGATATTTCCAATCCAAAGGCATTCAACGCAACGCTTCCCGCGGACGTTGACACAAGCACGGGGATTTCAACGACGAATGTGTTCCCCCGCGCGGCACTGGTTGGACAGTTCAGAATGAAGAACGGGACCGGCGAGCCTTCCGCGGATGCCGAGCTGTTCGTCATCAACAACCACTTCAGCAGCCGGCCGCACCGGCGCGTGGGACAACGCCGGGAACAGGCACTTTACAACCGGAGAATCGTAGAAGCGCTTCTGGCGGGAAATCCCGATGCGCTGATCCTGGCCGGTGGCGATCTGAACGTTTTTCCAAGGCCTGACGAGCCGATCCCGGATTCGGAAACCGATCAACTCGCTCACCTCTATGAAGCAGGGCTATTCAATGTGCACGACGAGATGTTGAAAATAAATCCGGCCGGGGCGTACACCTACGTCTATAAAGGCCAGGCGGGCACGCTGGACCATCTCTTCTTGTCGCCGTCATTGCATCGCCTCCTCGAACACGTGTGGGTCGGGCACTTTAATTCCGACTGGCCCGACAGCAACGCTGCCGACTCCCCGTTCGGCGCCAGCGACCACGATCCGGTGCTGGCCAGTTTTCGGTTTAAGAATGAGGGCTGATCAATGCCGTGAGGGATGCCACGGGCGTGGCACGACGCCTTCCCGCACTACGACACCGAACCACTCATGTACGCGAACGGCTGAGCCATCGCGACAGGCGATCGTCTGTTTCTTATCCTCGATTCAGGACACAAACACGCCCCCTCAGACCGGTTCCAACCGGCGCGTGCCCGAACTCCCAGAAAAGCGATTTCCTATCAGGGGTTGTAACCTCGTAGGGCCGAGGTTGGACGGCGAGTCCTAGGCATCCCAGGTTTCGGTGGCCTGAAGTCCCGGGACGAGCAAGAGGGTTGCGATCACGAGCGGCAATAAGAGATCAATAATCCGATGTCCACGCTTGCTGTGCGCACGGTGTAACCGTGAATTGCCCGGATTCCTGAAGAACATGTGGCTTGCCGTGGGTCCGGATGATGCTGTGTCCAAAGAGTGTCTTGTTCTTCATCGGGTCGTCAACGTTAGGTGGCACAACTCCTCAACCAGTCTTTCTCTGATCGGTTGAGCATCGTCCGCAATTTCCCGCTGTAATCGGCGGTACTCCTCTCTCCCCGATGGCTCTTCGATGCGTATGGGGCTGAACCCCAGAGAACGCAAATCATACGGGCTGGCGCGCATGTCCAGTTCCCGCGCGCGAATCGCGATCTCCAACGCAGTAAACAACAGGCAGGACGGCACCCAGGGCATCCACTTGTAGGCCCATTTGTACAGATCCATATTTGTGTGCAGGCAACCGCGCTGTTCATGGCTGTGCCGAAGCTCCCGATTGAGCTTCATCCGGTTCAAGGGCTTTGCGGCTTCCGTGAAAAATCGAAACGCATCGAAGTGGGTGCAAATCAGGCCCCGCGATTCCACGATTTCGGCCACTCGGTCAGCAGTGACACGAAGCGGGAATTCCGGGTGTCGATTTCCCAGGGCCCGATAAATCATCGCCCATTCATGCATCCCGTCGCAGCCGAACACGGGTGGGCGATCTCTGGTTTCCTGTAGTAGCCGAATTGTCCATTGCAACGCAGGTTGGCGTTTCCAGGGAAAATCCCCAGGATCGAGCCAGCGGGCAGTTTCTCTACCCCGGGGAGCGCAAAACTGTGCCGGCAAATCCTGATCTCCTGAGGAATCCTCAAGAACCACGCCACAGCCGGGAGACCAGCGGCGCAGTTGCGATGCCCGGAATCGGTAGTACTGAAACAAGAAATCGTATACGGGATGACTTTCATTCCTGGTACGGCGTTCCGTATGCGCATTCAAAAACGGCAAGATAGCAGCAAGCTCCTCCGATCGCCGACGGCGCCATATGGCGGCTTCCATGGCGATTCCGGAGCAATCCTCAATTCTTGGTTGTTCCATCACGCTGGCAGCCTGCTCCGCACTATATCGCCATGCCCATCGTCTCCCGCAAAAGACATTGTCAAAACAACTCCGCGCCGGGAAGCGTATTCAGGGCATTCATCTCGTCCAGACCAGCCTGAACCGCCTGTTCGCAGGCTTTAGTCAACTGTTCCATTGTCGCCCGTGACTCAGTTTGATACGCCTCGAGGTAATTTGTCAGGTCGATGGGTTGGTTTACACAGGAAAACACATGGCGCGACGCCCAAGGACGCTGCAATTCACCGAAAAAGTCCTCCGTCAGTTTTTCCACGGTCTCGGCATACCGATCGAGGGTAGGTTTATCCTCGATGTAATGACTGGTGTAGCTGAGAACACGCATGGCAAGAATCGCTTCTTCCGCCCAGTGAGTGGCATCGGGACATTGGGCATCCTTTTCAGGATCCGTACGGATCTGATGAATCTGGCTGCGAATCCGACGGATTCGATCCTCGGTACTGTCTTTGGCACGAACCTTCAGCTCCATACTTTTTTCGAGCCTTTCGATAATTCGGTGTGCCGATGCATGGAGAAACGGACCGAGTTCCATGCTCTCCGAGCCGCGGGGCCGGTATCCCAGGCTCTCTAACCGCAGGCGGAGAGCCTTTTCCCCGATACGCATCAAATCAACTCGCAGATCAACCGACGGATTGAGCTCGACTCCTGTTTTGTCGGCGAGGATTGAGACTTTTTCAAGTACGGCCCCGCGCTGATCTGTACAATGCGTCACCTTCGTAGATAGAGGAACAACATAGACCTTCCTACCCGGGCCGAGGTCCTTCTGGGACTTCAACGCAATGAATGACGCACCATCAAGAAAAGGGCAGGCGCGATCATTCATGAAATAAACATTCCCCTCAGGGAAAATCGTCAGCGCGTACCGTCCCTCCTTGAGAATATCCATCGCAAACTTCATCGATGCTCTATCGCTTCCGTCGCGATCGACCGAAAAAGCGCCGAATTTCTGCATGGCCCAAGCTTTAAGCTTATCCCGTTGAAATACGTCGTATGCAGCCATGCAGCAAGAGCACAAGCCTAGACGGCGCTGCACTTCAGACGTGATTTGCGGGTCGCTATGAGTGGAGTGATTGGCCAGGAACAAGACCCGGGCGTTCCGGTCACTCTTGATCCTGTCGAGGCGCTCCGCGTGGTGGAGACTGAGGCTCCTAATTTGGTGCCGCTTTCCCGGCAAATTAAGGAATCGGTTGTACTGGTGGACCAACCGAATAAATGCCGGGTTGGGCTTCGGCGGATAAGATTCGTAAGGCGTGTCGGAAAATTGAAGTATGGCGATTCACTCAGTGCGGGTTGAGTTTCCGGAGACCTTGATGCAGCCAGGCAAGCAGTCTATCCATTGCATTCACCCACCGCCTGAAGTCGCGGGGCCCTTGACGCTGGAACGCAAACCTTGCTCCACCAGCATTCAGTGCCAAGCTAAGCATGCAGGGTGGGCAGGGAGTCACAAAAACGGTCTGCGCTCATGACGATCTCTGCCCTGGAAACATCAATTCAAGTAACCTAGTGTTAGGGATTTTGATAGTTCCCGCCATTGGAGCTAAAGTCGTCCGTCCTGTACAAGTGCTTCCAGACCACCCGGCCCACCTCAACCGGTCCTTCAGGAAACTTGTACAGCTGGCTAACACGAAATTCCTTATCAAGGACATCATAGGGATTGTCTATTTCAAGGATGAACTCTGATTCATAGGATGCCTTTTTCAGGAAGGTAAGCCCTTCAATCAACAAATTGGGAGGACACCTCACGGTGACCAAGTTATCTTGTTTTATTTCCCATCCAAGCGCTTTGCGCTCTAATTGCTCCTTCAACTCAGGCCAAAATTCCGAGGCCGTAGGGATCTTCCAGAGCAGCTTGTCGCCGAAGGGATGAATGACCAACAAATCAAACTGTCTATCCTTGTCGAATGCCCCCCTGAACTTGAACTTGTAAGGTCCAAAGGATGAGGTAGCCATGCTGAGGTCTACATCAACAACATTAAAATTTCTCCATGTAACGTTATTATGCCCCCTGATCAGATCCTGGAATTCCTCCCATGTCATCCCTATGGCATCAAAGTTAGCGACTTCCGTCTGTGTCAGCGTCTTGGGGTCGAAAAAATTCCCGGACACACCAACAAGGCAATAGTGACCTTCTGCCGGAATATCGGCCTGCGCCCAGGTGATGGGATCCGCAACAACCAAAGTATCTCCGGCCGGGACATCCTCTGGATTTGTAGTTCCCAGATATGACCAATGGTCTGGTGTCACCAAAGTGGACACCTCACTCCAATATACATCCGTTGTAACATCGACGGTATCCTCATAGCCCCTGTTTTTGCAGCGAACATACACATAATTATCCTGGCCATACTCCACCTCATAACCCAACGAGCTGCTACCCTCCGTGCCGCTGCCTTCACCAAACAGGTCCGTGGGAGTTCCTGCTATGGATGGTCTCAGGATTAAATCTGGGCTCATGCTGATCGTCCCGGATGAGGGAACAATCCCG
>CAUZEO010000339.1:0-5738 GCA_963578625.1 Kiritimatiellia bacterium | reverse complement strand
AACTTGAAATTATATGTCCTGGACCGCCATGACCGGGCCATCAACATGCTCTTCTGTGACGGCAGCGCGCGGCGGGTCGGGCTGAAGGAATTGTGGACCCTGGAATGGCACCCCAAGTTCCGTACCGATAACCGTTGGACGATCACAGGCGGCGTGAGGCCGGGCGACTGGCCGAAATGGATGCACCACATGGAAGACTACTAGGAAGATCCATGGAGCGCGTGCAGGCATTCGTACTGAGTATGCTGGTTGTAGCTGGGACCAGCGTCTCGGCTCCGGCCGCGAGGCTCGAAGTGATCGCTACGGCGTCCAGCTCCGGCGGAAACTCCTGGGACAACACTGCCAACCACTCGGGCATGTCCGGGGACACGCAGACGACAAACGATCTGCACAGTACGGATGAATCCGAAATGGGCCTCTCGGCGCCTGTGCCACCGCCGCATTTCGTGCGCTATGACCTGGGCGCGCCGGTCCCACTGGAGGAGATGTGGATCTGGAACTACAACGCGTTCGCCCCCCCGTCAAACCCGCCCGACTATATCAAGAGCATGAAGGATATCGTGATCGAGTACAGCCTGAATGCCCTCAACTACACGAAGATCTGGGCCGGCACGCTGCCGGTGTCCCCGAGCCGGGGGGCGGTCTCCGCACCGCCGGACCTGATCGTTCCGTTCAACGCGGTGAGTGCGCGGTTCGTCCGCATCACGACTGCGGCCGCGCCGGAACACAATTATTCCTGTTTTGAACTCGGCGTGGAGCTTTTTGACGAGGCCGGGCTGGCCGAAGTGCGCTTTTACAAGGCGGTTCTTGCCGTTTCCACCGAGGCCGTCAATGTGAGCCATGCGATTCCGGTCACCGTTCCCGGTGATGAGGACGTACGCTACAACCTGGAGCATGCCACGAGCATCCAACCGCCCGACTGGATGATCACCGGGGCCTACGTGATCGGTGCCGGCGCGCACTTGAGCCTGTATCACGACGCCTCAAGCGATTCCCTCGGCTACATCCGCACGTCTACGGCCGGCCAGCAGGCGATTCTCGGTGTTCCCAACGAAGCCAACGGATGGAGCACCGAAAGTGTGGTCAGCGCAAGGGCAAGCAGCGCCCTGGCGCCGAATCCGGTCGTGTCGCTCATCAACGGATCGGGCGTCACGTCAGACGGGGTAACTCACGGCGTCAATGCCGCCACCATGTGGCTGGCGAACCAGTTCAATGTCAACCAACGCGGCGGCACAGTGAACGGCGGTCACTGGGTGGAGTTTCGATTCGCCGAACCATATCCCATCGACAAGATACAAATCTGGAATTACGCGAACGACACCAACGACGCATGGTCATGGACGGCCCTGGGCATAAAGTCGGCCACGATCCAGTACACCACGGTGGGCGGTGGCGGCCCGGGAGGCGCATGGGGCAGCGAGAACGCCGGGGACTGGACGACGGCCTTCGACGGGATCCTGAGCTCGCATGCCCCGCCACACCCGCCGGACAGTCGGTTTCCCATGACGGATGAAATCGACTTCGGCGGCAACATGGCTCAGTATGTCGTGCTCACAGCCGCAGCCGACTCCAACGTGAATTATGTGGCCGAAATGCTGGGGTCGAGCATACTGGTTGCCGGATTGAGTGAAGTTCGTTTTACCATGCCGGTCTCCTTTCTCTTGACGAATCCCGGAGACGCCATGAGCGCCCAGACCGGATTCCGTTTTCCCAGCGAGGTCGGCACGACCTATACCCTGCAGCGCGCAATCGCCGGCACCGGGTCCTTCGAAAACACGGGGGCTTTCGCCGAGGGCACCGGCGGAGAGATGACGCTCTTCGACCCCCTGGGCTACGCGGCGTCCAACGACTATCAAGTCGTGGTCGAATGATCTGCCCCCGTGACAGGACAGGTTTCCATACCTTGCCTTGCATTCCGCTGGGCCGCCCGGTAAAGGCCGTCATGACGCTTCCATCGACTTGAGGACGAGGAGCACCTGGCGAATGAGAATGACAAGCGCAGCGACGTCAGCGGGCCTGTTGCTCATCGTGATGAGCCCGTGCTACGCCCTGGGCGAGGAGCGCCGGGAACAGAGCATCAGTCTGGATTGGCGCGATGCCCCCAACAAGCGGGCGCCCTACTATTATGAAGACAGCGACGGTTGACTCCGCCGGCCCGGCGAGAATCCGCACCTGGGGACGGATGAAACGGACGGTTTTTTTATCCAGTGCACCTACTTCCCTGACAGGCGCTCGCCCTTGTCGCTGGTGACCTTCGTCCGGGTTCGGCAAGCTTCAGGCAACCTGAAGGTCACAGTGACGGTGCGGACCGATCGGGGTTCCTCTCGCCAAATGAGCATTCGCTGGGATGAACGGGAGTTGGCAGCGTACCACACCGGGACCTTTTCGGAAGGGGAACGCGACTGCTGGGTAAACGTGTTGGCTCCGACCGAGGAAGATGTCTACGAGCTGCGGGTGACCGGCAACGATGGTCGCCCCGTGCAGGTGCGGCGCATCACGGTGACCGGAGAGGGCGACTTTGCTTTTGAGCCGAAACCCGGTTTGCCCGCAGGAGGGTCGCTGGACGTGCTGAGCGCCTGCTACATGCCGGATCCGTCGCCGCTACCTGGCTCCCAGACGGTCACGCCCGAAGGCAAGTACATGTCCCTGTACCAGGACCATGCGGAATTCGGCGCACTGCGGATCGTGCTGCGAAATACCGGTGACGTACCGGTCCGCATCAACGATGTGCAACTCAACGGCAAGCCGGTCGAAGAGAAGTACATCGATTTTCTCGAGAGTGAGTGGGATACCCGGGGAGTCGTGTGGTACCGCGTCAGATCGAGGCTGCTCGCCGTGGGACAATGTGCGGAGGCCCTGGTGCGTTTTCGCCGGCGACCGGAAGGGGAGACGGCCACGGTGACGATCGGGACGGAGAACGCGGGATTCGAGAAGGTCTGGATCGCCTATGAGGACCCGGAATTGTCGGTTGATTACGTGACGACCGACGAGACGATGCGACGGTTGTATCTCTATGCCCGGCGAAGCGGAAGCGAGGGAACCGGGAAGCTCGAGCGCGTCAGCCTGGATTGCAATCATCTGGAAAATGCCGTATTCTTCGGGCCGGACTTTCTCGGCGGTGTCGCCCTGACGGTAGCCGATCTCGCCGAGCCGCTGGTTGTGGGCGATTACCACGTCGTCGGCATCGAAGCGGACGGGGCCCGGCGCGTTGATGCCCAGTGCCGCGTGCTGTCCTACACCTTTCCGCGGAGTTCCATCCACGCCCCGCCGGAACGGCTCAAGTCCATGCACATGAACTGGCCATGTGGCAAGCGGACATCGGGACCTGTTACAAGTTCGGCATCGACACGATTACGGGGTTCGACTTCCGGCTGCACGAACGCGTCCGTTTTCTCATTGGTCCGGACGAGCCGGACGCCCACGACGAGACCTGGGTCGTTGCAGAGGGCGGAAGCTACGGCGGGGGGCTCGGCTACCACGCCCGGGAAGCGATCCATTCCGGCTGGCAGGCGTTCGGCCGGAACCTCGCGCCGTGGGCGCCGACGTGGATCATCATCAACGGCACGACCAAGCCGCTGAACTGGTCGGTCTACGGACAACTCGCCGATATCAGCTGCACCGATCCCTGCCCCGTTGCGTTTATCGGCGCGGATCACACTTTCGTGCGGGAGAGCCTGGCGCTGGCGCGTCAGTGCGGGGCGCCGCGGCGGATGTTTGCCTGCCTGGAGGCCTTCGCTTTGCGCGAACCCGCGCGTGCGCCGCGACCCCGCGGGAATACCGGCAGAACGTCGTGCAAGCCATTGGAACGGGAATGAAGGGGCTGACCAGTTGGACATACCTCGGTGGCGCCGAGGGCGGTTGGGAAACCAACGAAGCATTGGCCGCGGAGATCGCCAGGCTCAACGCATTGATTGCACGGATTGAAGACGACCTGCTGCTGGGCACACCAGTCGACCTCGCCACCCATGACGGCGGGCAGGTGTTGACGGGTCCGTACCGGACCCCGGCAGGCGAAGAGCAGCGGCCCAAGGACCGTGTCTGGGTCGGCAGCCTTCTCTGTGGGCCGGATACCCGTGTGATCGCGGCTGCCAATCACATTCCGGCCAGCAAACCCGATCTTCCGAAAATCGAGCCGGCAACAAACATCACCATCCGCGTCCGGCTGCCGGCGTTTCTTCCGTCGGTGAAGGCCTACGAAGTGACGGAGAGCGCCGTGGCTCCGTTTCCATGCATCATCGCGGACGGCGCAGCACTGTTGAAGTCGGATGTCATCGAGTTCGGGCGGGTCTTCGTCTTGCGGCGCCATATTACGGCCAGGGCGGCTCCACCAGCCACCAGTAAAGCCATGGTTGCCGGCTCGGGTTCTGCATCACCATAGAAGCGAACCTCACTCAATCCTGCAGAACTGAAGCCCGAATCTGGATTAAGAGCGCCTCCAAAGCCAAACCAGTTATGGTCTGGCGAGCCATCGCCAATGATCCTGACATACTGCGCGCTGACACCACCTAAATCAACTACCAGGTCCGTAGCGATTTCCGCAGTTCCAGACGTGGCACTTAGAGGTCTTGCATCTCCCGAGGCTGGGTTAAAAGAAGCAGGTTTCCCACATCATACACATTTATCCAAGAAACATTATCCAAAGAGACATCGATCTCAATCTCATGCATACCATCCCGCCATGTGCCGGCAGTAGCTTTATCATGAGTATTCCAAAGCCACATAGTTTGCGGGGTCGCCAGCGACGACACCGACGGCGACGGGTTGCCGGACGTATACTTGGCCCGCGGGGAGGGAGGCAACCGGCAGGAAGCCAGATCGAAGAACTCGCGCCGAGAAACAATAGAGAGCCGTCAGATTGTGCGAAGTGGGAGCCTCTTTGGAGTGATCCATGCTCTACGCCATTTCCTTTCTGATGCGTATCGCGTCAAGACATGCTTATGTTGACGAGACTCATGGCCACCGCTTTGTTGTGGCGCTTGGGAGTTCAGATTTTCTTTGATTTGGGTGATTTTCCCCCTGGCAGTGCGTTGTCGTGGCCTCCGTGAAGGCGGGACCCGTAAGTGGCTTGAGTACACTGGGCCATGGCGGGAAAAAAGACCAAAGCCAACTAAGGCCTCCTGCGCCCTACCGATCCAATCCAGACATACACTATCGGCTCAGATAACTAATCTTAGAGCCACCGGCTTTTTTTTTGGGGGAAATATGCCGAATTCCACAGAGAAACGTACATTTCGCCCGCTCAAACCCGCTAATTCACGAGGACCCTGGGGGCAAGAAGAAAAAAAAATATATTTCTTGATCTATCCTCATCTATGGAATACAAAGGGCGTTGCATTGAATGGAGAAGAGTTGGTGTGGGGTGTATGCAATGCGGAATTTGTCTGGCGCCCGGATGACGAAAAAATAGGAGAAAATATGATGCGAGTATCGTTTCTGTCTGTGAGTTGTGTTGCGTTTATGGGTGTGGCCCTTTCGGCCAACGCCTCTTTTTTGCCCGCTGAATCGCGCGGATTCATCGGCGATACGGGATCGGGATGGGACACGACCAGTGCGGTCAGTATCTCGGCCAGTGATGCGAGAGACGCGCCTGGATCCTGGCAAGGGTCGGCTGTTTTTGCCATCAACGGAAACGGTGTAGTGGGCGGAGGCACTCTCCCGGAACATGAAGGGGTAGACGGTGATCATTGGGGCTGCCCTCCTTGCGACTACTCGTCTGTAAACGACGGGAAAGCGGCTTG
>CAUZEO010000338.1:0-5745 GCA_963578625.1 Kiritimatiellia bacterium | reverse complement strand
TCCACATACAACAGTGGATTGGCTTCATTGTGGGGGTATCCGGCAATGGCCGTACCCAGGGGCGCCCTATCGTCCCGGCCATTGCTCCAGACGCTGAATCCGCGGCCGGAGAACTCACCGAGATCCTCGCCGCTGCCGTTGTGGCAGAGAATGAAGACCTTGGTGGGCGCAACGGCATCATACAAGTTCATGCCGTTGACGTTGGTCATCCCAAAGTACTTCGCGCAAACTACGGAGCCCACGAAGTCGGCGCCGCGACCCCATGGCGCCCATCCGAGGTGGGAGTTGTATGCGTAGTGAGAGTTGTCGTAGCCGAATGCAAAATTTCCCGTCAAATTGCCATCGGAGCTTTGCCGCATGCGGGAGGGGCACAACAGGATGTGATTGCCGCTCTCGAACGTCTCCGGGGTCGGCGTAGGCAGATAGTCGGTCGGTTTATGCCAGGTGCTCTTGATCCCCGTGAGGCTCTTGCACCACGTGAGTCCACCGGGTCCGCCCGGGTAATCCTGTTTCCAGAGTGGGAGGAGCTGGTCATTATGGTCGCCGGCGAAGAGGGCGATGGCCATGCCCGTCTGTTTCAGATTATTGATGCAATAGGTCAGCCTTGCCCTCTCCATCGCCTGCTGCACCGCGGGCATCAACAGAGCCGCCAGCACGGCAATGATCGCAATCACCACCAACAGCTCGATGAGGGTAAACCCCTTCGATTCAGAAATCCGCCGCAAAGAGAAACGCTCAACCTTTACAGCCCGCTTCCAATCGATTCTGGAAACCGTTCGCATCTCTAACGCTCGCACACCCGGCCAACCCCGGCCAAGCCGATCCGACTCGTTTTCAACCGTAAAGTAGCGGAAGTCGCCAAGACTTCCGGTCGGCGCCGCTCATGCCCGACAGAGCCAGGAATCGTCTACGCTCGAAAAAAATTCCTGCGATCATGCGCCTTCAACCTTTCTTCGTCGTGTTGCCATGGCAAACGGAATTCAGCCAGGCCACGGTGTCTCCGATTCCCCGGTCTAAATCCCCGCGGAAAGAGAATCCCCCCTTCGTTAAACGATCACTACAAACTTCATAGGAGAGTTGGTTCATGATTCGAGAATCCGTCAATTGAACCTCAAAGTTAGGGATGTAATTCCGAATCACATCCAAAATTTCCTGAACGGTTGCGTTTGTCGTTACAAGGTTGTAAAGGAGTCCGTCCAGATTCTCGTGCGTTAGAACAAAGCGAATGGCACCTATGGCATCCTCCAGCGCCAGGTAGGGGCGCTTCTGCGCCAAAGCGGTCGTCCAAACCGTCAGAGGTTCGCCCATAGCAGCCTGCCAAATAAATTTATTCACAGCCGTATGAAACCGCATGCCTACCGACGGACCGAAGAGCGTACCCAAACGACCGATGACTGCATTCAGACCATTTCCCATCATTCTTGTCAGCGCCGTTTCCGCGGCCAGTTTGCTTTCCGCGTACGGGCTTTGCGGTTTGAGTTCACGGCAGGTCTCATCGACCACACCCGTCTGTACTCCGTAAACGCTGGTCGTCGACGGGAAAAAGAGCCGGCATCCGTTCTGACGGCAAGCCTCGGCCACACGCGTGGTGCCCTCAAGATTAACACTCATGATCTCGTCGGCCCGGTCCAGGCTATTGGCGGCATCCGTCAGTGCCGCCAGATGAACGACAATGTCGACGTCGCCCAATAGCTGTGAGAAATCCGCGGTGCGGATGTCTTTCTCCAGAAAACGAAAGGGCACCCCGGCCGGCAAATTGAACAGCGAAGGGATTCGCTGCGTTGAGAGATTATCCAGCAATATGACTTCGCGAAACTCTCCGGGTCGAAAATCATGTATCAACCGTGACCCGATATGGCCCAGTGCACCTGTTATTAGCAGTTTCACTCCGTGCGCTCCTCCATGATCGCCCTGGTTTTTTTCAACCCTTCCCCAAAGGAAACTTCCGATTTCCAGCCCGTCAACGAGCGGAAGCGGGCGGAGGAGAAACGTACATCTTCGATTTCGATTTTTTTTCGCTGCTCCGGCCAGGGAACCATCTCCATCCGGCTGGCGGGATACTCCGTGACAATCGACTCCGCAATCTCGCGCACACTGAGATGTTCGTTACTCGTGACAAAATACGGTTTCCCCGGGAAATCCCGTTGTTTGACGGCCAGCATGATGGCGGTGACCGCATCGTCCACGAACATCACATCACGCATCTGGGCGCCACTCCCGAATATCTGCAACGTCTTGCCTTGAGATGCCTGTGCAATGAAATAATTGATAAATCCGAAATCCGAAGAGTTCTTCCCATAGGGACCGTAGAGGTTCGCGAACCGCAACACGATCGTCTTCAGATGATGGAGCGTGTGATAGATTTGGTAGTATTTTTCAGCAACCCCTTTGTTCGCCGAGTAGATCTCCAGGGGGCGCTCCCAGTGATCTTCGTCCACAATTTCCAGCAGAGCCTTCCCGATCACCGTACTGCTGGAAGGATAAACGACGGTTGCATCCGGATTGAAACGCCGCACCGCTTCCAGCAATTCCAAATTACCAACGCAGTTGATATCCACATCGAGCAACGGTTCGCGGATGGAAAGGGGGTGCGATGTTTGGGCCGCGCAATTGCAAATGACATCCTGCCCTTGTACTTGATCCGCCAAAAGCCGTTCGTCGCGTAGATCTCCCGGAATAAATTCGATCTGATCCCGCACATCAGTCAGGCTTTTTTCGGTCGAGAGAAAGCGAGGGTCAAGCGAATCGATGACCGTCACTTCCGTGTCTGGAATCTTCACGTACTCTCGAACCAGGTTGCACCCAAGGAAGCCTGCACCGCCGATAATCAGTACTTTCATCGCATTTCTTTCTCGTAGAACCGGATTGTTCTATCAATCCCTTCCTTCAAGCACACCCTGGCTCGCCAGCCGGTGCGATCCTGGAACAACCTGGTACAGGCCACGAAATTCCGTGTGTCGACAGGCGAGAGATTTCCGGGCGGCTCGACATGCTTCACGTCTACCTCGACGCCTATCATTGATGCAACACGGGCCGCTACGAGTTGAATGGCTTCAGCCACCGTATGACCTTTTCCGCTGCCGACCAGGTAGTGCCCCCCGTTGACCGCATCGATGTTCTCCGCCGCGGCGACGAAAGCGCTTGCGACGTCCTCCACGAAAACGTAGTCGCGTAGATAGTCGCCGGTTCCATATACCGTCAATTCATTGCCGCCCAGTGCGCGACGTACCATCAGGTTCAGTATACCGCGATCCGCATTGCTGTTGCCCGGTCCCGGGCCATAAACATTCGCCAGCCGGAGTGTTGCACCACGCACCGCCCCCTGTTGGGTATAATATTTCAGGTAGTTCTCCGCCATCAATTTGTGCAAATCGTACGTTGTCACGGGCTCGTCTGCCCAGGTCTCGTCCACGGGCATCGAACGGGGCAAACCGCACTCGGTGGCTGAACCGGCGAAAAGAACGGTTGGAACCGATTTCGCTCTCCTGCAGGCCTCCAGCAGAGATACCATCGGCAACACGTTGATCGACATATCCCCCACCGGGTCTGCGTCCGCGGCCGTTGCGCTGGTCTGGGCCGCAAAGTGAAAAATGACATCTACGCCCTCAAGCAATTCATCCCATATGGATGACTCGCGAATGTCCGCATGAACCTCGGAGACTTCTGCTTTTCCAAGCCGTGGCGTCAAGGGAACGCCGGACCGAATGAGGCGAACGATCGATGCGGAACGATCGTTGAGAAGTTGAACCAGACCGAATGCGAGATATCCTGCTGCACCCGTAATCAATACTTTCTTATTTGACCAGAAATCTTTCATGATCCCGACTACGTCGAATCGGCGAGCCCGTCGAACCCAACCATCGTGTCATCCGGAGGGAGTCGGCCTTCATCGTCGGGATGGATAGAAAGCTGTTTCAGGGCGACTCCGTCAATCATGGCTTTCCTTCCCAAACGCCTTAATCGTGTCTATGACTCGCTCCTGGTCCACGGCGCTCAGTTGAGGATACATTGGCAGCGAAAGTACTTCGCGCGCAACCCGTTCGGTTTCTGGCAGCGTGCCGGTCTGCGAGGCGTACCCAGTGTAAGGGGGCTGGAGATGCACGGGAACGGAGTAATGAACAAGCGCGCGTACCCCATGCTCGCGTAAATGACCAAGTAGCGCATCCCGCCGGAGATGCCGAACGGCGTACAGGTGGAATACATGTCGACTCGTTAGGCGACGAACAGGCAGCAACAGGCCTGTGTTTTCCAGATCCCTGTCATAACGCGAAGCAAGCACCTCGCGCTGGGCATTGTCCACATCGAGATAGGAGAGTCCAATGCGCAGGATCGCCGCCTGCAATTCGTCCAGGCGGGAATTCACGCCCGCTTCCCGGCTGCTACCCGACTCGTCCCAACCGTATTGTCTCAGGCAGCGCAACTGCTCGGCCAGCCCGCTATCGCGGGTCACGGCCATGCCACCGTCGCCATAGGCCCCCAGGTTCTTCGTGGGATAGAAACTGAAACAGCCAATGTCGCCCAGCGTAGACAGCCTGGCTTCCCCGTATTCACCGCCGGCGGACTGTGCGCAATCCTCAATCACGCGCAGGTCATGTTCATGGGCAAAGTCGAGAATCGGTTTCATGTCAGCCGCCTGGCCATAAAGATGAACGGGAAGTATCGCCTTGGTCTTCGTGGTGAGCGCCGCGGGAAGCTGTTCGGCGTCAAGGGTGAAATAATGCGGCTCGATGTCCACGAAAACGGGCGTTGCGCCGGAAAGAACGATCGCGGCGGCGGTGGCGGTGGCGGTGTGCGATACCGTGATCACCTCGTCACCCGCGCCAATTCCGCAGGCCCGCAGGGCCAGATAGAGGGCGTCGGTGCCGTTGCCAAGCGCGATCGCGTGTGGAATCCGGAGATAGTCGGCAAACTCCCGTTCGAAGGAGGAGACCTCCTCTCCAAGAATGTATCGTCCGCTTTCGAAAACGCGCCGCACCGCCGCATCGATCTCAGCCTTCCTCGCCAGGTAGCCTGCATGCGGATTGCCACACAGAATCACGGGATCACCTTCACTTCAGGCACATACACCAGCCACTTCCCGCCCGAATCCTGAAACGCCCGCTCCTTGTCCATGATCTCCCGGGCATGATTCCACCCGAAGAGCAGTGCCACATCGGGATAGTTCGCCTTGAAATCATCGTAGGGGCGCA
This sequence comes from Kiritimatiellia bacterium, assembly GCA_963578625.1. Classification (GTDB taxonomy): domain Bacteria; phylum Verrucomicrobiota; class Kiritimatiellia; order SLOV01; family SLOV01; genus CAUZEO01. Next base: position 556 of record CAUZEO010000338.1, on the reverse strand, counting down.
CCGGGATGTGGGTGCCGGGACTGTACTTTCCCTGCTTGATGGGAGTGGTATCGCTGATGAATTCAACAAGTTCCGGCGTAATGCCGCAGTAATTCGTTACGGTAGTACTCTTGGATGTGGCGGCATACCCCACCACCCTTCGGCCCTCTTGTCTCATGCACTGCAACTTCTCCAGCAGCCTGTCGCGCGATTGCTCCACCTTTATCCTAAACGCGTCAAAGGTATGCGGCTGATCAAGACCCAGCGCCTGTTCCTTTTCCAGTTGATCCGTTACGCCGGCCGACACCGGGTGCGCGCCCCGATGCCCGATTATATAGCGCATCGAGCCGCCGTGCACGTTTTGTGGTTTCACGTCGACAACCTCCATGTCGTGTTCCGAAAACAAATGTCGAACGGACAAAACGGAAAAGTAGAATGCATGCTCGTCATAGATCTGGTCATACGCAACCTTCTCCACGATATCCCCCAGGTAAGGATCCTCGAACATCAAAAGTCCATCCGGCTTGAGAAGGCTCCTGACCCCCCTGGCCACCGCGTGAAGATCGGGAACATGGCA
>CAUZEO010000337.1:0-5749 GCA_963578625.1 Kiritimatiellia bacterium | reverse complement strand
CGAGCCCGGCCAGTGCTTCCGTGATGGGGCCGGGAACGACCTGGGCCAGCGACAGAAACCGCTCCTTGTCGGCGTACCCGTTGGCATACATGAAGTCCTCGCCGTACCCGGTGATGAACATCTCCGGAAACAGCACGAGATCCGCCCCGGCCTGCTGGGCCCGCCTGCACCAGCGGTCGAGAGTCTGCATGTTTCGCGCTGGATCAGAAAGCCCCATCAAGGAGCATACGCTGGCAACGGTAATCCGGCTCATATCAGTCCGCTCCCGCCCGGGCGCCGCATCGCTCTATGACCACGGTCTCGTCCGGGTCCAGCTCCCGCTCGATACGGGCGGGCGCCTTGATCTCTTCCGCCCGGTCGTTCCGCCACGCGGTAGCAGTCCATGGTCGAGGCGTACTCATCCTGACGCGACACAGGCTCATCGACCGGATGGCTTCCCGACGCGATCACCGCGCAGTCGACGCCCAGCTTATCCAACTCGCACAGGATATCAGCCATCGTCGGATTGCCTCGCGCCGCACAGTTGCCGATATGCCGATGTTCGTCAATGATCACGACTTATGCTCCTTGCTGGTGTGCCTAGCCCAGAACCGACCATATCCGCAGGATCAAGTCAGGGACACCAGCGGACAAGACCCACCTCATGCCCACCACCCGCAAGACCCACCTCATGCCCACCACCCGCTCCTTTCACCGACCGATGACTTAGATAACCCGAGCTGAACGCCGTAAGCAGCGACCCGTCAGGCAACAGCAGCGTAGAGGTCAATGTGGCACTGTTCACACCGTCTTTGCTCCCTGACCATTTCGCCAGGATGTATTTGTGAGACAAATCCCAGCTTTCTCCGTTGTCGCGGCTGACAACAGCTTCGATACTCCACTGTGGATAGCCGTCCTCGTCCAGCAATACGTCCTCTTTCGACAACCAACCCATACGAACCACGTATGTCATCACAATGTCGCCGTTGGGCATAAGCACCATACTAGGGTGCATGCGCCCAAATTCGTACAATGGTTCTATTTTCGTCCAAGTATAGCCGTTATCCTTCGAAAGCGATACACCTAGCCCCGAATATTGATCAAGAAAAGTCTGGCCCATGTACTTCGGATATCTTATACGGCCGCTAGCTATAATAGTCCCGTTGCCTGCGCGGACCAGGGCAACTTCGCTCACAGAAACTCCGCTGCTTCCGTTCCAACTTGGTGGTTCTATTTCTTCCGGCCAAGTAAGCCCACCGTCATAGCTGAAACGGATGTAAGCTCGCAGGTTGGCATGGCGACCATTTAACAATGACGTTTCGTCCACTGCAGGAATGTCCGAGTCGGGTTTCACTATCCAGATAGGTAAATGAATACCTGCATTCGATTGCCTTTCGCATTTCTTCTCTACCCTGATGACCATCTTATGCATGCCCGCTGACAATCCTCCGTCAAGAGGAATATGGAACGGAGCACGCCACGCAACCTCAGGAGGAACCTTCTGCTCACCGATTTTTTTGCCGTCTATAAACACATCGCAGTAACCGTCTACCGCACCGAACAGAATCACAAGAGGGGCACTGCCGGTTTCGGGCATCTCAAAGCTCTTTGCGTACCATCCTATACCACCAGGTTCGCCCTGTTGTGTCCAGTACTTGTCAATCCTCATCAAGTGTGGCCACTTATCAAACGATGCTTCTTTGTACCACTCTTCCGCTAATCCCCTGTCTTCAGGGTCATATCTCCAATACAACTCGTCAGGAAAAACAAATATCTTCTTTGCTCCTGCGAAAGCCCTTTCCATACCACCAGAGTAGCCGGCCTCACATAAACGTTTTAGTTCTCCCGTAACGGGGTCTTTATCAACCAACATAGGATCCCATGCGCTCCAGGGAAATCCCGGGGAAGATTTTGGCAGAGGTCGAGTACTCCATGTCTCTCCGTAGTCCGAGCTAAATCCTCTTTTTCTCTCAGTAAGCTGTTCTCCTGTAGCCAGAATTAGTTTTCCGTTACCGAGATAAGAAAGCGCAGTGCCATTACCGATATAAGTACGCGCTTCCGGGGTCCCCTCAGGACAAAATCCCATATCTCTCAGGTAGTTAGGTTTGCTCCATGTCTTGCCATGGTCGTCGCTGAAACTTAACACCGGAAAAACTTGTTCCAACCCTTCGCAAAAATATATGTTATAAAGAAGAAGCAATCTGTCTTTCTCCGGCATATAGACAAGGTATGGCATCTCAACGTCAGCCTCATTCCATGCATCTGCTATAAGCTGATGTTCTGCCGGCAGCTCCCGCGCTACCTTCTCACCATCCATCTGCAATACTTTATTCAGGATTTTCGCATCCGGCTTCAGGTCGGCAGGTCCCTTGGGAGGTATTATGATCATTCCCTTTACACTTGTAAGTGCCCCTGCTTGCCTAATCGCTTCTGCCGCCGATTCACTGAATTGAACTTCTTTTCCCATTTCTTCCTTCTTTTCTTCATCTGCCATTGTAAATTCTCCTTGCCTGTTAACTACGCTGACCTGCCCTGGCTTCAATATACTGGTACACGAAAATTTATTCAACGGAGCTTTACCATTGACACGCTTAAAAAACATAACAAGTTGGAATCTTAGCAGTTGTTCGATCGTCCTCCTAATGAACTAAGAAATCTCATTCGGCACAATGCCGTCTGTAAGCGTTGTAATGAAGACATGTTATCACGACTCAGCCGGCGTCTTAGTTTGTTTTGCCTGCCTCCGGAGAATCCGGTGGGGTTTTGCACAAAAAGGCTGTGGGCCTGAGCTGCCCCTGGATAGCTGCTCAAATACTTAATTTGATATTATGTATGTCGCTCAATACTGTTTAAATAACCCATGAACGGTTACCTCGTTTCTATGTTCTCCAGCACTCTTACAAGCCGCACTCCTTGCGGATGGCGATAATGTGTTTGGCACAGTCGTCACGTATGCGAGCGTAGTCCTCCGGCTTGATTTCGGGGACCGGGTTCCAGGCGTCCAACTCCGCCCACTGATTCTGGGAAATACCGCCCGATCTCTGTTTGTAGGCGGTGAGTGGGATGCGTGCGCGCAGTTCATCGAGGAATGCCTTTGCGTTTTTCACCGCCGCGCCGGCCTCACCGTCAGCGTGGCCGTGAGAGGGCCAACGGAAATTTCGAAATCCCCGGGCTCGACGACCCACTCGAGGTTTTGGTCGAGCATCGCCAGGTCTTCGGCATGGAGCGTGAACGTCACCGTCTTCTGTTCGTTCGGTCTCAGCGAGATTTTCTTGAAAGCACGCAACACCTTCACCGGCGTGGTCACGGAGCTGTACACATCATTGACGTACAGCTGCACAACCTCCCTCCCCTTCACTTTCCCCGTGTTGCGCACGTTGACCCGGACCTCGGCCCGACCGCCGGGCCGAATGGACGGCGGAGAAACACGGAGGCCGGTGTATCGGAACGTCGTGTAACTCAGGCCGAAACCGAATGGGAAGAGGGGTTCGGTGTCGGCAAACACGTAGTCCCGCCCGGGCCGGCCCGGCGAGCCGGGCTCGTGGTACACGCCGCGGGCCGACGGCAGGTGATTGTAACAGGCCGGTACATGTCCCACGCTCTTCGGCACCGAAACGGGCAGCTTGCCCGAGGGGTTCACCTTGCCGAACAGAATATCGGCCAGCGCGTGGCCGCCTTCTTCGCCGGGGTACCACGTCTCGACGATGGCGGGAATGTCCCGCGCGAGATCGGTGATGCTGTTGGGCCGCCCGTGCATGAGGACAAGCACGGTGGGCGTACCCGTCTGGTAGACCGCACGCACCAGTTCTTCCTGTTCGCCCATCAGGTTCAGGTCGGCCATGTCGAATCCTTCGCCGCAGGTGGCGGCCGCCTGGTCGTCGCCCCAGCCGATGCCGCCGTAGGAATGGCTGGTGCCACCGACCACGACGATGGCCGCGTCACTGGCGGCTGCGGCCCTGATGGCCTTGGGGAAGTTTTCTTTGCTGTTGTCGAACATCCCGCACCCGGGGGCATGGCGGACCCGGGTTCTCTTCGATACGGCGCGGCGAATACCCTGGAGTGGGGATACACCCTTCGCATGGGGCGCGGTATAGTCGCCGAATTGCGCAACGTCGGCGCTGGGGCCGATCACCGCGATCGATCCAAGGCCGCGGCTCAGCGGCAGGACGCCGTGGTCGTTTTTGAGCAGAACGATGGACTCCTGGGCCATACGACGGGCCAGCCGGCGATGCTCTGCATTGTGCACGACCCGAGTCACGGCCCGTGTGTCGGCATACGGGTTCTCGAACAGTCCCGCCAGAAACTTGGCCCGTAGAATCCGGGTTACCGCCCGGTCGATCAGCGCCTCGTCCACCTCGCCCCGGGTTACGAGTTGTATAAGGCGACGGCCGAATCCGAATTCGTTGGGTGCTTCCAGATCCATGCCCGCCTCCAGGGCTTGCCGGCCCGCCTCGGCGGGCGTGGCTGCGGTTCTGTGGAAGCAGTGCAACATCTCGATCGAGCCGTAATCGGTGAACAGGTACCCCGGGAAACCCCATTCCTCGCGCAGGATCCGGGTGAGCAACAACTTGGAGGCCGCGGCCGGGACCCCTTCGTATTCGCTGTATGCGTTCATGACGGCCCGAACGCCGGCCTCGGTGACCGCCGCCTTGAACGGCGGCAGGTAGTACATGTGCAGGTCCCGCATGCCGCCGGCCACCGGGCCGCAATTGACGCCGGCCTCGGGGCTGCCGTGGGCCGCGTAATGCTTGGCCATGCAGGCGATGTGCTCGGGATCAAGGATGGGGCCGTCGCCCTGCATCCCCCGGATGTATGCCACACCCAATCGGGAAACCAGGTACGGATCCTCGCCGTAGGTCTCTTCGACGCGCCCCCAGCGGGGATCGCGGGCCAGGTCGAGATCGGGTGACAGCGCCTGGTTGACGCCGCACGTCCGCGCCTCTTTTGCGATAACGGATCCCATCTGACCGATGAGGTCGACATCCCATGTACTGCCCAGCGCGATGGCTTGAGGAAAAATCGTCGCCCCCGGCGACATGTGCCCGTGCACGCATTCGCCGGTTACGATCGCCGGAATGCCCAACCGGGTCCGTTCAAGCAGGTACTTCTGAATCGCGTTGACCGCCTCGGCGGTTGCCCTGGGCTTCAGCCTGGGATCGTCGATGCAGCCGGGGCTCATCCGGCCGTAGTGCCGGCGCAGCGCGGCCGCGGACACCCTGCCGTTCACGAGAAGATCACGGAACTTCGCCTTCATGCCCATCTGGCCGACCTTCTCTTCCAGGGTCATGCGACCGAGCAGGTCGCTCACGCGCCGGTCGACGTCCAAAGCGGGATCCAGGTACGGGAACCTGGGGCTTCGGTCTTTCCGTCGTCTATTCATGTCCAACCTCCGTCTCGTCTGTGTTGTCCCGGTATCGCACACGATAATACATCGCTGGGCCGGTGCAGCCTTCCATCATCACAATCCCAAGGAGGCGAATCCGCAATCTAACTTAGACAAAAACCTTTCGACTCGTCCATCCGTTGCCACCAGAAACCAAACATCCTCTATCCTGCTTCCTCCATCCAATCCAGGCGGAGCATGGTCGCAGCGGATGGAAAGAACGAAACAGATGGTTTACTGGTGGCAACGGATGGAGGCAAAGCAGCGGATGGGGAGAGGATAGATTCTGAGCCATATACAGAGCGGTGCTCAGGGAGCCTATGAAAGTTGCGACCTCAAGGGACGGGGACCTGCGATTCGCCATACGCAATTCCTGACGATAACCGA
>CAUZEO010000336.1:0-5771 GCA_963578625.1 Kiritimatiellia bacterium | reverse complement strand
GCGGGCTATACGATTAGCGCAGGCTCACGATCCTACGTACCCCGAATCGACGACAAAGAAATCGAGGCAAGGCTCATCCGCGCGCAGGAAATCAGCCGCTATGTCGAAAGCGGCATGCTCGACCTCGGCCTGACAGGGCACGATTGGATCGTCGAGAACGGGTCCGACGTCGTGGAGGTTGGGGAGTTGATCTACGCGAAACAGGGACTTCGACCGGTGCGTTGGGTTCTGGCAGTGCCGGAGGATTCTACAGTCCAATCAGTGCAAGACCTTCAGGGCAAGCGCATTGCCACCGAGGCAGTCGGCATCTCGCGCCAATATCTTGAGCGGAACGGCGTTGATGCGGAAGTCGAGTTTTCCTGGGGGGCAACAGAAGTCAAAGCGCCGGAACTGGTGGATGCGATCATTGAAATCACTGAAACGGGATCCTCACTCCGGGCAAATAATCTTCGCATTGTCGAAACGGTGCTGGAATCCACCACCCGTGTCATCGCGCACAAAAAATCGTGGGAGGACGTGTGGAAAAGGAGCAAAATTGAGAAAATCGTCCTTCTTTTACATGGAGCGCTCGCCGCGGAGACACGAGTTTTGCTGAAAATGAACGTGCAGGAGCGGGACGTTGAGGCGGTGACCCGTATTCTGCCCTCGTTGCACGCACCGACGCTCAACAAGCTGAGTGATTCGGGCTGGTACAGCATCGAGTCGGTGGTCAAAGAAAAGATTGTTCGGGAGATCATTCCGGAGCTGAAATCAGCCGGTGCGCAAGGAATTATCGAATTGTCATTGAATAAAGTCGTTTCTTAAGCGATAGGTAGACGGGTGAGCAGGAACCATCTCCTGCACGCCAAACACAGGAAGAGGCCAAAGTCTCCATGGGTACCGTAAAAAAATGGCGGAAACGCAAGATGGCGAAGCACAAGCGGAAAAAGCGCCTGAAAGCCGACCGCCATAAGAAGAAATAATCGTTCTACCACCGCGCAAACGAACGTTCCGTAGGCTGTCTGGCAATGATCCATCATGCGGGTTTCCCGTACGATTTCTCGAGTGCTCCTTGTTTTATGGACTGGGATTCTCGCTGGGTGTCAGTCAGCGGATCCTGGTGTTTCCGAATATTCAGAACCCAAAAAAGGGGTTCCGCTGCGGGAACTCAGCGAGGACGATCAGGTTTTCGCGGAAGTGCTGGCGCGTTACGCCTGTGGCCTGATTCACGAGTATCAGCGTGAGTACGAAGGGGCTCTCGAGAGCTATCTTCTCGCCGTTGAACTCGATCCCGACAACGAAGAGTTGAACTTTCGGATCGCGATGGGCCTTCTGCGGCAAAAGCGGACGAAGGAGGCCATCCGCATTATCGAAGCGGTTCTTGAACGAGACCCGGAGTCCTCTCACGCGTTGTCGGTGCTCGCGATGTCATACCGGATCGCGGAACAACCGGAGCTTGCCAAGGAGGCGTATGAACGTCTTCTGAAAATCGACAAGTCCGACCCCCTTCCCTACCTGGACTACGCTGCTTTTTACGTATTGCAGGGCGACATGGATGAAGCCAGGCGGATTCTCGAATTGGGAGTCCGGGAGGTCAAGAAACCCCTCGATTTATACCTGAACCTCTCCCGTATTTACGTTGAAGATGCGAATCGCGCCTCGACTGATGAAGAAGCGTACGCTTTCCGGGAAAAGGCGACCGGCTATCTTGAACGGGCAGTGAAACTGGAAGGCAAAAACCAAGAATTGTTATTTCGGATCGGCGACCTGTACATCCTAAACAACCAGCACGACAAAGCCATGAAGCATTTCCGAACAATTGAAAAAGAGTTCCCGGACGACTTGGGGACCAAGCAGGAGCTGGCATTGCGGTTTCTGGCCGCCGGAGATTTCGATGAGGCAATTGCCACGCTGGAGTCCATCAGCAAGGATCAACCGTCCAACCCTCAAGTGTACTATTACCTGGGTGAACTGTACCTGGAGAATGAGAATTTGGACAAAGCGATCGAGAATTTCCGCCTGTCCTCAACCGCGACCAGGAATGATCCGCTCTCTTACATCCGCCTGGCAATGCTGCTGCGGGTATCGGACGCCGAAGGCGCAATCGACGTTCTTTACGATGGCCTGGAAAAAATGACCGGGAACGGCCGCCTGTCGGAGGAATTGGCCTATACCTACTCCTCTATAGGCAAGTTCGAATTGGCATTCGAATGGTATGCGAAGGCGCGCAAACGGCTTGGGAAAGACAAGAGCGGCCCGAGTTTACACTACCACTACGCGCGTGCGGCATACGAGACCGGCAACCTGGAGGAGGCCCTAACCAACCTCCCCCATGCCGGCGACACCAACTACCTTTATCTCTATTTGTTCTTGAAGGATTCTCTTCCAAACGCGGAGTTGAGCCAGCTCACCGGGTTTTTCGATACATACGTGGAAAAAAAACCTTCCGACCCCGCGGCTCGGATCTGCCGCGGCACCTTGCACAGCTTGCAGGAGGATTTCAATGCCGCGATAGAGGACTTCGAGAAAGCGATGGAACTCGCAGGCACCAGAAAAGAAGCGGTCCCAGTTCTGGATGGTGAATTTTATTTCTCCTTCGCGGCGGCCCACGAAAGACTCGGGAATATCGGCACGGCTGAAAAGTACTTTCTGAAAACGATTGAGCTCGATCCGGCCAACGTAACCGCGCGCAACTACCTTTCGTATATGTGGGCCGAGCACAACATCAATCTGGACCTGGCTCTGGAACACGTCCGGATCGCCCTGGATTCGGATCCCACTAGCGGCGCATATGTCGACACCCTGGGATGGATTTATTACCAGCAGGAGAAATACGAATCGGCGCTACTTGAAGTGACCCGGGCGTCTGAGCTGGTGCCGGATGATCCGATCATAACCGATCACCTGGGGGACATCCTGAGCAAGCTCGGGCGGGACGAAGAAGCCGAAGAAAAGTGGAAGCGGTCATTCGTCCTCGATCCCACCAGCGCGCCGGTGGGGGAAAAACTGACATCCCGGGAAATCGATCTTGATCCGCTTCGAAAACAAGCCGAGGAGCTCAAATCAGCCAGGGAAGCAATGGGAACTGAACCGGAAAGCGCAGCGCCCGCTCTGTCCCCCGACGCCACCATGATCGCAGAGAGTCCCGACGCAGAAAATGGTAAAGAGCCGGCAGAGGATGCGGACGATTTCCACTCCCTGCCGAAAATCGAGGGGCCGCAGTCACTGGAAATGACGCCGGCCGAGCCCGTCGACTCGCCGGACATCTCGATTCGCGAACCGGTGGAAGTTCCGTGACATCGATGACGGCCCCGCTCACTTTCGTTCAACGAATCGGGCACCGGCGCTGTCTACTCTCAGGAACGGCGCACTAACGGACATGTTTGGATCCTCCTACGAGATTTGTCGGATACGCGAAATTCCCATCCGGGTTCATATCACCCTGGTGGTACTTCTGCCGGTAATGGCGATGTTTTTCAGCCAGCGAGTGGGACTGCCTCTTCTGCTGAGTGCCGGGATCATGATCCTTTTCTTTTGTAGCGTCGCTCTTCACGAGATGGGGCATGCCCTCATCGCGATGCGGGAAGGATGCGGGGTACGACAGATCCTTCTCCTACCCATCGGCGGCGTTGCGGAGTTGTCTCACATCCCGGAGCGGCCGGCGGCGGAAATCAAGATTGCGGTGGCAGGTCCGATCGTCAGCCTTGGAATTGCAATCGTCACCGGCCTGATCGCCGCAGGTTTCCACCTCCTGGGAATACCGCTGCTTTTTGAAATTTTCGCGATCCTGACTGCGGTCAACGCGGGACTGCTGCTTTTTAACCTCTTACCGTCTTTCCCGATGGATGGAGGACGGGTCCTGCGAGCGGTTCTCTCCCCCCGGCGGGGCCGCCTCGAAGCGACGCGAATCGCGGCCCGGATCGGTCAGGGAATGGCGGGACTGTTCCTGGTGATCGGCCTGGCGCGACTCGATTTGGCTCTGGTCGCAATTTCGTTTTTCATCTTCTTTGCCGCGCGGGCCGAGTACCGGTTCGTGCGATACGCTAACATCCGCAAGCGTTATCCAGCCATGGATGCCTTGGGCCGACCGCCCTTGGGGCATGAAGACGTGGTCGTCGGCCCTCCCCCCTTCGCGCCGCAGCAAGGCGAAAGGACTGCCACACCGCTGCATCGAAAGGGATAGCCTCCCAACCTACAGTTCCGCGTACACGGCAATGTCCGCGCCGATCGTCTCGGAAACACGTTCGATAACTTCATCCGGTACCCGCTGATTCACCTTGAACCATGCCAGGGATTGGATCGCCTTCGCATCATGCGGATTTCGGACGTCGTCGATGTTGATCCCCGCATCGGCAAGCGCTGCCCCGATCTGGCCCAGAACTCCGGGACGATCCTGGTAGGAAACGATGAAGTTTTTTCCGCCAGGATCGAAGTAAAGCTTATCGAAGTCGTTGATTCGGGAAATCATCACGTTTCCCTCGGCCATGGTGCCGCGAACGCTTGCCCGGCGCAGGTTATTGTCGTCGAACTCAACGACCAGGTCGATGGTGATGGAATTTTCATAGCCCTTGGTGCCGTCCCCGGTCCGGTTCTCATACTCCACGCCCTTGTCCCGCAAATGTTGCAGGGTGGCCGCGTAGTCCATGGAACGCTCGAAATTCTCAACCGCTGCCGCCGCGACGGGAAGAATGAGCCACTCGCTGAAGGGCGCGAGGCTGCCGTAGAAGCTGGATGCGATCCGCCTGAGTTTGTACGAACGTCCCACTACGCTCCGGCAGAAGTTCGCCACAACATAGGCCAGTTCGCCGTACGCTTCGTCCAAACCAACCGGCACATCCCGATTCACGATGAAAGCGCGGAGCCCCTTGTCGTCATATTCAATTAACTGCTGGGCCGCACGCAATGCCGCATTCCGGTTGGCTTCGACGGTGCTGGCCCCCAGGTGCGGCATCATCAGATCCGCCACGTCGGCGACCGGTTTGGGTCCGGCTTCGTCCGCTGGATAGACGTCATTCAAGAATCGGATCCCGCGTTCCCGCTTGGCGGCTCGCAGGTCGGCTTCGTTCACAATGCCGGCGCGGGCGCAATTGATGATCGTCGCCCCCGGCTTCAAAAGTTCCAACAGCCTTCGATCGACAAGACCTCGCGTCCGATCGTTTTCGGGCAAATGGAGAGAGATGTAATCGGACCGCTCGAACAGACTCGGCAGTTCGACGAGTTCGACCCCGAGTTCACGGGCCCGCTCGTGCGTCAGGACCGGATCGTACCCGAGAACCGTCATGTCAAAACCCCTCGCACGCTTGACCAGGGTTTGCCCGATCGACCCAACGCCTACGATTCCCAGCGCTTTCCCGGTGATCTCCCGGCCCACGAAGTCTTTCTTTCGCCATTCCCCTTTGCGGGTGGAAATATCCGCCGCAACAACGTGGCGGGCGTCCGCAAGCATCATGGCGATGACCTCTTCAGCCACTGCGTTGGCGTTTGCGCCCGGGGTATTCATCACGTCGACGCCGCAGGTTCTCGCGTGCCTGACGTCGATCGTGTTGAATCCGGCGCCCGCGCGCACGATAACAATCAAGTCGGTGAACGCATCGATGACCTCCGCGGTGACCTTCTCACTCCGAACGATAAGAGCGTGGGCATCTGCGTGCCGGCGCGCAAGTTCCAACAATTCGGCAGTGTCCTCCTGGTGGACCTCGTATCCTCCGTGCGCCTGAAGAAGTTCAACCGCAACAGCATCAAGGCGAGTAGGAATCAGGACTTTTTTTTTCATTTTTTCTATAGTCCCTGGT
>CAUZEO010000335.1:0-5781 GCA_963578625.1 Kiritimatiellia bacterium | reverse complement strand
CGGTGAAGTACCTGTCGATCACTTCTTCGTTCAACCCAAGGGCTTCGAAAATCTGGGCGCCGCGGTAACTGTGCAGCGTGGAAATCCCCATTTTGGACATCACCTTCAAGATGCCTTTGCCCAGCGCTTTGATGTAATTTTCATTGGCCCGCACCGGCGTCACGTCGCGAAGCATTCCTTTCGCGACCATGTCGTCGATCGTCTCATACACAAGGTACGGGTTGACGGCACAGCAACCGTACCCGAACAGGACGCAATGGTGATGAACCTCACGTGGTTCACCGCTCTCCAGCACGATGCCGCACCTGGTCCTTTTCCCGGCGCGAATCAAGTGGTGGTGTACGGCGCCGACGGCCAGGATCGCGGGAATCGGCGCCTGCTCCCGGGATACATTCCGGTCGGAAAGGACCAGCACCGAGCAGCCTTCATCAATGCGGGTTTCGGCCGACTCGCAGAGATCTTCGATCGCCTTTTCCAGTCCCGGTCCGCCCTCTTTTACCGGGTAGACGATGGGAAGGGTTGTTCCTTTGAGATTCTGTTCGTCGATCTCCGCGAGTTTCTTTAGTTCCCGGTTGGTCAGGATCGGCTGTTCCAGCCGGAACTGGTGACAGTGAAGGGGCGATTCCTGAAACAAGTCCTGCTCCGCGCCGAGGGTCGTTACCAGGGATGTAACCAGCTTTTCCCGTATTGCATCCAGCGGCGGATTCGTGACCTGCGCGAATAGTTGGCGGAAGTAATCATAAAGAGGGCGCGGCCGGTCGGACAATATCGCCATCGGAGTGTCATCGCCCATGGAGCCCAGCGGTTCACTGGCCTTCATCGCCATGGGGCCGAGAATGATCTTCAGATCTTCCTGGGAGAACCCGAATTGTTTCTGTCGGGTTACCAGCGTGTCGAAATCGGTGGCCGGCACGTTCCGTGCGTCCGGCAGATGACCGAAGGTAACCCGGTTTTCTTCAACCCACTGAGTAAACGGCCTGCGAATCGATTCTTCGTGCTTGATCTCGACATCTTCGATGATTCGGCTTTTCTCCATGTCTACGAGGAGCATGCGCCCCGGCTGCAGGCGGCCCTTGTACTCCACATTGGCGGGGTCGATGTTGAGCACTCCGGTTTCAGATGCCATGACCACAAAGCCGTCCTTCGTCACGGTGTAGCGGGATGGCCGCAGACCGTTTCGATCGAGCACGGCGCCGATGCACTGGCCGTCCGTAAAGGGGATAGACGCGGGGCCGTCCCAAGGCTCCATGACGCAGGCGTGGTACTCGTAGAAACCTTTCTTTTCTTTCGACATCGTTTTGTGATCCTGCCACGCCTCGGGGATCATCATCATGATCGCGTGGGGCAGGGTGCGTCCTGAATGAACCAGCAGTTCCAACGCGTTATCTAGGACTGCCGAATCGCTTGCGCCCGGCGTAATGATGGGAAACAATTTTTCGATGTCATCGGAGAATCTATCTGACTGGAACAGGTGCTGGCGTGCCTGCATCCAGTTGGTGTTGCCGCGGACGGTATTGATTTCTCCGTTGTGGCAGAGAAACCGGAATGGCTGAGCCAGGTCCCACGTCGGGAACGTATTCGTACTGTATCGCTGGTGCACGAGCGCCAAGCCTGTGACCATGGACTCTTCCCGCAGGTCGGCGTAAAAATAGGGCTCCAACTGGTCCGCCAGCAGGAGTCCCTTATAAATAAGGGTCCGGCAGGACAGGGACGGAAGGTAGAAGAACGATTTTTCCGATAATTCGGATTCGCGAATCTTGTTCTCCATGACTTTTCGAATGACGAAGAGCTTACGCTCAAAGTGCGAGTCGTCCTTGATGCCGGGTCCGCGGCCGATGAAAATCATTTCGCTGTGCGGTTCCGCGGTCCGGGCGACATCGCCGATTACGCTATTGTCGACAGGAATCGGGCGCCATCCGAGAAGCACCTGCTTCTCTTCTTTCACGATCCGTTCGAAGAGTTCCTTGCACTGCTTCCGTTCCTCTTTCTTACGCGGAAGAAACACTATTCCTGCGCCGTACTCGTGCACATCGGGCAGAGAGAATCCTTCCTGGGAAGTGGCCTGCCGCATGAACTCGTGCGGGATTTGGATCAGGATGCCCGCCCCGTCGCCGGTCTTTTCGTCGCAGCCGCATGCGCCCCGGTGGGTGAGGTTTACCAGGATCTCGAGTGCCTTGTTGATCGTGTCGTGCGACTTTTTGTTGCGTAGGTTCGCGATAAACCCGACGCCGCAGGCGTCGTGTTCGTACCGCGGGTGATACAGCCCGAACGGCTCCGGGAACCCGGGTTGCGAGTGTCTCGTTTTCATGCTCTTACTCCAAAAAAATCGTCGCAATTCTCAATTCCGTGCACACACGTGCGCACCGAATCCACTACAAACTGATGCTCCGCTCCCAGCGATTGGGGCTTAGACCGGCACGACCTGGGGACTTTCCAGGAAGTGTTTTGTCTGGTTGCCCTCGACTTCCAGCGGATATTTTCCACTGAAGCAGCCGGTGCAGTAGTCGGCGGGTTGCTCCACGGCAGACAACAAACCTTCACGACTCAGGTAACCGAGACTATCCGCTCCGATAAATTCACAAACCTTGCTGACTTCCTGATTGTGCGCGATCAGCTCGCCGGTGGTCGGGAAGTCGATGCCGAAAAAACAGGGATGACGCGTCGGCGGACATGATATTCTCATATGAATCTCAGTTGCGCCTGCGGAGCGCAAAGCGCTGATTCGGCGCTGGGATGTAGTGCCGCGAATCAGGGAATCATCCACAACAATAACCCGCTTGTCTTTCACCACCCCGGAAATAACGGCCAGCTTCATGTCTACGCTGTAGTACCGCTGTTGCACATCGGGCATGATAAAGGTGCGGCCCACGTAGTGATTGCGCATGAAACCGTAATCAAGGGGGATTCCGCTTTGCTGAGAGTATCCCAGGGCTGCGGAATTTCCACTGTCGGGCACCGCCATGACAATGTCCGCGTCGACAGGATGTTCGTCCGCGAGACGCCGGCCAAGGCTCAATCGCGCCTCGTGCACCTGTTGCCCGAAAACGATGCTGTCGGGCCGCGCAAAGTACACGTGCTCAAAAATGCATTGTCCCAGGGAGCCCGCAACCGGTTCACAGAAGCTGGTGCTGCGAAGGCCCTTCTCATCGACAGTCACCAGTTCGCCCGGCAACACATCGCGCACGTACTCCGCGCCAACCTGTTCCAATGCGCAGGTCTCGCTTGCGAAAACGTAGCCTCCGCCCAGTCTGCCGATTGAGAGCGGGCGAAATCCGTAGGGATCTCGGGCCGCCATGACGCAATCTTTCGTCATCAGCAGGAACGAGAATGCGCCCCTTAGTTCCGCCAGTGCGCGTTCGACTCGTCGCGGACGCGACCGGTACATGGGGTCCGCGATCAGATGAACCAGGACTTCGCTGTCGGTACTGGTTTGAAAAATCGCGCCGGCCTCCTGGTATGACGTGCGCAGTTGCTTTGCATTGACCAGGTTTCCGTTGTGGGCAATGGCCCAGATCCCATCCAGACATTCAACGACAAGCGGCTGCACGTTTTGCATCCGCGAGGAACCGGTGGTGGAGTAGCGTACGTGCCCGATCCCCAAATGGCCCGGTAGCTCGCTCATCGGTTTCCGGTCCGGCAGTTCGGCGACGAGGCCCATGCTTTTTACCGAAGTGACCTTCTCTCCATCCCCCACCACAATGCCGGCCCCCTCCTGGCCACGGTGCTGCAGTGAAAACAGCCCGGTGTAAATGAGCTCAGCCGGGTTCGGCAGGCCGAAAACCCCGAATAATCCGCAAGACTCTCTCGGCTTGTCACACCCACCTGGATTACACCCGCTCATATTCCCCCGTGACATTTTGCACTATTTCCAAGGCTCTTCAAAATCATTGCGTGGATGCACTCCAACACTATCCAATGCTACACAAATTTGTAGCCAATCGCTAGGAAAAACCAGCAGGAGTGATCACGTAGCAAAAAAACGTGACAAAAGTACTACGAAAACGCAATGCGCATCAAATGCCACCAAGACTAAGCGACAAAATTGTATGGAAATTGAACTCGCTTTCGCCAAACTATGGCGTCCCATGCAGAAAGTAATGCAGAGAACGGAGAAGAAATTCAGGGATTCTCCGTTTCCTGTTTGTTCGAATCCTGTTTGATTGAAGAACTGCTGCTTTGGTGGCGGTATCGCGGCTCTGTCGGGCTTGCGTGTCGCCGATCGGAAGTCTTGGCGACTTCCGCTACTTTACGGATTTTCAACCCCAACGGGAAGACGCGGCCCCGATTCCCACCCCCTGGGAAACTCGGAGCCGCGCCGGGACTACCCGATGGCTTCCGTCCCTTTCTCGCCAGTCCGAATTCTGATGCAGTCGGATAAATCCTGCACAAAGATTTTGCCGTCACCGATGTTTCCGCTTCGCGCCCCCTTGATCACCGCGTCGATGGTGGGATTGACGAATTCGTCATTCACCGCGACTTCTATGCGGACTTTTTTGAGCAGGTTGACTTCGACGTCGGCGCCTCGATAGGTTTCGTGGTAGCCCATCTGCTGCCCGCAGCCGAGGGCGTTGATGACGGACATCTTTCGAATGTCCGCTTCGAAGAGCGCCTGTTTCACGTCGTTCAGTTTTTCGGGCTGAATATATGCAGTAACAAGTTTCATGAATTATCTCCTTTTGTAAGATTTTACTGGGTTGTCCAAGTCTGGAATCCCGCATACGCTTCCTGCCCGTGCTCGCCAAGATCGAGTCCGCCCATCTCTTCTGCTTCGCTGACCCGAATGCCGGTTGTCGCTTTCAGGATGCCAAACAGCACGACCGAGCAAACGACGCAAAAGACGCCATAACAAAGAACGCCAATCAGCTGCGTTATAAAGCTGTGTTCACTGTTGAAGATTCCGACCGCGAGCGTGCCCCAAATGCCGCACACCAGGTGAACGGATATGGCGCCTACGGGATCGTCGATCTTTGCCCTGTCAAACAGCAGCACCGAAATGACGACAATAATGCCGGCGACCAGTCCTATGAGCGTCGCCGCATTTACCGATACGGAGTCAGCTCCCGCAGTGATTCCAACGAGGCCCGCAAGGCTGCCGTTAAGAGCCATGGTCAAGTCCGGTTTCTTCTGCGCGATCCATGACGTGGCCATTGCGCCGACAATTCCCGCGGCGGAAGCAAGGCAGGTTGTGACCAGTACAAAGCTAACCGTCTCCGCGTCGGCGGAAAGGACAGACCCACCGTTAAAGCCGAACCATCCCAGCCACAGAAGGAATACGCCGATGGTCGCGAGCGGCATGCTGTGACCCATAATCGCCTTGCGGGATCCATTCGAATACTTTCCTTTGCGGGCACCCAGCATGATGACTCCGACAAGGGCTGCCCAGCCACCCACGGAGTGCACCAGGGTCGAACCGGCAAAGTCATAAAATCCCATCTTGTCAAGGAACCCGCCGCCCCATTTCCACGAACCTGCAATTGGATAGACTATTCCAACGTACAAGGTCGTAAAGATCAGGAAAGGACCGAGTTTGATGCGTTCAGCCACAGCGCCGGATACGATCGTTGCCGCGGTTGCCGCAAACATTCCCTGGAACAGAAAGTCGGTCCAGTAGGTGTATGCCCCGCCTGCGTAGCCGATCGGGCTGTAGTCTCCGCCTGGATTCAACCCGAATCCCGCGAATCCGATAAACCCATTGAATTCGCCGGGATACATCAGGTTGAATCCGAACCAGCAATAGGTAAGCAGGCCGATCGCGATAATCCCCGTGTTCTTGAACAGGAT
>CAUZEO010000334.1:0-5850 GCA_963578625.1 Kiritimatiellia bacterium | reverse complement strand
CTGAACCGTGGCCGTCCTGGTGGCCCGGTCGACATCGACCGACTCACCGTCCAGGTAGATGTCGTATTCGTCCGGCACATACATGCTCATCTCGCCATGACCGGAAAAAACGAGACGGAAGAAGGAATCGTCGGTCCCGATCTCGTACGGCGCGATGCGTCGTTCCATGTTGATGTATCCGCGAAAGTCATCCGGAACGCGGGTGACGTGGAACCGGGTCTGGGACCGCTCGACCGTTTCGTCGAACATATACGTCTCCGACGGATCGAGCCCGAGCAGCGACTCCTCGTCGTAGACAATCCAGTCCCGCATGTACTGCCGGAAACCATAGTAGGAGGGAACGCCCGGCCCGGTGTGCTTGCGAATGCCGAAGTGGCGCATGCCAAACCATCGGGGCTCGTGGCCGGGTTCGTACACCACGAGCCCGCGCCGGGTCAGATGCCGCTCCAGGAACGCCTTCACATTGTCGCGTCCCCGGAATCCGAACATCTTTTGCCCCTCATCGGGAATCGGACCGTCGTCCTCCGGTGTAATGCCGTGCGTCCAGTGATCCTGAAATTGTAGCGTATCGATGCGAGGCAGGCGGTGGTCCGGGACCAGGTCGTACGTCTGGAACGCTTCGGAGATCTGCAGCCACGACTCCTCGCCGCCCGGGTTCGCACCCGGCAGCATGCCGCCCCAGCAATCGTACGCGTCCATCAGTAGCGACGAGATCGGCGAATACATGACCCCTTCCGGGACGACCTTCACGAACCGCTGGAAGATGTACGACGAAAGGGGATGCCCGAGCGGCATCTGGCTGAGCGCAAACTTTCCGTACTTCGCTGTCAGCAGGTTGAACTGTTCGCTCTCGATGGCCACGTGCGGATAGGCGGCAAGCGTTTCTTGCATTAACGCCAGGATTCCCTCGACCCCGTTCATGCCGTCCACCACGAACTTACCGGTCGGCGCCATACACTCATCGAGGTAGATGACATCGACGCCCGCATCCACCGCGTCACGCATCTGCTCAACCAGGTAGTCGCGCCACGGCTTGAAGGCCGGGGAGCAGCGGATCAGACGGCCCTGATAGAGGGACTGATAGGTCTCGTTTCCGTGCTCGTCGGTTCCGGTGACGGCAAAGCCGGGCCGGAAGCGCTCAATCAGTTCCGGAAACTCCGTGCCGATGGCATTGCAATTGTAGTGCACCCCGACGTGAAACCCGAGTTCGCGAACCCGCTTCATCCATTTTTTCGCTTCGTCCGTCAGGCGGTAGTCCGGATAGCCAATATCAAACGCGTGATACCGGTGTTCGGCCTGACGACCGATGAACGTCTTGCGTGGGTCGATGCGCCGGGCCAGCGCTTCGATCTTCTCGTAGTCCCCCACCGTAATGTATGCCTGCGACCGGATCTCCTTTACCCACGCCTGTGGCTCGGGCAAATTGTCGATGTTGACCATGCCCGCGCCGGTTTCCAGCCAGTCGACGTACGGATCCACCGCGTCCTCCCAACGGTCGTGGTAGGCGCGGATCCGGACTTCATACAACGCGGGATCCTTTTGGCCGGGTGCGAAACGGCGCATCATCCCAAGGCGGACGCGGTTCCCGGTGCCCTTGACCATAACGTTTGCCGGGCCGATCCGTGGGTCGCGCCCCTCGATAAACCACCCGCTGTCGCGTCCCTGGAACAGCGCCACAACGGGGTGCGGAAACGCGGACGGCGGGCCGTCCCGATGGGGATCGCCCAGGAAGATGCCCTCCCACGGAGCCTGTTTGACGTCCGCCGTGCCGTAGCCGTGGATCCAGACCAGCGCGTGGTCCGCAATATCGCAACCGGGTACGATGTAGCGCAGGACCTCGACGGGCGCCGTCGTCCGCGAAGACATCTGCAGCACAAGATCGCCCTTCCCGGGCTCGATGGACCACCGGATGCGAATCGAGTTGCCCTCCTCAAACCGGTATTCCGTTTCGACAGTACTCGGGTTGCGTTTCGCTCGTACCGTCGCCGAATCCAGGTCGGACGGGGTCTGATCAAAAATCAACACCTGTCCGGGTAGATCGTCCGGGTTCACGGTCAACAGGTCCCGGTCCCTGGCACGGTCCCGTAGCGAGAAAATCCACCCTCCCTGAAAGACAGCCCGCAGAGAGTCATTGGTCAGGACGGTTCGGTGATCTTCTCCTCGCCACGAGGATGCGGACGACTGGAGTGAAGATCCAAGCACAACGACCAGGACGATTGGCGAAACTTCGAAAATTCTCACGGTTTCTCCGGGGGACAGACACTCAGGGGCTTACGCTCATACATAATATACACGCGACGGCAACGGGATAGCAAGAACTACTTCCCCGCCCGGTGCGATCCGGACACGCCCCCACCGAACTCAGCTCGGTGGGGCGAGTGATTGTGCACGATGCGGAGCCCCACTCGGCGAGGCGAGCAGACCGCCCAGCACTACGCAGTATACTACGTAGTGTCGAAATTTCAATTCACTTCGATCGTTACAAATTCTTGAGAATGACCTGCAGTTTCAAGTCCCGCATCGTGCACAGTCCGCCCCAGTCGCCGAACTTCATCGCCCGGGCGCCGCCAAACTAATGGTGGCGTTACCTAGATGCAATTGCCAAGGACGAGCTGGGGTCAGCCCTTGCAATAGCAAATAGTCGAGAACATGACATGGTTGGGGTCCTGTTTGACAATGGATGATTTGCGCGATTCGGCTGATTCCGTGCTCTATAGAAGTCAGACTTATTTGCCGTTGACCTCGCTTCAACCACTGGACGAAATTCCCAGGAATTGGAAATCATGACAACGCTACGTAATGTGCTATATAGTGTTTTCCACGGGCAATCGCTTGTCTATTTCCGCCCCATCTTATCGAGACCAGTCTTCCCAGGCGATGCCTTCAATGCGGGAAAAATCATTTGCATTGAGTGTGGCGACGATGAGGTTGTGGAGCACCGCCGCCGCGCTGATGAGGAGATCCAGATCCGAAACAATCTGACCCAGTTGCTGCTGCCGCGCCTTCATGCGGGCGAATTGGCGCCAAACTTCATGGTCGGTCTCCATGACCGCTAACCTGTCTTCCAGGATGCGCCAATACCTTTGCCAACGGGATTCACGACCTTCGAGATGAAGACCCCATTCAACTTCAGCAACCGAAACCACGGAAACTCTGCACTCCCGGTCACCGGCATCCCGCCATCGAATGAGCGAAGACTCAATCGGCTTGCGGCGTAGTGGCTGGGAATAGACAGACGTATCGAGCAGGAAGGCCATCAGGCGGGATCCGTCGGGGGAGCCGTGCGGTCGGAACGGAATTTCCAAACCTCCGGAAATTCATCAGCGTCACCTTCCGGGTGCTTGCGGTTCCAATCTTCCCACGCGGTAAGGATATCCTCCCGGTCCTGCTCCTCCGATGGCGGAACGGGTCCGATGATCACCATGGGTCGACCCCGTTTCTCCACCACGACCGGTTGTCCGCCCTTGGAAATAGCTTCGCAGAGGCTTGAAAATTTGGTCTTGGCTTCGAATATCCCAATCTTTCTCATGCATCGAATAGACCATATAGTTGGTTGGTTGCCAATCCTTAAACAGAACAAAGATTAGATTTCTCCCCGTTTTTTTTGGCCCATCGGAAGGAAATAGGTGCACAATCAATAAATACGGGGCCAATACACGAGAGGCTGGCCGCTATTTATCCCATCAACTTCTCAAACCCACAACTCGCGGTCCAGGGTGCGGTACTGAATCGCTTCTGAGACGTGCGGCGTGGTGATTACGTCCGATTCGTCGAGGTCCGCGATGGTACGTGAGACTTTCAGGATTCTATCGTATGCGCGGGCGCTAAAATTCAGGTCGGTGATGGCCATTTTCAGCAGAGCCTCCGCGTCCTCTTCCAATACGCAGTAGCGCCGCATTTCCTTGGATCCCATCTCCGCGTTGCAATGCACTCGCGGATTCACTTCGAATCGTTCGTGCTGAATGTTCCGGGTATTAATCACCCGCTCGCGAATCGCGGCGGACGGCTCCCCTTTTTCCAGCGATGTCAATTGCTGGTAGTTGATCGTGGGCACCTCAACGTGAATATCAATACGATCGAGAAGTGGGCCTGAAATCTTGTTGCGGTACTTCTGGATCTGGTTCTGAGTGCACCGGCAACCGCGCTGCGGGTCGGTGTAGTATCCGCAGGGGCACGGGTTCATCGCCGCAACCAGAATGAACTGGCAAGGAAAGGTTACACTCGCGGCGGCGCGGGCGATGGTTACCGAGCCATCCTCGAGGGGCTGTCGCATGACCTCCAGAACATTGCGGGCAAACTCGGGTAACTCATCGAGAAATAATACGCCGTGATGTGCGAGGCTGACTTCGCCCGGCATCGGATGGCTGCCGCCACCGAGAAGGCCTGCGTCCGATACGGTGTGATGCGGCGACCGGAACGGCCGGCAGGTAATCAGCGGTTGATGCGATTCCAGGGTGCCGGAAATGCTGTGAATCTTCGTGGTCTCCAGCGCCTCTTCGATCGACATGGGCGGCAGGATGGAGGGCATTCGTTTCGAAAGCATCGACTTCCCGGTTCCGGGTGGTCCAATGAGAAGGATGTTGTGGCCGCCGCTAACCGCGACTTCCAGGGCCCGCTTCGCGGACTCTTGCCCTTTCACGTCTTCGAAGTCCAAATCGTAGTGTCCGTCCTCCGAGAACAACCGCGTGGTATCCATGTCGATTTTATCGAGCTCCAATTCCTGATCCAGGAAATCGGCCGCGTCTCGAAGCGTATTAACGGGGTATACATCCAGGCCTTCGGCTACTGCCGCCTCTTCGGCATTGTCGGCAGGAACCAGGAGTCTTTGACAACCGCTGTCGCGAGCCATGAGAGCGATGGGAAGAACACCGCGAACCTTTCGCACTTCCCCGCTCAGCGCCAACTCGCCGACCACGCACACGCCCTCCAGCGCCGCGGCGTCAATCGCCTTGTCTGCCGCAAGCATGCCCAGTGCAATTGGCAGATCGAAACTGGGGCCCTCCTTTTTTTTGTCCGCGGGGGCCAGGTTGATGGTTGTTCGCCCGAAAGGCGGATGAAACCCGGAGTTGCCCATCGCGGTCCATACCCGGTCGATACTTTCCTTCACCGCGGTATCCGGCAGCCCGACCAGAACGACTTTCGTATCCCCTCCCCCGACGTTGACCTCGATCTCCACCGGAAAAGCGTCCACCCCATACACCGCCCCCGATTGAATTGTTGCCAGCATGCCCTGCTCCCATCCTTCCGAAATTCAGAATCCCACAAACTTAACAAGTTAAGTGGGAGAATGGCGATCCTCAAGGTACGGGTTCGGGGCGGGAACGGATTTCTTCGCAAGATGGAGAGAAACGGTGGGTTAAAATCCGTACCCTAATGCCGCTTAAGATAAGGGTGTTCGCTACCTATCAAGAGAGCTTAGCGGAGCAAATTTTGGAGTGCGGCGGCAGAGCGGAGCCTGACGAAGCCACGCAGGGCGAAGTCGTGGCGGAACGGCAACGCCATGATTGTCCGGTACTCGCGCAACTGCGGTGCATCTCCATCCACGGCATAAACTGCCGCGTCCGGAACACCAGACCCATGCTCACCAGACAGCAGATGCCCGGACTCATGGGCAACGATAGCCGGATTCATCCCGCCATACGTCAGCTGAAGGTAAGCTTCGTCGTCACCTCCGCCTATACTCCCGGCGCCATTTGAACCAGGGCCACCGTCGTTGAATTGTCTCCAGTAAACCACGAGGTCAGCAGAGTGGTGGCTGAGAAGGGTTCCGATCTCGCTGATGTATTGGTTGAGGTAGCTGCTTCCACCCTCAGGATTCATCAGCGCGTAACTGAGATCGCCCAGCCAGTC
>CAUZEO010000333.1:0-5888 GCA_963578625.1 Kiritimatiellia bacterium | reverse complement strand
CGGAAGATCAGGCATACTTCGTCATGAACGATGAGGACGACCCCGGGAATACCAAAACCCACGTTTTCGACGTATCCAATCTCACAAATATTTCGTACATCGGGTTCCACCAGCAGAACCATGCGGCGCGCGACCACAATCTCTACATCGTGTCGAATCTTGTCTACCAGGCAAACTACCAGGCCGGACTCCGGATCCTTGAACTGACGGACCTGAGTCAGGCAAACCTCACACTGGCCGGGCATTTCGACACGTACCCGGACGGAGACGGTTTCGAGTTCCTCGGTGCATGGAGTTGTTATCCGTTCTTTGAAAGCGGCATCGTGATCGTAAGCAGCTCCGAGCACGGCCTCTTTGTTCTTCATCCGAATCTGGAAAGCGCGGCCCATTCCAACCTGGCCATCTCCGTTCGTGACAGCGAAGATCCCCTGCACACCACCAACCGATTGACCTATGTCATCGGAGTGACCAACGAAGGACCGGACAATGTTGCGGGCATCGTGGTGGAAGCGAATATGCCGACCGGAGTGGTGTTTAATCAAATCGATCAAATTGATGACGCGGACGATACGGCAGGTTTCGCGGGCGGCACGAAAAGTGGCGTGGCGTGGAGCGGAACTCAGGGCTGGGTGGAACTGGACTCGACGGGCCTTGCCGCGGGCTCGGGAAGCTTCACCTCCCGGGTAATCGATGCCCAACAGACGGTTTCCTGGGACACGTTCTCCTGGATCCCCTTCATGCCCTATGGGAAACCATTGACGGACGGCGGGCTCGCGGACGCCGGCTATCCGTTCGATCCCTCCGCCCACACCATTCTGGGCGAGAAATCTTTCAGGGCAAGAAGCCAATCCCACCCCGAAGCAGGCGACATCGGGCATGGCCGTATCGGGCTGACCCTGTTGCTGCACCTCGACGAGTCCCCAGCCACGAACGGAACCGTAATCTCGAATTCATCCGGTGTTCCCAACCACGCGACGCTATTGGCCGGCGACGGCGGATTGAATCGATCCGTTACGGGACTGTTTCATAGCGCAATTTCACTGGACGGACTTGACGACTACCTTGTTACCGCGAC
This sequence comes from Kiritimatiellia bacterium, assembly GCA_963578625.1. Lineage (GTDB taxonomy): Bacteria > Verrucomicrobiota > Kiritimatiellia > SLOV01 > SLOV01 > CAUZEO01. Next base: position 4,813 of record CAUZEO010000333.1, on the reverse strand, counting down.
GCCGGTATTGTCTGCCGTCCCACTGCAGCCGGTTACAATTTTCGGTTGGGTCAGACCGTCGGGGGACGGCACATTGTGGAGCCAGTACGAGTCAGGGGAAACGAATCGCTTTGCCGCTCGATTCGATGCAGGGGCGCTGGTTGTCGAAAAGGATGATGTTGCGATCTGTTCTTCGGTGTCCCCGATACCCACCGGCCAGTGGCACCATGTCGCCTATCGTCGTGAATCCGACGGCACGTCGGCCTTGTTCCTGAATGGACAAATGGAGGCATCAGCTGTAGATACGAACGGGTTCGCAGCTGTCCCGTTTCGCATCGGGACACGAAGACCCGGACTGGATCCTCTACCGGCCGATGTCGATGAATGCGCCGTATCGATTTCAGCCCTATCTGAAGCGCAGATTGAGGCGTATTACCTTCGTGATGTTCTCGATATAAGATTTCAAGTTCGGTCGTGTGACGACGATCTCTGCGCCGGCGAATCGTTTCTCGGGCCGGACGGAACCAGCCTGACCTGGTTTGATGAACGCTCGAACCTGCAGGCAGGAACTCCGTCAGTCGCGCAGTCGGTCGCGCCGAACAATCGATACTTCCAGTACCGGGCGGAGTTCAGTTCCAAGCGAACGGATGTATCACCTCGACTGGTTCACGTAGAAATTGCCGGAGATCACTACGGTCTTGGCGCGGTCGTCCTCTCCCAGGGCTCGGCGGCCGGCGTCGATCCGCTGGTCCTTGATTTCGGAACAATCCCGGCGAGTGGCTCGGCCGAAGCAACGGTGGCGGTCACCGTGCCTTCAACAGCAACGGGCACGCTCATTCAACGGTCGGAAATTGTTTATGCGGAAGTCGCCGACCTCCAGTCAGAGGACGATTACGATGAAGAGGAAACGGTGTTGGCCGACACGGATTCCGATGGGCTGGCTGACTTTCATGATGAGGACGACGATGGTGACGTCATGCCTGACGTATGGGAGCTTCAATTCGGACTGAATCCAACCAGCAGCGCGGATGCGCTGCTGAATTCCGACGGAGACTGGGCAAACAACCGTTCCGAGTACATCGCGGACACTTCACCCACAGACACGAATTCTGTTCTCAGCCTTTCCATTCAATCCCAGAGCAACGGAATCGCCCTGATCGCGGATACATCGACACAACGGCTCTACACCATGGAATGGGCGGAACAGCCCACCAACACCAACTGGATAGTTTTGCCCGGCTTTGGGGCAATTCCCGGCCAGGGACCCGGAACAATTTTTCTGGATGGCGACCTGCAGCCTCGCCGGACTTACCGGTTGGAAGTTACGTTGCCGGAGTAAATAACAGCCTCGCCGCCCACGATGAGCTAGCGGACTTCATTTTGCGCCAGCAACACAAGAAATCCCCGAGATCCGGGGAGAAGTGGGCAAGCCGCTAGCTCTTCAGTTTTCCACTACAACCCGCGGGTCCGCCCAGGTTGCCCGCCACCAGGCATGAATCTCCCCTTCCACCGCAAATTCCAGCATCACGTACTCGCCGGCCAGGGTGGAAACATCGATGTCGAATTCATGTTTTGCGAAAGGTGGCTTCTCTACGGGCGCGCGCCAGAGTTCCTTTCCGTTCATTCGGAGCGTACCTTGATTTCCGTCACCGATTGACTCGCGCATGACTTCATAGCTGCCCAGAAGGCGGATACGCTTCGCTTCAGGAAGCCGGCCGATGATGATGCCGATCCCGGTAACAGCGGAATGAAACCCTACCGATTCGTCCCGGTCGATGTAGCCGGTATAATACGGCCTGGCTTGCAACGGAAAATCGAGCCAAGGTCCCGTGAGCGGAAGATCCAGACGGCGAAAGGCCATGATGACGGAGGGATCCGACGGGGGTGCGCTCGCGTCCGCGACGGCCTGTCGGGCCTCCCGGTCGACAAGTAATTTTTCGCCGTCCAGGTACACATCATATTCATCCGGAACAAACATCTCGAGCCTGCCGGTTCCGGAAAAGAACACCTTGAAGTAGTCAAGAGAGTTGCCCATTTCCTGGGACAGAATTCTCCGGTCCATGCTGGAGTGATGGGCGAAGTCCGGAGGGATCGCCGAAAGATGAAATCGCCCGGGCGGCACGGTGGTCCCCGAGGTAAAGGAGTAAGTAAGCTTCGGATTGAGCCCCAGAAGTTTCTCGTCGTCGTAGATCAACCAGTACGAAATGAGTTTACCGGGTACCTCGCTGTACTCAGGCTCCACCAACGCCGGCCAGGAATCAATTCCATAGTGCCACGCCCCTGCCCAGGCCGGTTCTTTTCCCGGTTCGTAAATCATGAGCCCGCGCCGGGTGGGATGCTTTTCGAAATACGCCGTCGTCCCGTTCTTTCCACGATAGCCGAACAGCTTCAACACCTCGCCTGCCGGCGGCGAACCCAAATCAGGCATGGTCCCGTGGGAGTAGTGGTCCACGTATTTTGGGGCGGCCACGCGAGGCAAGCGCGAATCAGGAACCAGGTCGTGCTCTTGAAACGCGCGCGCGATGTGCATCCAGGGTTTTTCATGAAGCGGATCCGCCCCCGGCAACATGTACCCCCAACTATCGAATGCATCCATCAAGTGCTCCTCCGTCGGCATGTACATCCATCCTTCGGGTACGACCTTCACGAAGCGCCGGAAAATATACCCGCTAAGCGGATGACCCGGCGGCATCTGGCTGAGAGCGAAGGCGGCATGCCGGTTGGCGAGCGGATTGAATTGCTCGGTCTCGATCGCCACGTCGGGATAGGCCGCGCGAACCTCTTGCATGAGCAGCATAATTCCCTCGATCCCGTTCACGCCGTCGACCAGGAACTTCCCATTTGGGGCCATCGATTCATCGAGGTAAATCACGTCAACACCCGACTCTACTGCGTCCTGCATTTGTTCGATCAGATAATCGCGCCAGGGCTTAAAAGCAGCAGAACAACGGAGAAGGGTTCCGTTATGGATGGATTCGTAGATCTCATTTCCGTGTTCATCCACTCCCTCGACCCTGAGCCCGGGCCGGAAGCGTTCAACCAACTCGGGAAAGATCGAGGATATGTTCTTGCTGTTGAAATGGGCGCCGGCATGGAATCCGAGGTCCCGGGCATGCCTGAACCATTTTCGCGCAGTGTCCGTCAGCTCGTAGTCGGGATAATGGGTGTCCATCGCGTAGTGACGGAACCCGACCATCCGGCCGATCAGCGTCTTGGATGGGTCCACTTCCTTCGCCAGCGAGTCCAGAGTCTCGAAGTCCCCTACCCGCACATAGGCCTGGGTTTTGATTTCCTTGATCCAGTCAGGTTTTTGGTTTTCAAGGGGAACGAAGCCGGCCCCCTCTTCCATCCATGCCACGTATGGATCCACTGCGTCCTCCCACTGATCGCGGTAGGCCCGGATTCGGATCTCATACAGCCGCGGCCGATTGGTCGGAATCGGAAATCGTCGGACATACGCAAGATTTACGGTGCCGCCCTTTCCGCCGATCATGAGGCATGCGGGGCCGATCCTCTCTTCGCGCCCCTCGATAAACCACCCTTCCCGCCCGGCCTGGAAGAGCGATACCAGCGGATGCACGAAGCTCTGGGGGCTGACAGGTCCCACGGGATCGCCGATCGGGGCCCCACTCCACGGCGCGCGAAAGTGTCTGCCTACACCATAGCCGCCGACCCAGATTACCGCGTGCTCCGCGATGTCGCATCCGAGGAAAAACATGCGCAATTCCCCGACAGGATCGGGCGCCGACGCCCGGCTATTTGCGATCAGATCGCCGCTCCCCGGCTCAATGGTCCACGAAATGTCCCACTGCGTCCGATCCGGCGCCTCGAACCGGGTAAGGACCGATTCCCCGGACGCTCGCATATGAACTTCAAAATCGTCCAGAGTAACGCTTTGATCCCCAAACAGCGGGAGACTGGACGGAATTTCCGACGGATCGATGGAAACCAGATCCCGTCCTGACTTCCGATCGGTCAACCGAACCAGAAATCCGGATTGAAGCTGGGCTGCCAGAGCCTCGTTCTTCAGCTCTTTCCGATAGTAAGGATCCCGCCACGAAAGAGCCGGCTCCGCGACCCCCTGGGGAACGAACCCCCATGCCACCCAAAGGAGCGTAAGTGCTATCTTTAAAGATTTCTTTATGCCATTCATTTGCTCGCCGGGTTCAGATGTATTGCTCGTAATTCACCTTGTGGAGTCGGTCGAAGAATTCCGTCCACTGATCGTCCGTGAGCCGACTTGGCTCCCCCATCTGTCGTGACAACACATACTGTCGGCACATGATCTCCAGGCAATGAGCCTTGTCCACTGCCGCTTTCAGGTTTTCAGCACGGCAAATCATGCCGTGATTACTGAGCAGGCAAGCGGAGCGTTCACCGAGTGCGGCGGCGGCATCTTCTGCAAGCTGTTCGGTGCCGAAGGTGGAATACGGGACACAAGGCACGTCGTTGCCACCGAATAATCCCACCAGGTAGTGAAAGCCCGGCAACGGCTGGTTCTGGCAGGACAATGCCACGCAGTGGTCCGAGTGGGTATGTACTACGGCCTGGGCCTCGCGGTGTTGTTTGTACACTTCGGCGTGCATACGCCACTCCGCGGATGGCTTGATTTCTCCCTCCCACTCTCCGTCGAGAGAAACCCGAACGATGCGTTCGGGTGCAATTGATTCCTCCGATGCGCCTCTCGGCGAGATCAGCATCCCGTCCTCGTGCCGACAACTCAGGTTGCCCGAAGACAGTTCATTGAGTCCCATTCCCGCCGAGTAGCGGTAGAGGTCGGTAATTTCCTGGCGCAATGTCTGATCGTCGCTCACGTTTGTCCCGAATGTCGACT
>CAUZEO010000332.1:0-5948 GCA_963578625.1 Kiritimatiellia bacterium | reverse complement strand
TCGTCCGCCGGCCCCGCGCCCCGCACCGAGGCGTCTTCAACTAGGCGCAGGTCGTCGTACCAGATCCGGTAATTCTCGTTGCCCATCTCTCGTCTCTCGGCCTCTTCGCGGTGGTTGTACGGCAGGCGGATGACGATGCTCCCGCACCCGGGGCCGGTCCGGAAGGGCAGTTCCATCCGGGCCCAGTGGTCCCTGGCGATCCCCGACCCCCACCAGTACGCGGCCGGGATCGCGTTGAGGACCTCTGCCCTTCCGTAGAGGTCCTCAGCGATCGGCACGCTCCCGGGATCGCACGCGCCGTCGAGCACCTGCGGTCCCCGCCAGTACTCGCCGCCCCCCCACGTCCTGACGTAGAAGCGGAGGCGGTACCCCGTGTCCGGCTTCACCGCGATCGGCTCGGACACCACCTGCCCGTGCGGGCGCTTCGCCGAGAGCATGAGCGTGACGGCGCCCAGGTCCAGGTCCTCGGGGACGGGCAGTTCGCCGAACCGGGAGTATCGGGGAATCGCCTCCCGTTTGACCCGCTCGTACCAGTTTACCTCGGGCCTCCAGTGTCGTTCGTAGGAGCCCCAGTACTGGCTCCCGAACGTGAACATCTTTTCGGGCCAATTCCCTTCCGGCGTCCGCGCCCACATCGCCGTGCCGTCGGCGGCGGGGATCGTCTTCCCCTCGAGCAACTGCTCCCAGGGCGGCAGGTTCTCGATGTACGACTGCACCTCGTCCAGCGTCTGCCGAGAGAAGTGGAAGGGCTGCGCGACCCACCCGTCGGCGATGCCGACCCCGTTCTCGTCCTTCTCAAAGCCCCCGTTGGGGAGCAGGTTCACTTCCTCGCCGGCGGCCACGGTCGCCCCGGCAAGGGCCAGCAAGAACAGGGTTGCGAGAATTGCCATTGGTCTGCCTTTCACGTTGTGATTGTAATCAGTCGGTTAACACAGGTATAATTAGCTGGTCAAGATCGATTGAAACTGCCGAGGGATTCGCTACTTGATCGCGGATCGACACCTCGAGATCCACCGGGGGCCGGTGCGCCTGGCCCGGTTCGACCTGTGCCCGCGGGTGCGCGACGTCGACGCCGGTGCTCTCCAGGATCGCCAGCGACGCCTTGTGGAGACGTTGAACCTGTTCCTCGTCGAGGGGCCTCAGGTGCATCGGCATGGCGCCTATCCCTTCAGCGCATGGAAATCCTCAACCACTGCCCTCGCCCCCTGGTCGATGAGCATCAGTTCGTCGGCGGCCTCGAAGAACAGGGCGCCCTCTGCGATCCAGCGCTTCGCGCTCTCCGTGCCCGGGGCGAAAAGCCCGAAGAATACGTTGTGTTTACGGGCGGCCTCGGCCACGCGCTGGATCGCCGCCACATGCCGGGGATCGTGATGGTCGCCGGGCGCGCCGACGGAAATCGACATGTCGTCCTGCCCGATGAACACCAGGTCCACCACGCCGGTACCCAGGATCTCCTCGATGGCATCGACCCCCTTGTTCGTCTCGATGTGGGCGATGAGCATGGTGTCTTCGTTCTGCTGCTTGATATAGGTAGCCAGGTCCACGGGCTTGTACCCCGTGCTGGCGTACCCGCAACAGACTGCCCGCTCGCCCACCGGCGGATACTTGAGCCAGTTGTGCAGGGTCAGAACGTCCTCGGGCCCTTCCGTCATGGGCAACTGCAGGCAGGTCGTGCCGGAGTCCAGCTGCTTGACGATGGCGCCCCGGTCAAGGTAGGGCGTCTTGGCCACCACGGGCAGGCCGTTGTCCTGCGCGCAGAGAAGGAAATCGGCGTAGGACGCCGGGTTGAGCAGGGAATGCTCGTTCTCGATGTAGATGAAATCCGCCCCCGCGTTGGCGTAGATCTTCACCAAGGGGGGACGAAGCAACTCGGCCGCCGTCATCCCTACCACCACGTCCCCGGCGCTCATCTTTTTCATTAATGGATGCATGGCCGGACGCTAGACCATGCCCCTCTCCCGCGTCAAGCGGCCAGGTGCGGAATTTTTTAGCAAGGGTTTCGGGCTTGCCGATCCACCTCGATGCCTCTACCACTTGGCGGAGCCGAATGCAGTTTCATCCCGCGCGAACTGAGGTGCGACATGAGTGACCTGTTGACGAGAGAGGAATTCGAGACCATTGCCGGCCAGATCACTCTTCCCACCCAGGCCTTTATCGAGGGCGAATTCGTGCCGGCCCGGTCGGGGGGCACGATGGACACCGTCAACCCCGCGACGGGTGAGGTGATTACCGAGATCGCCTCCTGCGAAGCGGGCGACGTGGACCGGGCGGTCCGGGCCGCCCGCGCCGCTTTCGCCGACGGGGTCTGGTCCAAACAACACCCGACCGACCGAAAGAATGCCCTGCTGGAGCTGGTAAAACAGGTGGCGGCCCACCAGCAGGAACTCGCGGTACTGGAAAGCGTGGAGAGCGGCAAACCGATCCGGGACTGCGTGGAGATCGACTTGCCGGAGACGATGAGCTGCCTGCAGTGGCATGCTGAGGCGACGGACAAGCTCTACGGCCAGGTGTCGCCTTCCGGGGAGGAGGCCCTGGGGCTGGTGGTCAAGGAACCGATGGGGGTGGTAGCCTGCGTGCTTCCCTGGAATTTCCCGCTCATGATGCTCGCCTGGAAGATCGGGCCGGCGCTGGCCGCGGGTAACAGCGTCATCGTCAAGCCCGCCGAACAGACGAGCATGACCGCCCTGCGAGTGGCCGAACTGGCCGTGGAAGCGGGAATCCCGCCGGGCGTGTTCAACGTGGTCCCCGGCCCGGGGGAAACCACCGGCCGTGCGGTCGGTCTGCACCCGGATATCAACGCGGTGTCGTTCACGGGATCCACCGAGATCGGCCGGGAATTCCTCCGCTACTCCGCAGACTCCAACCTCAAGCGAATCGTGCTCGAATGCGGCGGCAAGAACCCGTGCATCGTGCTGGGCGACGCCGGGCAACTCGACGAGGTCGCCACCCACGCGGTTCTGTCGGTCTTCTGGAACAGCGGGCAGAACTGCACCTCCAATTCGCGGTTGATTGTGGAGAAGGGAATCAAGGAGCCGCTGCTGGAGCAGGTCATTGAGAAGACGGCCGACTGGCCGACCGGGTATCCGCTCGATCCCGCCAACCGCCTGGGCGCCATCGTGACCCGGGAACAATGCGACAAGGTGATGGGCTACATCAACACGGGCAGAAAAGAAGGCGCGTCCGTGGTCCTCGGCGGCGACCGGATCGCCGAGGGCAACGGGCTCTACATTGAGCCCACGGTCTTCGATGGGGTCACGCCCGACATGACCATCGCGCGCGACGAAATCTTCGGTCCGGTGCTGTCGGTGATTGAGGTCGACGACGTGGCCGCGGCGGTGGACATCGCGAACGCCACGTCCTATGGCCTGCAGGCGTCCCTGTTTACCTCCAACGTGAAGCGGGCGCACCGGATCGCGCGCGCGCTGCAAGCGGGAACCGTGAGCGTGAATTGCTACGGCGAAGGGGACATGGCCACGCCCTTCGGCGGCTACAAGCAGTCCGGCTTCGGCGGCCGCGACAAGTCGCTCATGGCGCACGACCAGTACTGCGAGACCAAGACGATCTGGATGGACTTGTCGCAGTGAAACTTGACGCGGGCATTCATCGCTTGGGCAACCTGTAGTTGATTTCCACCAGTTTGGTCTCCCCGGCCGCATCCGGCGCGTGGAGGCGGAGGCCTTCGGGCAGCACCGCGTATTCGTGCGCTTCCCGTTCGCCGTCGTGGCCGACGCGGTTCACCGATTCCACGACCGCCCCGGGCGGCAGCGGCACGGTGACCGTCTTGGAAAGCGTGCCCGCCACCATCGCAAGCGTCTCACTGAAGGTCACCACCGTTTGGGACCCGAGCGACAACGCGCCGTAAAATCCGGCCAGCGGCCCCTCGGTGCGCCGGCGTCCGGCGGTCACTTCCATGCGCAGGCCTTCGCCCTCGACTTTGGCGGGAATATTGACGGTGTCGGGCGTCCAGGGACTGTTGGCGTAGGCGGTGAGCGTGGCGGCGGTCCGGCGCCGGTACGCCTGGTCCATGTCGTGCCAACCGGTGAGGAAGGGACTGGGGAATGCGTGGGGGTTGTCGATCTCCGGACGGCCGGCGGCCACGCCCAGGGGCCATAGCGCCAACGCCTTGGTGCGCGAGACGCACCAGTTGGCGGTGTGCAGCGGCAGTGTCGGGTAGAGGTTGGTAATGAGCCGTAACTGCTGGATGGTGTGCATGGGGTACTGCTGGTAGTCCTCCATGGTGTGGGCCTCCTCGGAGATCCCGTAGAGGGACGGCATGTACATGAAGTACATGTGCGCGCGCGGTTTGACGGACTTGGCATATAGAAGAAGCTCCTTGTTCACCTTGTACGCCAGGAGATCGCCGACCCCGTAGTCGTCGTCGGCCAGTTCGAAGTCCAGGGCGCTGAGATTGCGGTCGGCGGTGGGTGAAACCCCGTCCATGTTCAGACAGCCGGGCTCGTCGGACAGGAATCGTCGGATCTGGCCCTTCAAGTGTTCCCTGACCTCGGGGCGTGTGACGTCCATGACCCTTTGCGCGCCTTCCTCCTCGGGGTTGTTCGCCCAGTATCGGATGGGGTTCTCCGGTCGTTGAGGGGCCGCCCAGTCGGGGTGCTCCCGTCCAACCTTGCTTCGCTCGTTGAACGTGCTCAGACGCACATGTACCGTCAACAGGTGTCCCCCCTTGCGGAACTCGTCGGCCAGGTTCCGGAAGCCTTCCTCGCCGCCCAGGTTGTCCCCGATCTCGTAGTCTCCGACGTTCTTGTACCAGCCCTGGGGAAGCCAGAAGTGCCACTTGACCGAGGGTTCGAAGGCGACGAACTCGTTCAGCAGCCCGAGCAGGAACTCAGGTGTCATCGGGGACTCCTTCGCGCCGAGCGGGATGGGTTCGGTGAAGGTCTTGCCGATCGCCTGCTGGATCGGGTCCCAGGGGTGACAGACCGCCAGTCCCTGGAACTTCGAGCGCGGGTAATCGCGGTCCGGCTCCAGCCGCCACGGCGCGCTCAGCTCCCACATGTGCGGCATCACGCTGTACGGGTCCCGGGGATCGGACAGCGGTAGCGCGAACCAGACCGTGGGCATGAACCCGTCTTCGCAACCGGGCCTCAGGTAGCGGAACGCGATGTCGAACCGCTCCTGCTGCAGTCTGAACGCGGTTTCGCAGACCGGAAGCGGTCCCGGGAGGCACATGCCCCACCAGCCGGTTTCCGGGTGATGAGCCGCGCAGACGCGGGGGCAGCATCGCCCCGGCCAATAAGGGGGCATGTCGCTGGGGTCGGCGAGGTAGCCCTCGCAGGGGTGGCCCGCATCCCCGCCCGTCTCGCGAACCTTCACCTCGACATCCTCGCTCATCTCCCATGCGCGATCCCGCTGCGTCCAGATGAACGTGTGCAGGAGGTCTCCGTCGAGGGTACTGGAAGGGAAGTAGGTGAGCCGGTCGAAGTGTTTCTGCGAGGTTTCGACGGTGTAGCCGATGCGGCCGTCTTTCATTTCGACCACCGCTCGCCCCTCCACGGCGCCCTCCAGAGGCGCCCAGGCGCGGGCCCCCTCCCGGCGGAAAGCGCCGATCCGCACGGGTCTGTCGGCCCCCGGGCACAGGTCGAACCGGGCCAACCGTACCGGGTCCCGGAAAATCTCAAGGTGCCGGCCGACGATGGCATAGCGAATCTCCCGGCAGTTGAAATCGATGGCGGTCATGGGTGCGATTCTCCAGCTGTCAGGCACGGATTGATCCGCGCAGCGATCCACACGATCTTTGAATGATCCTCATTTGCCGACGGGCAATCGATCGGCCAACTTGACAAGCCGAATATATCCGTGTTAGCCGACTGATCACAATCACAACGTGAAAGGTAGACCAATGGCAATTCTCGCAACCCTGTTTTTGCTGGCCCTTGCCGGGGCGACCGTGGCCGCCGGCGAGGAAGTGAACCTGCTCCCCAACGGGGGCT
>CAUZEO010000331.1:0-5963 GCA_963578625.1 Kiritimatiellia bacterium | reverse complement strand
GTGGGTGTATCATTACCCCATGTCCTACAAGATGAATCTCGGCGCGCGCCGTCACGGAAAGGGGCCCAAGTCGACCGTCACGGTCGCTGACGGACGCGTGTATGCGCTCGGCATCAGCGGGGCGCTTACCTGCCTTGATGCCGCAAGCGGAGAGGTCGTGTGGCGCAAGCGGGATGAGGGCGAATTCGGCGAATCTTCGCCATCGTACGGAACCGCATCTTCGAGTCTCGTCGAGGGCGGATTTGTTATCGTCCACGTGGGCGGAGAGAAGCGAGGCGCATTGATCGCATATGACCGGGACAACGGAGCCGAAGCCTGGCGGGCAGGCGACGACGGTCCGTCTTACGCATCTCCGGTGTTGATTGGCACAGGTGATGCGGCGCAGATTGTTACATTCACGCGCGAAACTCTCCAGGGCGTGCGAAACACCGACGGCAAAAAGCTCTGGAGCCTGGAATTCAAAACGTCGTGGAAGCAAAACAGCATTACACCTCTCTTTGTTGACGGATTGCTCGTCTATTCGGGATTGCATCGAGAGGTCTTTGCCGCGCGCATGAATGAGGAGGGAGGGCAACCCTCCGAAGCCTGGAGAAACAAACGGCATAACCTCTATCTGAGTTCACCTGTGGCCTACCGCGACCATCTGTTTGCGTTTTCGAATCGAAAAAAAGGACAGTTGGTCTGCCTGGATACGGCGACGGGCGAGGTGAAGTGGGAGACCGAAGGCCGGATGGGCGACAACGCATCACTCACGCGGGTAGGTGATACGCTGCTGGTCTTGACGACCGAGGCTGATCTGTACGCCGTGGAAGCGAGCAGCGAGAAGTATCAGGAGTTGGCCATATGGGAAGTCGCAGACTCGCCGACGTGGGCCCATCTTGCGATCGCGAATGGGCGGCTCTATGTCAAAGACAAAACATCATTGACGTGCTTCGGGTTCTAAGAAATGTGCGGGATATTACGAAACCGCCCCGTACGGCGACCGCCGGACTATTTCTTTCGCGCTGATCCATCGTGGTAGAACGGCAACGTCACGACCTGGGCCGGTAATGGCTTACCACGTATCTGGACGTCCAGCATGGTCCCCGGTTCGGCCAGGGCGCTATCGACAAACGCGATTGCCACCGCTACCCGCATGCTGGGCGCGAGCGAGCCGCTGGAAACGGTACCGACTTCCTCCCCGTCGAGCGTAACCCGATCTCTCTCGCGGGCAGCGCGCTTTGACTCCAGGCGCAAGCCGCACATCTTTCGCCGCGGCCCCTCCTCGAGTTCCCGAAGAACAGCGTCGCGCCCGACGAATGACTTGGTCACATCGATAAACTGGGTTCCGAAGGTCGATACGGGCGTCTGATCTGCGCTCAGCTCGCGGCCGTACAAGGGATAACCGACTTCGAGACGAAGCGTATCCCGCGCGCCGAGGCCGGCGGGCCGAATGCTCGAATCGCGAAGAAATGTCTCCCACATTTGAGTCGCGGGCTCTGCCGGGAAATAAATTTCGTATCCCCATTCGCCAGTGTACCCGGTCCGGCTCAGCGTACACGGAACGCCGCACAACTCCGTGTCACAAAAACGAAAATAGCGGAGATCGGGCAGGCTCTGACCCGTGATCGTCTCTATCTGCTCTCGGGACCGAGGGCCCTGGATATCGAGCTTCGCCCGGTTGGGGGACAGGTTGGTGAACCGGGTCCCGGACGACAGCCGTTTCTGGATCCAGTCCGCGTCGGACGCCAGGGTTCCGGCGTTCACGACCATGAAGAAGTGATCGGAACTTCGCCGGAAGACGGTAATGTCATCCAGCACGCCCCCCGCTTCGTTCAGCAGAAACCCATAGCGGCACTGCCCGTCTTTCATGGACGATACGGATTGGGTTACCAGACCCTCGAGGTCGGATTCTGCACTGGGCCCCCGAAAATCGAATTCCCCCATGTGGCAGGTGTCGAAAATGGAGACCGAGGACCGCGTATGCAGATGCTCCGGCACGATCCCGGCATACTGAATAGGCATTGCCCAGCCGGCGAAAGGGCCAATCCGGGCGCCGAGCGCCCGGTGCGCTTCATAAAGAGGTGTTTTCTTCATGAAAGAGATGTATACCGCATGGAGACGGGCCATTGAAGACCGTTTTAGGGATTGTATCGCACTAGCGTTGATTTCACCGCCAGAACCCTATAGACCGGGAGAAATGGGACGACCCACCGTACTTCGATTCTGGCTGCAGGTATTCCGTATTCCCAATCTCTTTACGGTTCCGGGAGATCTGGTCGCCGGATTTTTTTTGGCTGGAGGCGCAGTTCTTACCCATGCAACCGATCTGGCCGCGGCATGTGGGGTCGGATTGTCGCTCTACGCCGCGGGTCTCATCCTCAATGACCTCGTCGATGAGCAGATCGACAGAAAGGAAAGGCCGGGTCGGCCTCTGCCCAGTGGCCGGATTAGCAGGTCGCAGGGGACCATCGTATGTGTGTCCCTCTTTGCCGCCGCAGGGGCTCTGAGTATGTATTGCGGCGGTGCCACCCCAGCGGTGACCGCCGCGCTCGCGCTCGCTGTCCTTGCGTACAACCTCTGGTGCAAGCGGGTCCCGGTCCTCGGGGAACTCAACATGGCTTCCTGTCGCGCACTGAATCTTCTGGTCGGAGTATCTGTGGCGGATACCACGCCCTTCGCGCCGGCCCTGGCGCTGGGGGTTGTATCCGTGTTTCTCTATGTCGTGTCCGTGACCGTCGTTGCCCGCTTTGAAGCCGACGCAGACCGGGCCGGCACGGGCATATGGGCTCCCCTTCTCGTCACCGGATTTTTGTGCGCATTCATCGCTCTTCCTATCTTCTATGCCGGACATCCGAACCGGATCACCGGCCTCGTTGCGGCAGTTGTGTGGGTTCTGACCGTGAGTGCCGCGTACCTGAAGGTTTCGAAAACAAAACCCGAGCGCAGAACCGAAGCGGTGCCGCCGGCAATCGGCGTTTTCCTGCGTGGCCTGATACCACTCCAGGCCTGGCTCATCGCCGCGAGCAGCATGCCGGGCTCCGCGGTGGGATCCGTGCTGATCCTGTCTCTTTTCATCCCGGCGTCGTTGTTGGGCAGGCTCTTCTATGGAAGTTGAAATCATGCGTGCAGCCTATGCCGGCTAAACTTCTCATTATTCAGGTCGCCGCTTTGGGGCACGACCTCGTTGCTTCGACAAACCCCAAACTTGGGGGCCGCACCTGGCGTTCCGCGGAGAGCGTGTTTCCCGCGGTTACCTGTACCGCCCAGGCCACCCTTCGTACGGCCGTACCTCCGGGCAAACACGGAATGGTGTCCAATGGGAGATATTTTCCCGAACTCGCGAAACCTCTCTTCTGGGAGCAGTCTTCAAATCTTGTGACCGGCCCTCGAATCTGGGATCAAGCCAGGGCCAGGGGTCTGCGCGTGGGCATGATGTTCTGGCAACAAAGTCTCGGCGAGTCGGTAGACCTTGTTCTGTCTCCCAAACCCATTCACAAACATGGCGGCGGCATGATTCAGAACTGCTACTGCAGGCCGCGCGACTTGTATGAAGGGCTCGCGAAACGGATCGGAAAGCCGTTCAACTTGATGCACTACTGGGGACCGCTTGCCTCCCGAAAGTCTACGGAGTGGATCGTCGAAGCACTGGAAGCAGTCATGTGCGAGCCCGATTGGGCGCCCGATCTGCTTCTGGGTTATCTCCCTCTCCTGGATTATGACCTTCAGCGGCAGGGCCCCAACTCGGAGAAAGTCAAAGCCGCTGTTGGTCAACTCGACAGTTATCTGTCCCGTCTGATTGCCACCGCATCGAACCAGGGGTACGAGATTTTCGTGGCCGGTGACTATTCGATCGGCCGGGTTACCGCGGAGCCGGTTTTTCCCAATCGGGCCCTCAGAGAGGCAGGGCTTTTCGATGTTACCCAGGTTGGCAGGCGGACCTATCCGGATTTCTTCGGCAGTGCTGCCTTCGCCGTGGTCGACCACGAAATCGCCCATGTTTATGTACAGAAACCTGATCGCGCGGAGAAGGTGCGCGAGCTTCTTGCCGGGTTGCCGGGAGTCGAAGAGGTTCTCGATGCCAAGGCTCAGGGGGAGCGTGATGTGTATCACGCATCATCCGGAACTTTCTTCCTGGTGGCAAAGTCCGGTCAATGGTTTGCCTATCCCTGGTGGACGGAAAGAGAAGAAGAGCCCGATTTCGCATCTCACGTAGACATTCACAACAAACCAGGCTTTGATCCGTGTGAACTGTTCTTCGGCTGGCCGCCTCCCGGTGTAAGCCGTGATCCAGGCCGCGTTCGCGGGTCGCACGGCCGCTCCGGTCCCGGTCGCGCCATCGCCTGGACTTCCACGGTCGATTTCCCGGGAAATCCGGAAACCTTTCTGGATCTTGCGGCGGCCCTCAAGTCTTGGATCGGCGAAACTTGTACGATTCTATAGATGGTATAATAATCAGCTAGTTCTTCAACATAGCTTGATGCGGCCATATGCAGGAATATCAACAGAAGTTCCAGGTGCCCTTCCATTATCCGGTCATTTTTTCGCGAGGGGTTTTTGACACCGGAAATTTGGCGCTCGTGGAAGCGCTCAACCGGCTCCAGGAAGAAAGAGTTCACAGGGTCGCCGCGTTCGTGGACGACGGCGTCGTTGCATCGCATCCGGATCTGTTCCGCCGGATTGAATCCTATTTTCTCGAGCACAAAAATACAGTGGAGCTTGTATGCACACCGGTATCCGTGCCGGGCGGAGAAGCGTTCAAGAATGACTATCGTCAATTAATACACGCCGTGGACGTGATGCTCGAGTATCGGATGTGCCGCCATTCATTCGTGCTGGTGGTCGGCGGCGGAGCCGTGCTGGACGCGATAGGCTTCGGCGCGTCCATCGTTCACCGCGGTCTCCGCGTCGTCAGAATTCCCACCACCGTGCTTGCGCAGTGCGATGCGGGAATCGGGGTGAAGAACGGGATGAATCTTCACGGCGGGAAAAACACGGTGGGAACATTTCATCCCCCCTTCGCGGTAATTAACGACTCCAATTTTCTGGCTACCTTGCCGGATCCGTATTTGTGCGGCGGCGTGGCTGAGGCATTTAAAGTTGCCATGATTAAGGACGCGGAGTTTTTCGAGGATCTTTGTGCGTGGACGACTGCGGTACGGTCCCGCGACCTGGGCGTGATTGAGAAGATCATTCACCGGTGCGCAACGCTGCACCTTGACCATATTCGCGACAACCTGGACCCATTTGAATACGGCAACGAACGACCGCTCGATTTCGGGCACTGGTCCGCACACAAGCTGGAATCAATGACATCCTATTCGTTGTCCCATGGAGAGGCGGTTTCCATCGGGATTGCCCTGGATGCAATCTATGCGGTCGATCAGGGCTGGCTTTCCGTTCGCGATGCGGATCGATTGATCAACGCGCTACAGACGTGTGGTTTGCCCGTCTGGCATGACGCGCTTGATCGCACAGTCGATGGAGGGCGCCTCGAGATCCTCGGGGGACTCGAGGATTTTCAGGAGCACCTCGGCGGCGAATTGTGCGTGACCTACCCTGGTCCGTTGGGCGCGAGGCGCGAAATGAACGAAGTCGACGAGGCCGGAGTCGTCTCCGCCTGCCGAAGACTTAAAGAAGAAAAGGTTCATGCCTGATCGATTGCCACAATGCGCCTATCCGACGATCCAGCTATCCACCTGACCTACTGCCTCAACGCCCATCGGGGCGAGTCCTGGGAGGACAATTTCAGTGCGATCAAGAATCATGCGCGCAGGGTCAGAGATGGAATCGCTGCGGATCGGGAGTATGGACTCGGGCTGAGAATCAGCAACCAGGCAGCACGGTCGCTGGCCGCGCCTGCGACGCTTGAAATATTCCGCGATTTTTTGCGGAGTGAAAACCTGTATGCCTTCACCATCAACGGCTTTCCCTATGGCCGATTTCACGATGTGCCCGTGAAGGAGGGTGTGTACCGCCCGGAC
>CAUZEO010000330.1:0-5964 GCA_963578625.1 Kiritimatiellia bacterium | reverse complement strand
GTCAATTCATCGCGATCTTTGTTCTGTTCGCGGGCACGGCGGCAGCTGAGTACCGTGAGGCGCCCATGCTGGCGGAGCGGGTGCAGGCGGGCAAGCTGCCGCCGGTGGTGGAGCGCCTTCCCGAAAACCCCCTGGTCGTCCAACCCGTTCGTTCCATCGGTAAACACGGCGGCACGTGGGAGAGACTGTGCATCAATCCCAATGACACCAACATGCAGAGCGGGCTTGGTTATGAGCCGCTCGCGCGCTGGGATCAGACGGGCCGAAAGGTCGTCCCGGGACTGGCCGACAGTTGGGAGATCCGGGACGACGGTACGACCTACGTCTTTCACCTGCGCCGGGGGATCAAGTGGTCCGACGCCCACCCGTTCACCGCCGAGGACGTCCTTTTCTGGTTCGAGGACATTGCCTCGAATAAGGATTTGCATCCCATCTTCCCGACCATGTTCACCCCGGACGGGAATCACTTCAGGCTGACCGCGCCGGACCCGTACACGGTTGAGTTCCATTTCGAACGCCCCAATGGCATGTTCCTGGAGATGATGGCATTTCGGGGAGGCTGGATGTATGCACCCAAGCACTACCTGAAGCAGTTTCACATTCGCTATGCGGATCGGACTGAACTGGAACAGCAGGCGCGCGACACCGGCCTTGGCGTGTGGCATCGGCTTTTCCTGAAGATGTCTGATCTGCACTACAACACCGAACTCCCCACGGTGAGGCCTTGGAAGATCTCCGTGGCGCCGCCGGCGATGCGATATGTCGCCGGGCGCAATCCGTATTATTGGAAAGTGGATCCCGCAGGCAATCAACTACCTTACATTGATCGAATCAATTTCACGGTCGTGCAGAACGTGGAGATGTTGAACCTGAAGGCCATGAACGGCGAATCGGACAACCAGGGCCACTACCTGGAGACCCCCAAGTACACCCTCTTCATGGAGAACCGCGAGCGGGGGAAGTACCGCATCCAGGCGGACCGACGCTCGACACTCGGCGTGTACGTCAACCACTACAGCAAAGACCCCGAAATCCGTCCGATCCTTCAGGATCGGCGGTTCCGCATTGCCCTGATGCTGGCAATCAACCGAGAGGAAATCATCGAGTTGGCTTTTCGTGGCTTGGCCGCGCCGTCGAGGGGCGTCTCCATGCCTGAGGATCCGTACTTCCAGCCGTGGTTCAACGAGCTGTACCTCGAGTACGAACCGGATCGCGCGAAATCGACTGCTGGACGAGGTCGGATTGAAACGCGGTCGTGACGGGATGCGCCGAATGCCCGACGGCAAACCCTTCCGGCAACTCATCCATTGGTCGCCGGAGGATAGTCCTCAATCAGAAATGTGGGAACTGGTTGTTGAGTATTGGCGCGAAGTGGGGTTGCATTTTGTTTTGAAGCCGGAGGCACGCACATTGTTTCGCCTGCCCCCGCAGTGCGCGGCGCTCAATCGGAACCGCTGCAACCAGGACGAACTCGTCGTGAAAGGCGCCCTGGAAGGCAACCGTAAAGCGATCGAGCAGGCGGTGGCCCTCGACCCCTTGACCGCTTCGGTCCTGACGCTCGACGAGATCAAGGCGATGGTGGATGAACTGTTTGCGGCCCAGAGAGAAGAAATCGCGGACTTTGCTTAAGGGGATTTGCTTGGCTTGGTGTCATCGGTGACTTGTGTCAAGGTCACAGCCTCTCTCCGTGACTACTTTTCCTGGACCCTGTAATTCTTTAACGTGGAAGTCCCGGCCGGATCGAAGAGCGTCATGCCCCCGCCGGCGCCGATGGCGATGGCGGCGGTATCGCTGAAGTTCGACGACACCAGGTCCGGGGTGCATTGCAGATGGTACGTCTTATTCGATTCGCTTTGAAATGAGACCCCGGCCGTATCCGCCACCACGACATTGGTGGACGGAACCGTTACGCCGGGGTCGGGCGGCTCGGAAATCTCGTCGTTAAGGGTTAGATTGTCGACATAGATATTTAAATTGGCTTTGCCGATGGAACCAAATTTCTTCGCTTGGACGTCGGGCTGACTGTTCCTCCACGCAAGGCCTGTCGTGTCCGTAACGACCGAGCCGTCAAGTGCCCTGACAATTTTGACGTCAAAGGTTTGGGCAGGGCCATCAACGGAAGTAGGACCATAGGCGATCTCCCGAACGTGATACCACTCGCCAAAATGCATCTCGGCAAGAAATTGATAACTGACATCACCGGGCTGGAAGGTATTGTATGCTCCCGGGAAGTTGCCGCCGAGAAGTGTGTCCGTCGCGGTGAGACGTGCGAGCGTTTCGAAAGTATTCTGTACCTGGCTAGAGCCGAGCTGTATCATATAGATGTCAAAGTCGGCCACCAAGGTCTGGGATGGCGCAGCGCCGAGGGCATCTACCGAAGTAATATAGCCGATGCCGCCGCCTGTGGGAGTGGGATTTATATAATGCAAAACGTTACCGTGGCCTGCACCGGTCGGGTCGGCGATAACCGTAGCCGTGGGCAAATTAGGAGCGTCGCCGCCGAACGCTTGGAAAAACCAGGAGCTTCCGGGAATGGTTGTTGGTGTCCCCGTCACAATCACCGTGTTCGTAGCGTACTGCTCCATATCTTCACTAAAAGTGAGAACGCCAAAAGCAGCAGGTGAAGTGGTTACAACAAGCATTCCTGCGATCAGAAGTGTTTCCGCGATTAATATTGTTTTCATCCGTGCTTTCTTCATCCGTTCCATGTCGATTCTCCTTTTATGAGTTTCGATCTAATTTCGATCCCAACTCCGTGGCTAATTCTGCCGGACCCTGTAGTTCTTTGAGGCGGACGTCCCGGCCGGATCGAAGAGCGTCATGCCCCCGCCATCGCCGATGGCGATGGCGCCGGTATCGCTGAAGTTCGTCGACACCAGGTCCGGGGTGGATTGAAGACGGTACGTCTTATCCGATTCGCTTTGAAATGAGACCCCGCGCGTATCGGCCACTACCACATTGGTGGACGCAACCGTTACGCCGGGATTGGGCGGTCCGGGAATCTCGTTATTAAGGGTTAGATTGTCGATATAGATTTCGAAATTGCTTGTGCCGATGGAACCAAATTTCGTCGCTTGGACATCGTTCTGACTGTTCCTCCACGCAAGGCCTGTCGTGTCAAGAACGACCGAGCCGTCAAATTCCCTTGTAATCCTGACGTCAAAGGTTTGGGCAGGGCCATCAGCAGAAGTAGGACCATAGGCGGTCTCCGTAACGTGATACCACTCGCCAAGATTAAACGTGGCCCGTTGTACATAACCGGTACCCTCATTGACAGCGTATTCTGCTACATCGCCGTCGATCAGTGCGTCCGTTGCGGTTAAGCGTGAGAGCGTTTCGATCGTATGATGGATCTGGTCAGAGGTGTTGCCGTGTGGCACCGTATATAGATCAAAGTTGACCACCAAAGTCTGGGAAGGCGCGGCGCCGAGGGCGTCTAGCGAAGTAGCCCGGCTGTGGCCGCTGATGGGAAAGGGATTTATATAAGCAAGAACGTTACCGTGGCCTGCACCGGTCGGGTCGGCGATAACCGTAGCCGTGGGCAAATTAGGAGGAAGGTTGGGGCTGCCGAAATGTTGAAAAAACCAGGTGCTTCCGGGAATGGTTGTTGGGCTCCCGGTCACAATCACCGTGTTCGTAGCGTACTGCTCCATATCTTCATTAAAAGTGAGAACGCCAAAAGCCGGTGAAGTGGTTACAACGAGCATTCCTGCGATCATTCGTGTTTTCGTCAGTGCTTTCTTCATCATTTTCATGTCTTTTCTCACTTTATGAGTTTCGAGTCATGCCGGTGCCCGATTTCAGTTCACGCTGAATCGTCAAGTTAAATTTCCGATGAGATGATGAGGTTCGGTGTCGAACCGAACTATTCAAGCATAAAGTAGCGGAAGACGTCAAGACTTCCGATCGGCGACTCCTATGCATGACGCAGCCACAAAAAGGCCCAAAGCTGCAAAGCCGAAACCAAACGTCATGAACCACGGAGTCACGGAGCCCACGGAGGGAATTCTTTTGACACTCCGTGTCTCCGTAGTAGAAAAGACTACGTAGTATGCTATATCGTGTTCGTCACCGGCCTTCTTGAGCTCGGCGACGCAGTTTTTCAGCATGTCCAGGTACTGCCAATCCTGAATCCCTTCGCGGCTGGCCTCCCAGTGTTTGGACGTCGTAACACGATCCCGCGAGAAATAAACCGGCGTATAACTCGTGCTGCAGACGGCCGGGTAATCATTCCAGCTATCGGTACTCCCGCCCCCGTCGGCGTACGCCCAGAAACCACCGCCGGTCGCATTGAACCGGCTCGCGAACCACGGCTGAAGGCGATAGTAGGCGGCATTTCCCATGCGCGTGGGCCCACTGCATTCATAGAACCAGAGACGCTTGCCCCGGGACTGCAGTTCCCGGTAAGCTCCTCGCATCTCTGCATTCCCCCTGCGATACTCCTGCAGCTTCGGACAAATAATGTCGCACGGCTCCATCGCTTCTCGGAAGAACTCGATCTCTGCCGTCGTGATGATCGGATTGCTCCAGAGAAGGATCTCGTCGGTGCCGGCCTTGAACGCCTGACCGAAATTGCGAGTCACCTTGAACGTGTCGGGATCGCTGGGCTCGTCAAAGAAACAAATCCCGACCTGGCCCGGCTTCAGGCCGAGCTCGCGGTTGTGCTCCGCCCAACGCGAAGCAAACCGGGCAAGCGCGCGGTCGAACGCCTCGGTTCCCTGCTCGAGGCTGCCGAACGTGTCCTTGGGACCAAAGTGATGAGAGGCCAGGTAGTACGCCTGGTCATCCTTGCTGACCTGCACCGCGATGGTGGACGGCAAAGCGACCCCAACCTCGCCCCCGGCAGTGTGGAACGAGGCGCCCCGGATCGGCTGGACGTCACCCAGGTCCAACGTGATCTGGACGGGACGGCGTCTGCGATTCCAGCCGACGGTGCCCTTCTGTGACCACAACGAATCGGGTTGTTCGAAGACCCGTCCGTCCGTCAGGTCGGTCGGTCGGGTCGCCCTCATCGGTACAATGGGAATAGTTGGGCGGGGATGAGAAGACGTATGGCTTGTCCCCTGCAATGTTCTGCGGATCGGTTGCACCCTGAGCGAACAGAATAGGCATACCGAAAAGGCATGTGAATCTCAAGAGACGCGCCCCCCACGGGCTCGCCCTGCTCTTTACGCACAAATCGGACGGGACAAACACTTCACGCAACTTCGGTTTCCGAATCCATTTTGGTAGTCGATGCCTGGGTTTTGGAGCAGGCCAAGGCCGTGGGGGGCCTGCTTGAGCGCCTTCCTTGCGTTGATATTAGAAAATTCCAAGCGCTAATTATGCTGGACCCTGTAGTTCTTTGACGTGGACGTCCCGGCCGGATCGAAGAGCGTCATGCCCCCCCCATCGCCGATGGCGATGGCGCCGGTATCGCTGAAGTTCGTCGACACCAGGTCCGGGGTGGATTGCAGACGGTACGTACTATTCGATACGCTTTGAAATGAGACCCCGGCCGTATTCGCCACCACCACATTGGTGGACGCAACCGTTATGGGAATCTCGTCGTTAATTATGGGAATCACGTCGTTAATCTTCAGATTGTCGAGATAGATTTGGAAACCCATTCGGCCGAGGGAACCAAATTTCGTCCCTATGACGTCGGGATAATTGTTAATCCAGCCAAGGCCTGTCGAGTCAAGAACGACCGAGCCGTCAGATTCCCTGGTAATCCTGACGTCAAAGGTTCGGGCAGGGCCATCAGCGGAACCAGGACCATAGGCGATCTCCCTGATGTGATACCACTCGTTAGGATTAAACAGGGCCAGTTGTGCATAACCGGTACCATCATTGAAAGCGTATTCTGTTCCATCGCCGTCGATCAGTGCGTCCGTTGCGGTTAAAAGCGAGCCGGCCCCGTTGCGGTGTTCGGTCGTATGATGGATCACGTCACCGGTGTTGCCATGTGGCACCGCATATAGA
>CAUZEO010000329.1:0-6014 GCA_963578625.1 Kiritimatiellia bacterium | reverse complement strand
AGAGCGGCGGCGATTCCTGCGCCGAAACCGTTGTCGATATTGACCACGGAAATCCCAGGCGCACATGAGGTCATCATGGCGAGAAGGGTTGTGATCCCTTCGAGGTTGGTCCCGTAGCCCACGCTGGTCGGCACCGCAATAATCGGCTGTGCCAGCAACCCGCCGACCACGGAGGGCAGCGCCCCCTCCATGCCCGCAACCACGACAACAACTCGAGAAGCTCGCAGCGTGTCCAAGCTGCGCATCAACCGATGCAAACCCGCCACTCCGACATCGACGACGCGTTCAACCCGGGCTCCCATCCATTCCGCGGTAAGCGCGGCTTCTTCCGCTACCGGCAGATCGGATGTCCCTGCGCTCACAACCGCAACGTGGCCGACCGGTTCGCCATCGTGATTTCGGCCAAGCGTCACCGCGCGCGCCAATTCATGATGCGTTGCGCGAGAATGAGCCTCGCAGAGTGCACGCGCCTGGTCCAGATTCACGCGCGAAACGAAAAGCGGTTGTCCGGCATCGACCATCGCAGCCGCGATCTCTACCACCTGAATCGTCGTTTTACCTTCCGCAAAGATCACCTCCGGCAAACCGCAGCGCCGCACGCGATCGAGGTCCAGACACGCATCGGCAAGGTCGATTACGGGACCGGCGGCGGCAACGAGTCTCTCCGCCTCCTCGGCCGCAAGCTCGCCCGCCTCAACGCGGCGCAGAATTTCTGACAGTTCCATGATTTATGGGTTATGAAGCTTTCCGGATCCAGGCCCTACATCTCGAGAAAATTCGCCAGCAGCTTCTTTCCCGCCTGCGTAAGAATCGACTCCGGATGAAATTGCACGCCGTGGACCGGATACTTCTTGTGCCGGATGCCCATAATTTCCTTCTCTTTCGTCTCGGCAATGATTTCGAGCTCCGGCGGCAGGGATGCGCGCTCCACGATCAGCGAATGATAGCGCGTCGCCTCGAACGGAATGGGCAGTCCACGAAACACGCCCTCGCCTTTATGCTGAATAGGCGAGGTTTTCCCGTGCATCAGGCGGTCCGCGCGAATCACGTTTCCACCGTATACCTGGCCAATACACTGGTGACCCAGGCACACCCCGAGCAGCGGAATCTCAGGCCCGAATTTTCGAATCACATCACACGAAATGGCAGCGTCCTTCGGGGTGCAGGGGCCAGGGCTTACGAGAATTTTCTCCGGCTGTAGCGACTCGATCTCCTCCAGGGAAGTCATATCGTTCCGCACCACGTGCAGGGATGCGCCCAACTCTCCAAGGTATTGGACCAGGTTGTAGGTAAACGAGTCGTAATTATCCACCACGAGGATCATGATGAACTCGCTCCATTTCTAGCCGCCGCAATTTCCTTGGATAAGGCAAGAGCTTTGAGCATACCTCGCGCCTTGTTATACGTCTCCTCGAACTCGGAAGCCGGATCGGAGTCAGCGACGATCCCGGCGCCCGCCTGTACATACGCTTTTCCCCCGGCCAGCGCAACGGTACGAATAGTAATGCAGGAATCGAGATTCCCGGTAAATCCGAAGTAACTCACGGCGCCCGAATAAGGCCCTCTACGAATCGGTTCCAGTTCAGCGATGATCTCCATGGCGCGAATTTTCGGCGCCCCGCTAACCGTGCCCGCGGGAAACGTGGCCCGCATCAATTCGAAGGGGTCATGGATATCGTCAAGCTCCCCGTTGACATCGGTCACGATGTGCATTACGTGACTGTAGCGCTCAACGAACATCAGATCGGTCACACTCACGGAACCGAATTTACACACGCGTCCAATATCGTTCCGGGCGAGATCGACCAGCATCACATGCTCAGCGCGCTCCTTCGGATCGGCGAGAAGCTCCTCCGCCAATCGAAGGTCCTCCGCCAAATCACTGGACCGGGGCCTGGTACCGGCAATCGGCCTGATATCAACCCGGCCATTCTCACTTTTCACATGAATCTCCGGTGAAGCTCCTACCAGTTGCAGCTCGTCGAATTCCAGACAGAACATATAGGGCGACGGGTTGATGGAACGCAGCGCCCGGTAGACATCCAGTGGGTCCCCTTCGTAGTCCGCCTCGAACCGCTGAGACAGTACGACCTGAATGATATCCCCGGAGCGAATATATTCTTTCCCGCGTCGCACAGCTTCTTCGAATTCCGTCCGCTTGATATTCGACCGGTGCGGAATTTCCGGCAAATCGGCGGCCGAGTTTACCGGGTACCGCGGGCCCGGCTCGGCAAGTGCCCCGCAAATCCGATTCACGCGGACCACGGCATCGTCGTAGGCTTGTTCCGCATCGCCGTCGATCATGGCGTTGGCGACGACTTTGATGGTATGCCTCACGCGGTCAAAAACGATCAATGTGTCGGTAATCATGAAAAGCATGTCGGGCGCGTCGATACCGGCTCCATCAGCCAGGGGAACACGCGGTTCGAACTGGGGAATCGCATCGTACCCGATGTATCCGACGGCGCCGCCGAAGAACGGGGGCAAAGCGGGATCCGGCACCGGCCGATACCCGTCCATCAGCGTTTTGAGCAGGGAAAGCGCATCCTTTCCGTCGTGATTCTCAACTTTTCCGCCGGTGTGGCGGATCTCAATCCGCGAACCGCGGTTGACGAAAAGAATCCGCGGGCTCCCGCCCAGGAACGAATAACGGGCGATGGTCTCGCCGCCTTCAACGCTTTCGAGAAGAAACGTGCCCGACAATTCATCCTGGTCCCGCAGGGCTGCGCGGAGCCTCTCGTAGGCGGACACCGGGGTGTCCAGGTCCGCGAGCAGCTCGCACCAAACGGGAACCAGGTTTCCCTGCGTGGCCCGTTCCAGGAATGTCTTCTTGTCAGGTGTGCAGTTCACAGCGTTTCTCCGCGACCCTCTACGGATTCATATTCACAAGGTTTTTTGTCTCGATGTCTATCTTGCGGTAGTAGCAATTGCGGGCTTCTCCGGCCTGGTTTTGCGTGTGGCAAATGTCTCCGCGTTTCGGGCGCACCAGGTAAAGCAGCGAATTCTGCTCACAGTTTACCCGGGCTTCCACCAATTCAAATGTTTCTCCGGATGTCTTTCCCTTTTCCCACAACTCGTTCCTCGACGTGCTCCAAAGGACAAGGGACCGGGACGCGATAGATTTTTCAAACGCTTCGTCATTGGTGTACGCGACCAGGATGAGCTCCCTGGTGTCCGCGTTCTGGATCGCAACCGGCAGGACATCGGCCTCGATAGCGGCAACTTTTCGCAGCTTCTTGAAATCGAGCTGCAATGTTCTTCCTTCTTCCAGCGAATTCATAGTCGGACCTCTACTCCTCTTTCGCGGAGATACTCTTTTGTTTCCCTAATGGTGAACTCGCCAAAGTGGAAAATGGAGGCGGCAAGCACCGCGTCCGCCTTTCCCTTGGTAATGGCATCGTGCAAGTGAGCCAGGGTTCCCGCGCCGCCGGAGGCGATCACCGGCACCGACACCGCATCACTGATCGCGGCAGTCAGTTCGAGATCATACCCGGCTTTCGTGCCGTCAGCGTCCATACTCGTAAGTAGAATTTCCCCCGCGCCCCGGCCTACCACTTCGCAAGCCCACGCGATGGCATCCATGCCGGTATCGCGGCGTCCCCCGTGCGTAAACACTTTCCAGTCACCCGCTTCCGGATCGCGGCGCGCATCGATAGCGACTACGATACACTGGCTTCCAAACTGATCCGCGGTCTCGCCAACGATATCGGGTTCCGCAACCGCGGCGGTGTTGAGGGAAACTTTGTCCGCCCCCGCCTGCAGAAGACCTCGAATGTCATCCGAGTTCCGCACCCCGCCCCCAACCGTCAGCGGCATGAATACCTGCTCGGCGACGGCGCGCACCACGTCGACGATCGTGTCCCGCTGCTCGTGGGACGCGGTAATATCCAGAAACGTCAACTCGTCTGCGCCCTGTTCTTCATAGGCGCGCGCAGCGTCCACGGGATCGCCGGCGTCCCGAAGTTCCACGAACTTCACACCCTTTACGACCCGCCCGTTCGTAATGTCCAAACAAGGAATTATTCTCTTCGCCAACATGCTGCCGTCACCATTTCAAGGCATAAAAAAACCCCGGTGAAACACCGGGGTCCTCCGAACACATAAAGGCCGTTATGCCCTCCGCCGGGGGACCCTCGCTTTCCAGTGCCAATGCCATGTATACTCTCTCATTGTCCGGCTGTATGCTACAGCACTTTACCTGCCATGCAAGTGTTTTTTTAAAAGCGGAATCCATGAATACGAAATACCTCGTTATCGACGGCTATTGCCTGATGCACAGGGATCCGTCCCTGGTTCATTTGATACAGGAAAACCTGATGCTTGCGCGACAGCGGCTGGTTCGCGATGTCGCCGCCACCGGCGACGCTTTCGCCGATGCCATTACGATCGTATTCGATGGAAGAACAGGGAGTGGGGATGGATTTGCAGGCACCGGAGTCACCGTCGTCTTCAGTGCCTCGGGGGAATCCGCCGATACCGTAATTGAGCGCATGATCTCGCAGTCGGAGGAAGCCGAGGAATTTACCGTCGTCACTTCCGATCGGGCGATTATCGACATCGTCACCGCGGCGGGCGCCCGCATTGTGTCCTGCGACATGTTTCTCGAATACCGCAAAGAGGGTGAGCAAAGAGCACGGCGACAGATTCGAAGGACTTCGGGCAAAGCCCCGAATCAACTCGGGGACTACTTCCCTGAATGACCCCGCTGCGGCACGCGAAACGACGATAACAGGGGGAATGCGTTCGGCAAATGACGAATGGACTCCACCCCTGCGCGGACATTCCCAACGACTTCCACCACATCGAATCGAACATAGACGGGCGGGGCGCGAAGCCTCTTGATGTACCGGACCGCGGCGCGTGAAAGCGTGTACTTCTTTTTACGATCCACCGCGCTTGCGGGGCTTCCGAAATCGGTATTCTTACGCGTTTTTACTTCCACGAAAACCAGGTGCTCACCATCCCGCGCCACGATGTCGATTTCATCCCGGCGCCCGACGCGTACGTTGCGGCCGAGAATCCGGAACCCTTTTGATTGTAAGAGTTTTCCTGCTTCCCGTTCCCCCCAGTCACCTGTCTCCAGGTGATCGGCCCGACCAACGTTCGGTCGCGGCGAAAATAGGCGCGCCAGCAACTTTATCACCCGCGCTCCAGATCGAGCAGAAGCTGAGACACGGGAGAAAAACTGCGTCGATGTTGCGGACACGGGCCATGCATTTGCAGGGCGGCGATGTGTTCCCGCGTTCCGTAGCCCTTGTTCCTGGCAAAGCCGTATTGCGGGTACTCCTCGTCCAACGCGATCATCCACTCATCGCGCCACACCTTCGCCACCACGCTCGCCGCGGCAATGGAAAGACTCTTTCCATCCCCTTTCACGATCGAGCGAGAGTCAGCAGGCAGTCCCGGAACCGGCAGTCCGTCGATCAACGCAAAATCGGGCTTTCGTGGAAGTTCGGTCAACGCGCGACTCATGGCCGCGTGCGTAGCCCGCAAAATATTGATCTGGTCGATCTCCTCAGCGGTCGAAATGCCGAGCCCAAACTCGATGGAGTCGCATTCGGCAAAGAAATCCCGGAAAGTTATGCGTTGCACGGGCGTCAGCTTTTTTGAATCCGTCAGCCCGGCAAGGTGTCCGTCGTGCTCCCGTTCAAGAAATACGCGATCCATGTGAACAGCGGCCGCAACGACCGGTCCGGCGAGAGGTCCCCTGCCGGCCTCATCGACCCCCGCGACGATGCCGTGTCCGGCCTCCCAGGCCTGCCGCTCGTGCGCAAGCATTTGAGAACTTGGTATGGGGCCACTCTCTCCCCTTCCCCTTTTCGGCGACTTCGAAGCCACAGCATCCCCCTCGCGGGTGATGTCTACCATTGCAGGAGGGAGCGGAGATAAGATTAAAAGCGCCGTTCTTTGACGCGGGCTTTCTTCCCGGTGCGATCACGAAGGTAATAGAGCTTCGCGCGGCGGACTTTTCCGCGCCGGGTAATCTCAATTTTCGTGACATTGGGCGAGTGGAG
>CAUZEO010000328.1:0-6024 GCA_963578625.1 Kiritimatiellia bacterium | reverse complement strand
CTTCGTTTGGCGTAACCAAATTTCGAATGTAGCGGAAGTCGCCTAGACTTCCGGTCGGCGACGGAGTTTCCCTGCCATGCAAGCACTACGTAGCATAGTGCGCAGTGTTAGGTTTCGTGCCGTTCCGCGTGATCCGCGGGGAGCCATCCATATTGTCACGACGCTTCCGGCCTCATGATGGATTCAACCTGGGGTAGCACATTCGCGACCGCGGTTTGATCAATATTTCCGGCGGCGCTTTCATAGCCCGCTTCTCGAACCATTTCCGGGAGATGATTCTTCAATTGATCGAGGGTCCAGGAAATGGGGTCGCCCACGGTATCCGGATTGAGATCGCGGGTGACGTTTTTACCGGTTGGATCGTAGTGATAGTGAGGACTCTTTCGGAAGCAGTCGAACCGCAGAACCTGAACGCCGTCGCCATCGACTTGTGCGAATACTTCAACCGCAGGGCCACCGTCGTCTCCCAGCATACGGTTTTCCACCCGAAGCTGTACCCCTCCAACCTCGAAAATCTTTTCTTGTTTCATGGTGGCTATCTTAGTTCGCCGCTATTATGCTGCCAAGTTGCAAGTGCATGCACTGGAGAAACCCTGATGGCTTTTCACCCGAGACCATCAAATCGAACGCTACGGGGCCGGCATTTCAGTCGCTGTGGATGCCATTCAATGACCCGGATTTCACTCGCCTTCCTTCGTTCACTGAACATTCCCGGCGAAGAGATGCGGAATCGATTGCTGGTCGGAATGCCATTGGTAGCAACTGTGCTTGCATCCACGGCCCCTTCCGCACTCTCCGTCTTCACGTACACACAAGACTTCGAGGGGTCGCCGGCGGCGGGCGAGTATGCCAGTGGTGACTTCGACCCGGTGCCGCAGATCGGTGGGTCCGAAGGCGTGTTTTTTGAATCGAATCCCGCGGCAGTCCAGGTGGTGGATAGCAGCACCGTCGTGAATGGGAGTCCGGCAGGTCCGCCCAGAATCCTCGGGGGGAACAATGCCCTGAAGATCTCCGGAGACGACGCTCCCTCGTGCTGCCAGCACTATCAGATCATTCCGGGGTCAGCGTCTGGATCAGGCGCAACCGAGGCCACTTTGACGTTCTCTTTTTACGGGGTTCCATCCGATGATGGAGGCGATGGTCAGCGGCTCGTAGAGGTCTGGGCCAACGAGGGCGGAAACCTGGGAGTCACCGGCGGGCCCGGTTTCGTATTCGAATTCCGTTTCGATGAGAACGGATCGGTTTTTTACGACAGCGCGGGGGGATGGGACGATGCAGGCATCACGGTGCCTCTCCACCAGTGGAATACCATCACGATCTCCTCGCGGGTCGACGGCGTCAACCGACCCCTTGTCACCCTCAACATCAATGGCGTGCTGCATGACAACGGCGGCGTCGGGTTTGGCGATTCGAGCGAAACGGCCCGGACGATTGATCGATTTCAATTCAGCAGCAGCAACAGTACCGGTTCCGGTTCGGGCTCGTTTATCGATGATATCAGCCTCTCCCTGGTTTTGCCCCCCATCAACGCCATCCCGTACGCGCAGGACTTTGAAGGGTCGCCGGCGGCGGACGAGTATGCCAGTGGTGATTTCGATCCGGTGCCGACGATTGGCGGGTCTGAGGGCGTATTTTCGGAATCGGATCCCGCGGCGGTCCAGGTGGTGGACGCCAACACCATCGTAAATGGGAGTCCGGGCGGTCCCCCCCGGGTCCACGGGGCGAACAACGCCCTGAAGATTTCCGGCGCCGACGCTTCGGGGTGTTGTCAGCACTACCAGATCTTTCCGGGACGATTGGCCGGATCGGGTCCCGCCGAGGCCATTTTGACATTCTCGTTTTACGGCGTTCCATCCGATGACGGGGACGATGGCCAGCGACTCGTTGAGGTCTGGGCGAACGAGGGCGGAGTCCCGGGAGACACCGGCGGGCCCGGTTTCGTTTTCGAGTTCCGTTTCGATGAGAACGGATCGGTTTTTTACGGCGGTGCCGGGGGATGGGGCAATGCGGGACTCGCGGTGCCTCTCCACCAGTGGAATACCATTACGATCTCCTCGCGGGTCGACGGCGTCAACCAGCCCTTCGTCACCCTCGACGTCAACGGCGTGCTGCATGACAACGGCGGCGTCGGGTTTGGCCATTCGAGCGAAACGCCCCAGACGATTGATCGATTCCAATTCTCCAGCAGCATCAGTTCCGGTCCCGGTTCGGGTTCTTTTTTTGATGATATCAACCTCGTCCTGTTTTTGCCCTTCCTCCATCTGCCGACCTTCGTGGACCGGGCTCCGCAACTGGCGCCCGGGATGGACAACTCAAACACCGCCTGGTGCGATTTCAACAACGACGGATTTACGGACCTCTATACCGGAAGCGCACTGCATCGCAATGACGGCGGAACAGGTTTCACAAAGCTGCCGGGATACGGGTGGGGCGTTTGGGCGGATATCGACAACGATGGATTCCCGGACATTTTTGACCTGACGGCCGACCGTGTTCTACGAAATGTCGCGGGATCCGGAAACTTCACGGTCGTCCCCCTTCCGCCCTTCCCCGGCACGCTGAATCGTGGGGCATGCTGGGCAGACCTGAATGGCGACTCGTACGTGGATCTCTACGTCGGCGCGTATGAGTCACCCGGGTATGAACCGGACGCGATGTTCATGAACCAGGGAGGCACATCCTTCACACATGCGTGGACGGAGCCGGCGCTGTATGAAACTACGTTCCCGGGACGAGGGGTAACCGCCTGCGATTACGATGAAGACGGCGACGTCGATATTTACGTCTCCAACTACCGTCTCGAGGCCAACTACCTTTGGCGCAACAACGGCTCGGGCGGTCTGACCGACGTGGCGCCGAGTGCCGGCGTTCACGGCGAGTTTGACGGATGGCGCTGGTCCTACGGTCACTCGATCGGATCCTGCTTCGGGGACATAAACAACGACGGCCACTTCGATCTCTTTGTCGGCAATTTCAGCCACGCCGATGCCTTTCATGACCGTGCCCGGTTCTACGAGAACAACGGCGGCCCAACCTACGACTTCACCCAGCGGTGGGTGCTGGATGGAAGCGCCCGGCGGGAATCCTATGCATCGCCTTCCCTGGCGGACTACGACAACGACGGTGACCTGGACCTCTACTACTCCACGGTCTACTCCGGCGACTTTGCCCGCCTGTGGCGCAACGACGGAAACTGGAGCTTCAGCGACGTAACGGTCGACGAGGGTCTGACGGGGATACCCACGAGCTACCAGTCGGCCTGGGCAGATTTCAACAACGATGGATTCCTGGATCTTGCGACCGGCGGGCGGCTCTACGAGAACCGGGGCAATGCAAATCACTGGCTCAAAATTCGTCTCAGGGGCAACCGCACAACGGTCAACGCGTCGGCTATCGGAGCCCAGGCGCGGATCGACCTCGGGGGGGGGGAGATCCTGTCCCGCCAGGTCGAAGCGGGCACGGGGGAGGGAAACCAGAACGATCTCGTTCTGCACTTCGGCCTGGGTCAGGAAAACGGTCCGGTGAACGTGCAGGTAACCTGGCCGGGCGGAGCCGTGGAAATGTTCCCTAACCTGGCCGTCGATCAATTCGTGGAACTCCCGTTCCCGCTAACTCCAAACATCACGGCGCTGTCGACAGCGGGTGGTGTCACCGTCGTCCTCCAATGGCAAAGCGAAGTCGGCCGCACCTACCGTGTGGAAATGTCCCCGGCTCTCGACCAGCCGTTCGCCCTGCTTGACCTGGTATCGGCCGATCCGCCCATCAACACATACCACCACGTAGGAATCACGGAACCCACTGCGACGTACCGCATCGTGGTCGATCAATAGCGTGTTGAGAGTGGGCGGTGCCTTACCCCGTCTTCCCATCGCGGTTATGGTATGCCGATAATCGTCGGTCCGACGCGAATCGCGCGCAGGGTAACCGGTTCACTGAGGGTAAGCTGTTCATTGTAGTTTCCTGTACGGACCAACACAATGTCACGGCCCGAACTAGCCGCGGCGTTAACGCCGTCGGCCACGCTATTGAACGGAGTCGTGCTGGTGCCGAGCGCAGGTAAGCTCACATTGCCGCCCGGCTCAGCGCCGAGAGCCTCTCAGCTGCTTCCAAGATCCACCGGAAGCAATCCGTCTTCCTCCTGCAGTAGGGCGGGCGGGAAGTTTCCCCCCGGGAAAGTGAATATTTTGTCGGGTTATCGGATTTATCGGTGCCGGACCGGCGTAACCAATTGATCTGGTGAGAGATCACTCT
The DNA here is from genome assembly GCA_963578625.1 of Kiritimatiellia bacterium. Classification (GTDB taxonomy): domain Bacteria; phylum Verrucomicrobiota; class Kiritimatiellia; order SLOV01; family SLOV01; genus CAUZEO01. Next base: position 1,773 of record CAUZEO010000328.1, on the reverse strand, counting down.
CGCTAATGCGGTAGAAAAGGTCTTTAGCGGGCGATTCTACGTTTCAAATCGGGCTCTAACGGCCGACGCCGATCACGCGGATCAAATTCAGCGGGATGATCTGATCCGCACCTGTGCCCTAAATTCTTCCGTGAAATGCGGGTTGTTGTGCTCAGCCGGGGCCGGCCCCGGCCGGCCCGGAAGGCATCCTCCTCTCCGATCTTGCTCCGTCCATCTCCCTCGGGTACTCTTCGCGCGATAAAAACGCACGTTCAGGCCGGTTTCGACGGGCAAGTCCTGGTGCCGACCGAAAAGCGGTTTCTTATCCGAACGCAGAACAGGTAAAAAACAGAACACGATTGGAGAGAAGATGATTAGCGAAAGCAAGTGCCCGGCACTGGGCGGGGCTCACAGACACACGGCGGTTGGGACCATGTCGAACCAGCACTGGTGGCCGAATCAGTTGAATCTGAGGTCTCTGCACCAGAGCTCTTCCCTGTCAGATCCGATGGGCAAGGATTTCAACTACGCCGAGGAGTTCAAGACACTTGACCTGAATGCGCTGAAGAAGGACATCGAGGCGGTGATGACGACGTCGCAGGACTGGTGGCCGGCCGACTACGGCCACTATGGGCCGCTCTTCATTCGGATGGCGTGGCACAGCGCAGGCACCTACCGCATCGGCGACGGCCGCGGCGGCGCGGCCTCCGGCACACTCCGCTTTGCGCCCCTCAACAGTTGGCCCGACAACGGGAACCTCGACAAGGCGCGCCGGTTGCTCTGGCCGATCAAGCAGAAGCACGGCCGGAAAATTTCGTGGGCCGACCTGATGATCCTCACCGGAAACTGTGCCCTGGAGTCGATGGGATTCAAGACGTTTGGTTTCGCCGGCGGGCGCGAGGACGTCTGGGAGCCTGAAGAGGACATCTACTGGGGGCCAGAGACCACGTGGCTCGGAGATGAGCGCTACGCCGGCGACAGGGAACTCGAGAATCCTCTCGGCGCCGTTCAGATGGGCCTGATTTACGTGAATCCGGAGGGGCCGAACGGTAACCCGAATGCGCTTGCCGCCGCCAGGGACATTCGAGAGACGTTCGCTCGCATGGCGATGAACGACGAGGAGACGGTTGCCCTCATCGCCGGCGGACACACGTTCGGCAAAACCCATGGCGCCGCCGATGCGGCCCAGTACGTCGGTCCCGAACCCGAGGGCGCCGCCCTCGAGGAGCAAGGCCTCGGCTGGAAGAACAGCTATGGCAGCGGCAAGGCCGGCGACACGATCACCAGCGGGCTGGAGGGCGCCTGGACACCCACCCCGGTGACCTGGGACAACAGCTACTTCGAGACACTGTTCGGCTACGACTGGGATCTGACCAAAAGCCCTGCCGGTGCGTCGCAGTGGGTTCCGACTGATCCGGCTGCGGCGGACACCGTGCCGGATGCTCACGATCCGTCGAAGAAGCACACTCCCGTCATGCTTACGACGGACCTCGCACTGAGGATGGACCCGGTCTATGCGCCGATTTCTAAGCGCTTCCTCGATAACCCTGACGAGTTCGCCGACGCCTTCGCCAGGGCGTGGTACAAGCTGACGCACCGCGACATGGGGCCCCGCACGCGGTGTCTCGGTCCGTTGGTTCCTGCCGAACCGCAGTTGTGGCAAGACCCCGTCCCCGACGTCGATCATGAATTGATCGGGGAGCAGGACATCGCTGCCCTCAAGGACAAGATCCTCGCATCAGGACTGACCATTTCCCAACTGGTGTCGACCGCCTGGGCGTCGGCGGCAACGTT
>CAUZEO010000327.1:0-6029 GCA_963578625.1 Kiritimatiellia bacterium | reverse complement strand
AAATTTCAAGACAGTACATGAGTTGGAAGCGGAGCTGAACCGGCATCGGCATCTGGAGGACCAGTTTGCCGCCCTGGCGAACGACTTGAACAACCTGCTTGCGGCAATGAAAGGTCAGGCGCAGCTCGCATGCGACGACAGCGTCGGTATGGAAAAGGAGGAGTTGGTTCGCGTCGTTCTCTCCGCGACCCTGAAAGCGGAAGGGATTCTGCATCGTTTCGTCCAACCTGCCCAGGACCTCCAGGCCGAAGAAGTGCGCGAACCGGAAGAACCCAAAATGCTCACCTCCATCCTGGTCGTTGACGACGAGGTTTCCATGCGGAACCTGATGGCCCGAATTCTACGAAAAAGCGGCTACGAGGTGGCCCTTGCGGGAAGCGGCGCGGAAGCGCTGGACCTTGCGAGGAAGCGAACCTTCGATTTGGCGTTCCTTGATATTCAGCTTGGTGACATGAAAGGAACTCGAGTTTTCGAGGAACTCCAGACCTTCTCCCCGAGCACGCACGTGATCTTCGCCTCCGGAGATCCCAGCGTGGAAGGCATTCCTGACTTTCCCGCAGAAGACTGCCCCGCATCCTTCGTCCGCAAGCCCTTCGACGTCGACGAGGTAAAAAAGCGCATCTCGTATGTTTTGACGATGAAGTCAGCGCTGGAATGATCTTGTAGCGGAGGTCCCGGACCCTTCCGTTACAACTCTGTCAGGATCTTTTCAATTTCCTGTTCCGTAAATGGATTAAAATCGCCCGACTTGCACCGCAGTATCATTTCCACTCTTTCCACGACGGGCTGATCGGATATCCGGGCGTGGGCCCCAAGACTTCGGATCAACCGCGAAATGTCGGTCGACTTCTTTTCTTCGTGAAGAACATGAATACTGGCATCGAGAAGGTATTCTCGCTCCGCGGACCGGATTACGTAGAACAGGGAGCGGGAAAAATCAATCCTCGCAAGAGTCGATAGAGCCTCTTGTTCCTGATCGGAGTCAAGGAGTCGCTCGACGGACGGGAAGGATGCGGGGTCTCCGTACTCCCGGAGGGCCGAAAGGATGGCGCGGGTCAGGACTCCGGTCTCACGCTGCCCGTCCAGGATGGAACAGAGGAGTGGAACCGCGGTAGGGATCCGGACCGCCGAAACAATGATCACCGAAAGGATGGAGGGGTCGTCAGCCAGGCGCCGGATCGCGATTTCGCAGAACCGCCCATACTCCTCCCTTGCCAGCGAAGTGCCGAATCGCCGCAGCGTCCAGAGCAACTCGTAATCTTCCTCATAGTAGCTGGCTCGAACGAGACCATCGAGTTCCCGCTCAAGCTGGCCAACCGATCTCATCAGGGTCGGAGACGGCCGCTCAGAGAGCTGCCTTGAGCGCGGCGGCGCGGTCAGTCCGCTCCCACGTGAACGAATTGAGTTGCGAGGTACGCCCGAAATGACCATACGCGGACGTCGCTTCATAGATAGGACGGAGCAAGTCGAGTTTTTTAACGATTTCGGCGGGACGCAAGCCGAATACTTTGCGAACCGCTTTTTCGATTCTCTCGGGAGATGCAGTACCGGTGCCGAACGTATCCACCAGAACCGACACCGGCTCGGGATAGCCGATGGCATAGGCCAACTGTACCTCGCAACGGCTCGCCAGTTTTGCCGCGACAATGTTCTTCGCCACGTAGCGGGCCATATAGGCCGCGCTGCGATCCACCTTGGACGGGTCCTTGCCGGAAAAGGCGCCGCCGCCGTGCCGCCCCATGCCGCCATAGGTGTCGACGATGATTTTCCGGCCGGTCAATCCACAGTCGCCCTGCGGCCCCCCGGTAACGAAACGGCCTGTCGGGTTCACCAGGTAGCGGGTTTTGCGATCGATCATTTTCCCGGGAAGCTCTTTCTCAATGACTTCCTCGATGATGGCCTGCTTCAATTTGCGGTGGGCAATATCCGGGCTGTGCTGGGAAGAGATCACGACGGTATCGATCCGGGTCGGCTTTCCCTCCTCGTACACGACGGAAACCTGGGATTTCCCGTCCGGCCGCAGAAAGTCACAAGCGCCATTGCGGCGCACCTGGGAGAGTCGCCGGGTCAAGCGGTGCGCAAGCATGATGGGCATCGGCATAAGCTCTTTCGTCTCGTTGCAGGCATATCCGAACATCATTCCCTGGTCACCGGCGCCCTGCTCCTTATGGAGCCCCTTGCCCGTTGTTACACCCTGGGAAATGTCTGGGGACTGCCGGTCCAGCGCGACCAGCACTGCGCACGTGTGTGCGTCAAACCCCATGCCGGAATCCACATATCCGATTTTTTCGATCTTCTTCCGGACCACATCGGCGTAATTAACAATCGCATTGGTGGTAATTTCCCCGGCCACCACGGCCATCCCGGTCTTGACCAGCGTCTCACAGGCCACGCGGCTACGCTTGTCCTGGGCCAACGTCGCGTCAAGAACGGCGTCGGAAATTCCGTCACACATCTTGTCCGGGTGACCTTCAGTGACTGATTCAGAAGTAAAAAGCTGTCTTTGCGCCATCGTTCCGTGTCCTTTCAAATCTTGATTGCAAGCGGCGTACGGTGAACGAATCACGGGGGAATTTCAAGTACTTCCAACGCCACCTTACGGACGTCCCGGGAGGATTCCCGGTGCCTGGATTCAGTGCCTGGTTTCCGGGGAGAGAGAACTCACTCCTCGAACGGGTCCATGTCCTCTTCGGAACCGTCGGCGGCGCTTTCCGAAAACCCCTGCTCGAAGAGGAGAGCCAGGGCTTCCATCGCGCGGTGAGCATCTGCCCCCTTTGCCCGCACGGTCACGGTTGCACCGGGGCATGCCTCAATAGTCATGACGCTCAGGATACTTTTGGCGGAGGCGACATGCCCATCGTTCTCGAGCTCGATCTCGCTCGAATACCGGCTCGCCGTATCCACCAGCAGCGCCGCTGGACGGGCATGAATCCCGTTCTTATTTACGACTTTGAATACCCGTACGACCTCGGGCACCGCTCCTGGTACTGTAGTGTCTATCTCGCTCACGCGCTGGTTCCTGCTTTTTTCGAAAGCATTCCTATCAGCTTATCGTCCAATTCCTTGGCGGCATCGTGACCCATAATCTTCAACTTCTGGTTCAGTGCCGCTACTTCCACAATAAGGGAGAGATCCCTTCCCGGCGCCACGGGAATCGTGATTTCCGGTATGCGGGACCCCATCACATCCGCAGTCTGGGGGGACAACCCGGTCCGGTCCAGTGAAGTTTTCCCGTCCAGCGTTTTAAGATGGACAATCAAGTCAAGCTTCATTCGTATTCTCATGGATGCGATACCGAACAGGCTGGGTACATGAATCAGCCCCAGGCCGCGAATCTCCATGTGATAGCGTGTTACTTCGAGGGCACTGCCCATAATTGCCCCCCATCGATCCCGATGCAAAACGGTCACATCGTCGGCAACGAGGCTGTGACCCCGCTTGACAAGAGCCAAGCCGATTTCGCTCTTCCCAAGGCCCGGATCCCCCTTGATGAGCACACCCATCCCCATTACATCCACCATTGTACCGTGCATCCTCATCGTCGGGCTGCCGAGATCTTCGAGAATGATGGTCGCTGCATTGATGAAATTCATGGTGATTTGGGACGTTTTCAGAATCGGAACATGCATTTCTTCGCTGCATTTCAGCACCCCCCGGGGAACTTTCCGTCCGCGGGTTACGGCGACGGCCGGAATATGGGTCTGAAAGAACTGCTTGATACGCTCTTCGCGCTCTTCAGGTTGGAGACTCTTCAGGTAGGTTAGTTCCGCCAGCCCCATGACCTGGATCCGTTTGTTGGCGAAGTATTGAAAGAAGCCCGCTAGCGCCAATCCAGGACGATTCAGGGCGGGTTCGGGAATGACCCGTCCGAGGTATTCTTCCCCCTGGACAACCTGCAGATCGAGTTGTTCTCGTCCCGCATGATAGAATTCTCCAACCGTCGTTGACATCGCAAACCCTCTTCGCTCCGGATCACATACTGAAACGAGGCCCGAGATACAATTCCCGACTCACTTCGTCATTGATCAAAAAGTCACTGGTGCCCTCCCGGAGCACCTTTCCCTCGCAGATCAGGTAAGCACGATCCACCACCGCAAGCGTCTCACGAACGTTATGGTCGGTAATCAGGATTCCCAATCCTCGTTCCTTCAATTCAATGATGATCTTCTGGACGTCACAGACGGCCAGCGGGTCGACCCCGCTGAACGGCTCATCAAGCAGGATCAGGCTCGGACTGGTTACCAGGGCACGGGTAATCTCCAGCCTTCGACGCTCCCCCCCACTGAGGGTGTACGCTTTCTGTTTTGCGATCCGGGTGATTTTCAGTTCTTCCAGCAGATACATCAGGCGCTCACGCCGCTCGGCCCGGGTCAATGGCAGCGATTCAAGAATCGCCATCACATTCTGTTCCACGGTGAGGCTGCGAAAGATCGATGGCTCCTGGGAAAGATAGCCCATTCCAAGCCGCGCCCGCTGATACATCGGGACCTTGGTAACGGATTCGCCGCGGAAAATGATCTCCCCTTCCGTCGGCCGAACCAGGCCCACCGTCATGTAAAACGAGGTGGTCTTCCCAGCGCCGTTCGGGCCCAGCAACCCGACGATCTCACCGGCGCCGACTTCCAGGTTTACGCCGTTTACGACGCGCTTTCCGCCGTACGCCTTTACCAGCTCTTCGGTTCGGAGAAGCTTTGTTCCATTGTCGCCCATAGATCAGTCGCCGAATACGTTGAGATCCTTGTCGCCGGATCCGGGATAGATCGTAAGCTCGGAATTCGGCTCGACCACCAGTTTCTCGTCATTCCTCCAGTAGGTGATGGTGGTTCCTTTCAGGTGATGAAGGCCGCGCTGCAGTCGAGGACTCTTTTCCAGCAGGATTTTTCCTGCCGGCACGTCATACGTTGCTTCGCCCGCCTGCGCAAGCTTGTCGTCCTGCGTAATCTCTACGTTTCCTTCGGCCTTGATCAACTTGATCTCTCCCTCGTCATCAAACCAGACTGCCAGCCTGTCTGTGGTGAGTCTCATGCTTGGATCCACAACGACAACATCTCGTTCAAAAATCGCATAATTTTTCAGGTAGTCAAAGGTCAGGCGCTCAGAAGTAATCACGGTAACACCCTCCTCCAGTTCCGTCTCTGCGGCATACCCGGTCGGGGCAAGTCCGCCGGGGAGAGAGACAATCATAGCGGTCATCGCACCAGCGGCCATCAGATTCTTGTTCATCATTGGATTCTCCAGTGTTTCATCTTCATCAGAATTCCCGTTGTTCGGTTCATGAATCTTTGCCTTGTTCCCCAACGAATTCCCGTCGCCCTGAATGACAACCACGGAATTCGTAAAAATCTTGAATAACTCGCGCGCCCCGTCCCATGCAAAGTTATCACCGGTGACAACCATCCGGCCCGATTCAATGCGTACGGACGAAGGTGATTTCGCGAGTTTTCGCTTCTGGCTGTACTTACAGTGCGGGGCGGTGACTTTCATTTTCACGCTGCCGTCCGGCTCGTAGAAATCGATTTTCAGGTCGGTGATGTCCGCTGTGCCATCCGCCTTCAAGACGGCATTTTCTCCAATCAGTTCCGACTTCTTTATGCCATCGTCATCATACTCCGGGACCCGGAATCGCTTCAACGTCCGCTCTTCCTGCGCCATCGAAAAAAGACAGAAACTCAGAAGAATAATCCCTGCTACCAGCACGGTGATTCCTCCCGCCCGCCACAACCTCTTCTGTCGCCTCATATTCCTTTTCACGATGATCTCTTCGATATGTTCCGCGCTCATGAAACAATCTCATCTATAGCTCGAAGCCGGCGCCAAAGAGCCCGCAGGGCCCGGAAAGGGATCGCGTTGTCCCGGTCCGACAATGCTTTTTCAGGGTTCAAATGTGTTTCGATGAATACGCCGTCACAACCCGCCGCCACTGCAGCCCGGGCCAGGCAGGGAGCAAAGCGCCCGTCGCCTGATGACTCGGTGCCGCCCGCGCCCGGTCGCTGCACGCTGTGGGTCGCGTCAAACACCACCGGGTACCC
>CAUZEO010000326.1:0-6065 GCA_963578625.1 Kiritimatiellia bacterium | reverse complement strand
CTGACGGTCCACCACACGAGACAAACAATGATACGCTGCACCAGGATCCCCAATAATTCGACGCATCCTCATATTCAAACTCTCCCACATCACCCCACCCCCGTCAACCTATAAAGGGCCTGTCCCTTATTTAGTGGAAGAGTGATAAATGCGTTGCAAATGAACGGGGAGGGGGTCGATTATTGCCGGCATGAGAATTTTACTGATGTCGGTTCTGTTTGGTGGGTTGGGTCTTTCTGCGAAGGGGGAGATCATCCTAACGAAGGATGGGATGACGCGGACGGCGATCGTTCTCAATGCAAATGCAAGCATTCGCGAAAAACATGCCGCAGAGGAACTCTCGTCGTTTCTAGAGCAAATCACCGGAGCTGGATTCGAGATCGTGGGAGAAACCGATCCGGCCCGCGCGAATATTTGTGTGGGCATTGGCGCCGCAAAGGCAGTCGATCCTGGTTTCAGCACAAAAGGGCTGGGGGCAGATGGAATCATCATCCGCACAAGCGGAAAAAATCTTATTCTAGCCGGCGGTGAACCACGTGGGACCCTCTATGCAGTGTATTCCTTTCTGGAAGACGAAGTGGGTTGTCGATGGTGGACACACAAGGTCAGCAGGATTCCGAAGAAACCGGACCTCTCAGTCGAAAGCTTGAACAGACGTTACGTGCCGCCTTTCGAACATCGCGATATCATGATTATGCCGATAACGAGAGATCCGGACTGGTCCGTTCGCAACAAATGCGTTGGGGAATTGCACGGTTACGGGCAGTTCAACATCATGCCCGAGCGCGGCGGATGTCGCAAGGCATGGCCTTGCGGGCACTCATACTACACCATTCTGCCTCCGGAAAAATACTTCGAGGAACACCCGGAGTGGTACAGTTTACTCGAAGGAACACGGACTTCATCGCCGAAGATCCATTCTTCGCTATGTCTCTCCAATGAAGAGATGCAAAGACAGTTCGCGGAGAATCTTAAGTCAGAAATTCGGGGCGCCCATGCCATGTTCTCCGCGGGTGGTGAGCAGTACGTCCGGTATATGGATGTGGAGGCGAACCCCCTGATGTTCGTATCGATCAGCCCCGAGGACGATTCCGGTTATCCCTTTCTATGCCAGTGCGAGCCATGCGTAGCCGTCGACGAGGCCGAAGGAAGTCCTGCGGGCGGAGCGCTACGCTTGGCAAATCAAATGGCAGACGCCATATCCTCGGAATTTCCCGACAAGACCGTGCTTATGTATGCCTATCACCAAACGCAAAAACCTCCCCGAATTACTAAGCCCCATTCCAACGTCATCATTTGGTATGCGCCGATCAATGCGTCGTTCAGCCAACCGCTTACCCACGAGAGAAATCGGCGGTGGCACGAAGATCTTATGGGTTGGATGGATATCTGCGACCGCGTGTACATCTATGACTATCCGGACAACCTGACGTACCAGCTTACCCCGCACCCCAATCTGCGCACACTTGCCGACAATATTAAGTTTTTTGCCGAGATCGGCGTCTCGGGGTATAAAGGGGATGGAATCGCAGGTGGCGACGGTGGTACGGAGATGGCAGAGCTACGGGCGTGGCTGGTGGCAAAGCTCCTCTGGGATCCAACGAGAGATCCCGATGCCTTGATCGCAGAGTTTACGGACGGCTATTACGGGCCCGCAGGCAAACACATCGTTTCCTATCTTGAAATCATTCACGATGCGGTCGAAATCAGCGGGGACTGGCTCACGCTCAGTTCGCCGCCGGATTCGCCCTTTCTTTCACTGGAGACGGTGCTGGCGGCATGGGCGCATCTTGTCAGCGCGGAAGAGGCTGTGACGGAGGACCCGGATCAATTAATGCGCGTAAGAATCGCACAGTTGCCAATGCTCTTCGTGTCTCTTGCCCGGCGGGATCAGTTGAAGTACGCAGCATCCTGTCGCGGAATGGAGTGGCCGTTTCCCGCAGAGCGAAACGAAGCCTATCAGCAATTCATGAGCGTCGTGGAAGCGAACGGGATCACGCTGGACCCCAACACGCTTAAACTTCTGAATTGATGCACGAAGAAGGGCAATCCGCTTGCATTTCGGATCAATTTCAGGTAGGATCCTGTACTTCCTTTTTCGATAAAGAACGATGAAATCATCGCAAAAAACACAGGGCACAACCCTTTTCGATCAGATTGAAGGTGGTTCGATCGATCGACATTTAGACCAGCCTTATCCTCCTGAACTTTATCGATACGATTCGATCGGCAAGAAAATCCCCACGATGGAAGCGATCGGCGATCAGGAAATTGAACATTTTCATGAGCACGGTTGGCTGGCGGTAGAGTCGGCATTCACACAAAAGCAGATGGACGCGGCGGAAGCGGGCTTCACCTATCTGGCTACCGGGCAACATCCTTCCTATATGGGGTTTCGGTTTGAATCCGCAGTTCGTGACCGGATCGCGGAGCTGACGCCGAACGAAAAAATGGACGCGATTCGGAAACTTGAGAGCTTCATGGAATTCGAGCCTCGCCTTCGCGCCATCGCCTACGATGTGGAATTCTTGAGAATGCTAGGCCTGCTTACCGGTTCGCCCAGCGTGACGATGTTCCAGGACATGGCACTGAGCAAGCCTCCTATGATCGGGCGTGAAAAGCCCTGGCATCAGGATTGCGCCTACTTCAATATTCCTCCGGATACGCCCGTGGTCGGAACCTGGATCGCACTGGATGACGTGGACGTGAAGAACGGCTGCATGCACGTACTTGATCGGGGCCACCAGCCAGGTCCCCAGAACCACTTCGACCGCCGTGACTGGCAAATTTGCGACACCAACATCGAGGAGTTGCACAGGTCCAATCATCCTGTGGTTGCCATACCGCTGAGGCGTGGAGGATGTCTCTTTTTCAAAGGGCTCCTTCCTCATGGAACGCCGGCAAACCGCTCGAATCGTCGTCGACGCGCGCTACAGTACCACTACTACCCCACGACCACCGTGGCGACCTGCGAGGATGACCGCCTTGCCGTTTTCGGCGGCGAGGGCAAAGGCGCCGAATGCTGATTCTCTGAGCAAAAGAATGGATCAGGACCTGGCGTCACGTCAGCATATTCTCCTTGATATTGATGGTTGGTTGAAAGAACTTTTACCGGATGAAAAATATTCATGGCGTAGTTCCCGTTATTCCGGTTCCGTTTAACGACGATGAGTCCATTGATGAGGCTTCACTGCGAAGAACGGTCGATTTTGTTGCCGAGCAGAAGCTGTCCATGTGTCTTCCTGCCTATGGCGGGGAATTCTACAAGTTGTCTGAGGCCGAGCGGGAGCAAGTCGTCGGCATTTCGATTGATCAGAATGCGGGTCGCACGCCCCTGGTTGCACAAGCGAATCACGGCTCTCCCAAAGTAGCGGCCGAGTTTGCCCGACGATACGAATCGATGGGCGCCGATGTTATTGCTTTCGCCATCCCGCGCCAGTTCGGATCTACAGACGAAGATGTATTGAAATTCTGCGGAACCATCGCCGAGGCCGTGTCGATCCCGATTCTAATCCAGGATTTCAACCCCGGTGGCCCTACCATTGACGCCGATTTCATTCAAGAGTTGCGCCGACGCCACGAAAATTTCGAATACGCGAAGCTCGAAGAGCCGTTGATTATCGACAAACTGATCCGGATTCGGGATCAGGTGGGCGACACGGTAGGGATTCTGGAGGGATGGGGCGGCATGTACATGCTCGAGGCGATCACCTGTGGCATTATCGGCATCATGCCCGGCGTTCCGTACTGTGATTTGCTGCGACTCATCTATGATGCACGCGAGTCAGGCGATGACGAGCGGGCCTACGATCTTTTCGCCGCGGCACTTCCCATGATGTACTTCTCGCTCCAGGATATGGAGCTCTTTCTGCAGGTCGAGAAACGGATGATGGTTCGGCGTGGATTATTCACATCACATCATGTGCGGGCGTTGACCTTTACCCAGACACCCGCCGTACTCCAACATGCGGAATATCTTACCGATCAGCTTCTCAGAGTGATGAAGAACGAGAACCTGAATTGAATTCGCGCGTGTTCGCGACGCGACCCCCTCCCCCGAATCAAATGTTATTACGCATCCATTCCAGGCACCGGGCGTACGCTACGGCATTGTCCTCTTCCGCCGGCCCTTCCCACTCAGCGACATAGGGACCATCGTATCCCGCCTTCTTCAAGGCGGAAGCCGCGCACAGAAGATCTACTTCCCCCTCTCCATGAACCGTGCTTCGATAGCTGCCCTCCTTCGATGTCCCGGTGCAATCCTTAAAGTGGGTATGGCGCGCGTAAGGCGCCATAACGTCATAAATGCGGCGACACTCTTCGACGGAATGCCCCGCCCAACGGTAGTTGGCGGTGTCCAAATTCGTGCCTACTCGTGGAGAATCGGCCATTTTCAGCGCCGTCAGCAATGTATCCGGATTGTTGGTCACGGTTCCGTGATTATCTACTGCGAGGTAGGTCCCATCGCGTTCGGCAAAATCAATGCAGCGCTTCAAGCACTCGCCGATCGCCCGGCCTTCCCTTTCCTGCGGCACCGCGTCTTTCGAACTCCCACCCTCGGTACGCAAAACCTTTGCGCCTAGAATCACCGCGGTTTTCGACAGCCGGTCCATTCTCTCTACCTGGGCTAGAACACCTGCCTCATCTTCCAGCACAAAGTCGTTTCCGGTTGCCAGCGCGCTGGCCTGCAAACCACGCGACTCCAGTTGATCCCGCAATTTTTCCGCCTCGTTTTCCGGGTTTTGAAGTTCCTCCGACCACACATCCTGGCATTGGAATTCGATGACATCGAATCCAGTCTCCGCAACGTAGTCAAGAAATTCCTCCATCGTGTCGCCTGGCGCCCGGTAGTGAATAATTCCAAATTTCATACTTCAACTTCCTCCATGTTCATGTGATTGACCGACAAAAAGGCATCGCGAACAATTGTCATAGCAGTATCTTCAGAAAGGTCGAGAAAGGAAGACATTGAGCTAGACTGCCGCAATCACATTTCAAAGCCAAGCTGCTCAAGTTGCGAAAGCTCAGGATAGGGCAGGAATTCGAAGGGCAAACCCTCGACACCGTACGTTTCGTGTTCCGGCCGCGGCACCATCTTCGCGGACCACCCGAATGTACCGATCAGTACGGTAGGTTCTCCCTCGATAAACGCATCGTTAACCGCTTCGACGACGCCGGGAATCCGCTCTTCACTCCTGATCCATCGACACGTAATGCGTTCGCTGCTGTAGTAGGTGAGTTGCCACATCAACATGGCGTGCTGAGTAAAGGCAAACTTGAAGTTCTCCTCTACCAGGACCTCGGCGAGCCTATGCATATTGTCGTCGCGTGATGGTTTGTCGTACCCGGGACGAAAGTGCATTTGAAAGACTCCAAAAACACCCCCCGTGCCCAGAAGCACAAACGCGAGAGCCACCAACGCAACGGAGGCACGGCTTGTCTGCCGGAATCGTGAGAATTCGATTGCCAGCCAAGCGATTGCATACGGCAAAACGGGAAGCAAATATCGCGCCTCCGCCGGCAGGGTCAAACAGGCGGCCGCCTGGGCAACCGTCGCGGCAGCCAGAATATGGGAAACAGGAAACCAACTCCTCCGGGTAAGGCGGCGGACCTGGGAGATTGTGCCGAACACTACCAGGAGAATAAAACCCAGGCCTGCAACCTGATACCCTTGGTTAGTATTGATCCCGACAAACAGGTGAGAAGTCGCCAGGTCCCAGAGTCGGGACGGAAGTGATGGCAGCTCGCTGATCAATCGCAGAGGCCGGATTCCGGGTGGATTCCAGGTGTGCTCCGTCAGCGTTCGCAACCACAGGTGCAGCAAGGTCACTGTGCATAACGCGGCTCCTCCGCACGCAGCCATCCATCGAAGTCTGCGCCGACGCCACGCCAGCCCGAACAAAACAACCAGCAAGCCGGCAATCCACGTCATTTGACTGAGAACTACCAGCGTAAGGCACCCCACCATACAAACGTCGCGAACGATCGAGCGCTGTGGATCATCCATGGATGCGATGTACATCGCCCCCATGGATGCGCAAAAAGCGGTGAGATACCCCCCACGC
>CAUZEO010000325.1:0-6089 GCA_963578625.1 Kiritimatiellia bacterium | reverse complement strand
CGGAATGTTCTCAGCGCTTGATATACCCTCGTGCGGGTACCCATGCCGAAATTTGCGATCCCCATTCGTTTTTCCAGTGTACGAAGAAAGGGTTCCCGGTGGCCGGACTCCCCCGCCAAATCATCGAGAGCCTGATCGAATGCAAGCAGGGCGTGGGTGGGCGGCGAGAACCGGAACTGTCCGTCGCGTTCCAGGCCTTTCCACTGGCCCAACAAATCCAGGCTCAGGCTGCGCGCAGATCCTTCGGTCGCTACCAGCGCATCTCGTCGAACCAAGGCAAACGCGAAACCAGGAACACCCTCAATGCATTTGTTCGCCGAGGAGACCAGGAAATCGATTCCTGCTTCGTCCATCGAAATCGGGACCGCGCCGAAACTGCTCATCGCGTCCACGAAGTAGATCCGGTTCAGGGACTTCACGATCTGTCCGATCTGTCCGATCGGACAAATCATCCCGGTCGTCGTTTCACAATGGACGATCGCCACGTTGGTAATTGAGGCATCTTTCCGCAGCATGGCTTCAACATCCCGGGGATCCGGTTTGCGGTTCTCCGGAACCTGAAGGACGCTCGTTTCAATGCCCAATACCGAGGCGATTTTCAGCATGCGTTCCCCGTACGCCCCATTGACGATCACCAGGAGCTTACCGTCTCGCGGCACCGTCGAGCCGATGACGGACTCGATGGCAAAGGTGCCGCTGCCTTGCATGAGGACTGCCTCGAAGCCTGATTCTTTTGAAACGCCGGCCACATCCAGTAGTTTCACGCGAATGCCCGCCACCAGGTCAATGAACACCCCGTCCCGCGACCCCAGATCGCGCAACATCGCTTCCTTCACGGCCCTGCTGGTGGTCAGGGGCCCGGGAGTAAAGAGGAGTTTGTCTTTTACGGTCGTTCTCCGTCCTTCAGCCGCCCATCTATTTCGTCCAGGGCGGGCATGACATCCGCAATGCTGTCCACCACGTAGTGCGCACCTGTTTCCCGCATGCGTTGGCGCGCCCGATTCAGCCTGGCATTCAACTCAGGATCCGAAAGCGCAGAAACTTCCGATTCGTTCAACCCGAGTTCATTGCCCGTTTTGGCCAGGCCGATCGTCCACATGCCCGCGTTGAGCCCCTCTTCGATATCGGGAAGCGTATCACCGATCTTGACGATAGCCTCCATGGGATACACCCCCAGGATTTCTGCGTTTCGCAAGCACATCCAGGGCTCAGGCCGGCCCGCCGGAACGTCTCCGGCGCAGACGGTGGAATCCGGTTCGTAGCCTCGCTCTTTCGCCTCCTTCAACAGGATCTCCATCATTTCCGGCAAATATCCCGTGGTCGACCCGATCTTCAAACCCCGCGACCGCATCGCGGTCACGGTCTCGAGGGTTCCCGGAATCAGGTCCGCATACTCCGCCAGGCAGTCGCACTGCAGCGGGATGAACTCCTGAAACATCGCCTCGACATCCTCTTCGTTGCTGGGCCGGTCGTGAACCGACTTCCAGCGTTCGGCGACTTCGGGAATCTCCGAGATTTTCCGAATATGCACTTTCTTGTGAGCGCCCATCGGCATGCGCGCTTCCGCCATGCTGATCTCCACGCCATGGCGCCGGTACACTTCGATGAACACCACGGCGGGTGCATAGCAACCGTAGTCCATGGTCGTTCCCGCCCAATCCAGCAGGGCAGCTCGAAGAGGGCCAGTGTAGGCCCTGCGGGAGTCGGCACAAAGAGCCTCATGTTGTATTTCGTGGTTCTGCATACTTCCAGCCTTCCTAGTGAAACTTCGGGCCACTTTTGATTTTCGATTTGCGATTCTTGAATGGGATCGGCGGTACCGAGCACCTGCGTGGTTATTTCATACAAAAAAAATGAAAAATGAAAAATGAAAAATGAGTTCTATCCCAGCGCCACCATCATTCCGCCCATGAAAATCAGCCCGGCGCCTATAAACTTGGTCGGGTAACCGGGTTCACGCAGAAAAACGACCCCCAGTAGCGCGCCGAGGGGGATACTGAGCTGCCGGAAAGCTACGGCATAGCTGACTTCAGAGACATAGGCCAGTGCAGCCAGCACCGGGAAGTATCCGACAAAGAATCCGATGCCCGTCAAGATCACGGCCGTTTTCCGGGTTCGAATCACCGTGGGGATCTCGACACGTTCCCTGGGATTCAGCAGCACGTAGGATCCCAACCAGAACAGGGTGCTCATTGACTGAACAGGTACATAAACCAACACGGCACTCCACACGCCGAACGAAGGGGCGGATTGATCTCTCATCGCCCGGAGCGCGAAATCGTCCAGCAGCGAGTAGCCGGCCGTCCCCAGCGCCGCGAGCAGCGCACACACGCAGCAGGCATTCAGGTAATTTGCAAGCCGCAGTTCGCCGAGGCGCTTCATCGGCAGCAGCAATCCCCCCGACAGAATCAGCAGGATCCCCATTGTGCAGAATGTGCTGATATGCTCCGCCCGGCCCAGGGGAATCGCCGCCAAAACAACGAGCATTGGCGCGATGGATCGCGCCAGGGGATAAGCGACGGACAAATCGCCCGTGCGGTAGGCCCCGGCCAGACCGATAAAATAAATGGCCTGGCATGCACCGGTGAAAACCACGGCGACCCACACCTGCGCCGGCAGGTCCGCGTAGAACCGCCATGCCCAGATAAGAATCGGAATTTTGCAGATAAAATCCACTGCCGCCGAACCCAGGAAAAGCGCAGTCGCCGGATGGGCCTGTTTCCCGACCAGGTTCCATCCCACATGAACGAAAACAGAGAAGAGGATCAGTAGGACAGCGGTGAAAGTCATTTGCGGAGTAATGCGGGAAAATTGATGGCTTGGCACTCTACAGGAAAATGATGTTAATCACAATTGCAAGCCGACGATGGCGAACCCCCAAAGGCTTGCCCTGCTCTTTACCCACAAATCGGACTGGACTAACTAACAAGTTCTCAGGAATCCCTTGAAAGTGCGGATTTTGCCTTTTGCTTGCTGGGGCCCAGACCCCACCGAACTTGTTCGGTGGGGAACGGGATTCTGCACTACGGAAAGTGAAAAAGAAAATAGCGCCCAATTAGAGCGAAGGTGGAGCGGTGCTCCTCCATCGCTCCTCGCGGGCTCAAGTTTTCTTTTTTCGCGAGTAGTAGTGCAAAATCACTCGCTCCACCGAGCAAACTCGGCGGTGACGCCATGGAGGACGCAGCAGGCCGTGAGATACGTATGGACATCGATGCGTGTGATTTCATCGACACCGTCGCTCTTTTGCGAAACGAAGAGTGCATCGCGCACTGGCGAGGTTCCCGAACGGTGACACCGGTGCCGGACGGGATCATCAGGGCGAAGTTGCGCATCGAATGGGGCCGGCTTCGGGGCGGGCAGACGGTGGACTGGGATGCCGTAGTCCGCGTGCCCTCCGGATGCCAGGAATCCGTCGAACCCTGTTTTCATGGCCCGCGGATCGTTTCGCTTTTCAATGAGGTGTTCGAAGAGCCGGACCTGCCGCACCATATTGAACATGTGGACGACTCCTCGTGTGCGTGGCGGAGCCGAATGCACCAGATCAAGGAAGAGTTCACGGCGGAACCGCAGGCCGTGAATCTGACCGTGCGAATGCCTGCAAAAGAAGTGATCAACCTGGGAGTCAATGGGTGCCACTATGCGCATACCCTGGAGGAGCTTATGCGTGGCTCCCGCGTGCACAGCCTGCGAGGACTGTACTGGGAAAACGTACGATTCTGCCGCGCGGTTCCGGAGTACGACTTCCGTTGGTCAAACGTCGTGGACGATGAAGGCAGCGGCGCCGAAACGGATTTCTACCGCCTGCGGATCCGCCAGGCGAACGATCAGATGGCCTGGTCGAGTCCGATTTGGTTTTCGAAATAGCTCACGGAGGGAACAGCGAGCGAAGCTCTGTTCTCGCTCCCACCGGGCTTTTTATTTTTTCTTTTTCACGCTTTTTGTCGCTCGAAAGCAGAAATGTGTGAAAGATGAGGATTGGTAGGAATGTTCTGCTTCAAACCGAATTCCGGAAGAAACGAAAATGCCCCGCAAGAAAGCATTGGTTGACGAATTTACCTGGCCGGAGTTGTTCGACGGGATCAAGGACTCCGACGTGGCATCCTTTCCCGTCGGCACCCAGGAATGCCACGGCCCGAATCTTCCCATGGGGACCGACATGTATGTGGCGGCCGGCGCGGGCGCCCTGGCGGCCGATCAGACAGGCGGCATGGTGCTCCACCCGCTCGCCTACAATTTCTGCGGCGCCACCAGCGGGTACCGGGGGACCGTCTCCATTCCCATGGAACTGCAGATGCAGGTCGTCAAGGCAGTGATTCGAAATCTCTGGGAGCAAGAATTCCGCGCCATATCGTGTCGAGCCATGCGGAACAGGTGACACATGAACACACATGCACTGTTCTTTCCGAATGAGAACCAATACGCGGTAACCGAGCTGACAATCCCCGAGCCCGAGGCGGACGAGATGTGCGTACGCACGCTGGTGTCTGCCATTTCCCCGGGTACGGAGCGGTGGATTTTGCGGGGCAAGCACATCGGCACGCAGTTCCCGTGCGTTCCCGGCTACCATCGCATCGGCGTGGTTGAGTCCGTCGGGCGGGACATGCAGGATTTTACTGTGGGGGACATTGTTTACGGATCCGGAAACCGTTGGCGGGAACAAGAAATCCACAGTATGTGGGGTGCGCATGTCGGGTACTCCGTAAGCCGTCCCGCGGGATATACATTTCTCAGCGCCAAGCGCCCGGATCCGTTCGAACTTGAAACACTTTCTTTCACCGTCCTGGCCGCCGTCGCCAACCGGGGCATTAGGTTTCTGGAGATTTCCCGGCACGAAAAGGTAATGATCATCGGGGCAGGTATCATTGGATTCTGCGCGGCCCAGTGGGCAGCATTGCGGCAGGCGCATCCGGTATTGCTGGAGAAGGATCCTGCCCGGCGCGCGCTGGCCAACAGCCTGGGAGTCCCTGCGTTCTCGCACGACGAGTACGATTTCGAACCGAATTTAACGGAAGTGGCCCCGGACGGTTTCGATGCGCTGTACGACACGACAGGACACACGCCAACGATCGACGCCATGGTACAAAAAATGAAACGGGGAAGCCGCCTGCTGCTGCAGGCGCAATACTTCGACAAAGACCGGTGCGCCATTGATCTCGATGCGATCAAGATCCGCGAAATCACGATCAAGACCACCATCGGCCAGGATCAACAGGATATGCTGGACGCGATATCAAACATTCGATCGCGAACGATCCGAATCGCTCCGCTGATCACGCACCGGCTCCATGCGCCCGATGACTTGCTGGAGGGTTACAAGTTATTGGATACAGGTTCCGAATTCAATCTGGGCATCGTATTTCGGTGGACGCGGGAAAGTGAGAGTTGAAACTTTGAACAAAGGGGGCGATACCATGCAACAAAGCATGACCATTTACAGTGCACACCGGCTATTTAAGGACAGTGGGATGACGGTGAAGGATTTCATTGCCTATGCCGGATCACTGGGCCTGGAAGGCGTTGAACTGGGATACTACTGGGACGATGAAGTCAATGAACTCGCATCGGTCCCAGCATGGCTCAAGGACGCAAACTTGAAATTGTCCGGATACATTGTGGCAAACAATTTCGCCTTTCCGGATGCGGATCGCCGCGCGGAGGAAGTTGAGAAAGTGAACCATGCCGTGGACAATGCGCAACGGTTGGGCACGGACGTGTTGCGCATTTTCGGTGGAGGTGGAGGCCTCGAGGTTACATTCGATGAAGCCAGGGAATACGCCGTTGACTGTTTCCGCGAGTGCAACGAATACGCTGCGGCCCGCGGGGTGAGGCTTGCCCTGGAGGATCACGGCGGCATCGCGGCGAACTCCGAACACCTCCTCTATTACGAATCTGAACTGAATTCACCAAATTTCGGCTTCATGGTGGACATTGGGAATTTTCGAAGCACCGGCGGAGAGGATCCTCTGGATGGGGTACGCCGGACGGCACATAAAGCTTTCCAGGTGCACCTGAAAGACGTAAAAAGGGATGCACAGGGGTTCTGGAAGGCCTGCGTCCTCGGCGAGGGCGACGTGCCAATAAAGGAATGT
>CAUZEO010000324.1:0-6089 GCA_963578625.1 Kiritimatiellia bacterium | reverse complement strand
TGCGCTCCCTGGGATTCGAACGCGGCGCGTTCGCCGTGCACGTCGAGGGCGCGGCCGATGCGCGGCCCACGGGGCTCGACGATGTGGAGTTCGGCTTCGCGCCAAACGTGGGAGAGGCCATGCGCCCCCTTCGGACGATCGCTTCCAGCGGCGAAATTTCACGTGTCATGCTGGCAACCAAAGGCGTGTTGGCCGAACTCGATCGGATCCCGGTGCTTATCTTCGACGAGATTGACGCGAATATCGGCGGAGAAATGGGAACCGTGGTCGGCAGGAAGCTTGCGCGGCTGGGTGAGAACCACCAGGTGCTTTGCATTACTCATCTTCCCCAGGTAGCGGTTTTCGGCAGTGCGCACCTCGCCGTCCAGAAGGAAGTCAGGCAGAATCGCACCTTCACCGGTGTAAATATTCTCGAGGTCGATGAACGGGTCGACGAAATTGCCCGCATGCTAGGCGGCAAGGACCAGACCGGAGTGACGATCGATCACGCAAGGGCCATGCTGAAGTCTGTGAATCACAGCTGAACCAGCTTCTTGAATTTTCGCGAAAGCTGCTCTACGCCGGACTTCGTTACGCGGACGCCGTTTTCCCATCTCAGGCCGAAGTCCTTGTCGTAGAAAAAGGTGTCCAACTGGAACGTCATGTTCTCCTGGAGGTCGTATTTCGACGTCGATTCCATCCACGGGGGCTCCACTTCCATCAATCCGATCGCATGACACGGTCCATAGAGCATGTACTTCCCAAACCCGTTCTTTTTTACGTACTGTTCGTACTCGTCCACGACCTGTGCCGCGGGCTTTCCTGCCTTCATCAGACTCATGGTGTGCGCATGCGCTTCCAGGCCGAAGTCTACCAGGCGCTGTTTCCGGGCGGGTAACTTCCCGAACGAGACGGGGAGGCCGACGCTGGACGAGTAGCCGCCGACGCGGGCACCGAGGTTCAGTTGAATGACCTCGTTCTTCTTAATCTTATTGTGCGTTGGCCGGGAAATGGCGTTGTTGGTCGCGGGGCCGCAGAAACAATAGAGCGCATGGCCTTCGTATTCCCCGCCGTGCCGGTAGATCTCCCGCTGGGCGATTCCGATGACCTGGAGTTCGGTCATCCCCGGCCGCATTTCCGCCAGTACAGCTTCCACCGCTTTCTCGCTCACCTGGTAGGCCTTCTTCATGAGCTTGATCTCACTGTCGCTCTTCACCTGTCGCAATTCCACCATCAGGGAATCGGCCTTTGAGAGTTTTACATTCGGCAGCTCCGAACGGAGGCTGTCATAAACCGGCAGCGGAAGGATCGAGTACCCGATGAGCCCCAGTTTCTTCAGCCGTTTTTTCGGCATCGCCTTCTTGACTACGTCTTGAAAGTGCGCCACCGGAATTCCGGGGTATTCCGGCTCCGCGGACTCGCGGTATTCCACCATCTTCAAGATGCTGCTGATCTTGCTTCGTCCCTTGGCGTAGTTTTCGCTTTCCGGGCCGATCAACTGGATGGCTTTTCCTTCGGCCGGCACAAAGACACCGCCGGATTCGAATGTCGGCCAGTAGTCCGACAAATACCTGACGTTCGCGCAATCCCCTTCGTTGCCGTGAATGAGAACCGCATCCAGGCCCGCCTTTCGGATCTTGGCTTTGAGGCGGCGGAGTCTGGTTTTGTATTCCCCATCGGGTATCTGAAGCATCGTCACTCTCCTGGGTCGTTGTATTTCTCCGGTGAAATATTCGGGTTAGTTGCTGAGAATCTTCCGCAACCGTTTCAGGATCTTGTCGACTGCCTGCTGGCCGTACTCCCTGGTCGCGTTCTTAGCTGTTCGAAGATACCACTTCTCATCGGAGAATTGGTCCATGTCAACGCCGGCGGGGTCCAATGCCATCAGGAGCGAAGTCTCCCCGATCCCCGCATGATCGAAGTCATACTCCTTGATGATGGTCTCGTCCATCAGGGGATGAATCTGCACCCAGTTAAACGGATTGTCGCCTGCATCGTGCTTCTCGTAATAGTCGGCCATGGAATTATCGCCCCAGAATCCCTCGCCGCGCTCATTCATCAGGAACTCGAAGATGGCCTTGCGCCCTGCCAGCTTGAAGGAGAGGTCGGTCGGCATGCCGGCGGTAAAGTTTTCGGACTGATGATGAATTATGGCGTGAATATTTCGGAATCCGTTCCGCAAAAGGCTGCGGAAAAAGTGGTGCCCGAACGGCACCAGGGCCTCGGTGTCAACCTGCATGGTTCCTGTGCCTGCCGGCCCTTCGACGGCATAGCTCCCGGCGCCGTAGTAAAACGGCGGCAAGATAATGATGTTCATTTCGGATTCCAATTGTTCCAGGCAGCGCAGAACCGCGAGCGTGTCCATCCCGATGGCCAGGTGCTCGCCGTGGTACTCCAGAACCCCGAGCGGCAGGACCGCCGGCCAGTTTTCATCCATTGCCTGTCGAAGCTGGTGAGGCAACATCATTTCGTATCGCATGGCAATTTCCTGTGGTGCAACGTCCGCTTAGTTGGCCGGATCAATTCCGTACTGATTTTTAACCCAGAGTTTCAGATCCGGCACCGGTCCCCGCAACATAATTGAGGCCGAGTGCAGCGAGCTGGTTGTTATTAGTCCGTCCCGGATTTGCATCGGGGCAATGGTTTCGAGCTCGAAGAAATCAAGGTCACCGCCGTTGAACACGCTGTACATGTCGGCGGCAGATCCCGGTCCCTCCGGTTGATCGTTGTCGGCAATATTGAAGTAAAGCCCGTCCTTCTTTTCGGTATGCCGAAGCAGAAGCAGGTTTCGGTTGGTATCCAGGGCGCCCAGTACTTCCGGTTCATTGGCTACCTTGATGCCGATCTGATATTTTGCCGTGCCACCAAGTGAGGTGGAAAAGAAATCTTCGCCATAAATGGGGGGTGATTCAGGCATTCCGTAAAAATCGAAATTAATGGCCGTTGACGGATCCTTCACCTTTGCAAATGCGGTGACCCCGTTCCCCCCGGGGAATTGTTCCAGGGACCATGGAGCCAGAAGGACTTCGTCCTCGCGGTAGGAGCCAAGCGGCTCGAAGGTATCGGAGGTGTGGTATGCAATTCCTTGGAGCCCGGGAAAGCCGCCGAGATCTGGGGCGCCGACGATCTGGATTCGGCGGTTGAAGCGAAGGTCGAGGGTTGTGCCATGGCGATTGGTGAGGTTGATCTGCTTTTCGATCTCCACTTCACCCTTGCTGAGATAGGTGACGCTTGCCGGTTGGTCGGCGATGCCGGCCTGGACGACCCACTCCCCGCTGCCGGGCATGTAGTTGAAGGCGAACGGGCCCCCTTCCGGGGCAGGCCAGAGCGAGTTTCCCCCCAAGTTGTTGAACTCGCCCGGGAGTGGCGCTTCGAGACGTTCGATATCCAGCTGATGAAGCAGGTCCCCTTCCAGGTGCGCGAAAATTCTGCCTTGCAAGGCGGGAGAAACCAGGACGGCCCCATCTTCGGAGGCCAGTTCAATGAGACCCGGGTCGTGTCTGCGAAGCAGATCGATCATGCCCCCTTACCTCCACTCCTGTTGCTCATCTACGCGAACGTATCCCAGCGAATTTTCGCTGACAAGCCCGAATCCTTCCGCGGGGTTCCAACGGTTGGATGGACGACCCAAAGGTAGAATAAAATTGCGGGCAGAAATACGGTTGCGCGATGTCTCTGGAATTCAGCCTGAGTTTGGTCCCGGACATCAGCTGACATCAGACGCCGGATCATGATGAGGCCTTTATGACCGGGAGGAGCGCACACAAATCAGCAGTATTCATTTCATCTGTGCTTGAGAGGTAGGGACTTAGTGCGCAAGAATCGGAGGATGAACCACCGTCAACCGAAGACCAACCTATACAAGCTACCATTTTCTGCAAACGAATTCCACGATATGCCTTTCGTTCGGGTGGGAGATTCCGGCCTGCGTGCTTCGAAGGCGGGTCTGGGCACCTGGAAAATGGGGCTGCCGGAGACCGGCGACGGCGCCCGCACCGGCGAACGAACGTCCCTGGAGATTCTCGACCGGGCCTGGGAACTCGGGGTCACGTTCTGGGATACCGCCAATCGCTACAACGAAAGTTCAGGTAATTCCGAGCGGGTGCTCGGAACCTGGTTCGAGAGGAATCCGGAGAAGCGTCGCGACATCGTACTTTGTACGAAGGTATGCGGCCTGATGGACGGGCTGACGCCGAATCACTGCGGTCTGGGCCGCGCCAATATCCGGGACAGCGTGCACGCCTGCCTGGAGCGCCTGCTAACGGACCGGATCGATCTGCTCTATTTTCATCAGTTCGACGACGCGACGCCGCCGGAAGAGAGCCTGGAGGCGATAGAGGATCTCGTAAGCGAAGGGACCGTTCGTTACTTTGGCGTTTCAAATTTCAGGGTCGAGCAGCTCGAATTGTATCGCGGGATTGAGGTGTCCAGCTCTCTTCGTTGCCGGGTTGTCGCGGTGCAGAACAGGTTTGATATTCTCACCGGAGAAAACCCCGGGCAGAAAGGCGTGCTTGCCTACGCCGCCGAAAACGGAATTTCCTTCATCCCCTACAGTCCATTGGCCCGTGGACTCCTTTCCGACCGGTACCTGGACCCGGCGAAGGCCGGCGAGGGTGACCGGTTATTCGATGAAACAGGCCTGGAGGCGCTTTGTTCACCTGAGGTGATGGGAAAACTAGGCCAGCTTTCGGATCGGGCAAAGGAGTGGGAACTGCCTACCAGCCGGTTGGCTCTAGCGTACATGCATTCGCTTCCGAGCATGGGACCCAGCATCGTTTCCGCTTCCAATATCGACCAACTCGAGGCGAATGCAGCCGCCGCCACGATCGATTTACCCGAGGGAAGGCGTGACGCGATCGAGATGATCGTGCAAGGCTAATCCCGCTCGGAAGAGGTGGGGGTTCGATGATCGCGGATTCAACCATGCGTTGTCGCATCTGCCGACCCGATGCGATTGTTCCAGTCCAATGCCCCGGGCAGTTCGTCGCGGGCATGTTCAATGTGTATGACGCGGCGGTGGCCGCTTGATCTTGATTCGGAAGAAAGCGTGCAGGATAAGAGGGCAGATCGCGACCAAGCCCCGCAATCTGTCGCGCCAGTCACTTCATAACCCCGCCGCTTCCACTCGTCGATTTCATCATCGAGCCAGCCATGGCGATGGGATCCGGGAATGACGCGAAGAGGACAGTGATCCATGCCGCAGTCATCGAGGTGAACTCGCACCGCGATCATATTTTCGAGAACTTCAGATGGAGGTTGGACCTGCCACACGCCGGCCTTCCGGGACCAGGCATTGAAACCGGAAATGTCATGCCGTTAGGACACGGAAATTACGCTGTCCTGGTGCCAGCCCAGCGCCCAGTTGATGTCCTAAACCTTGTCGAAGAAGAGGGTGCGGGTGGCAAACGCGAAGTCGCCGAACGGCAGGACAAATTTCCAAAAGGTTTCGAACGCCATACACGCTGTGTTTTCGGCGAACCTCTTCTCTTTCCGGAATTGACGCCACCGCGCACCGTAGCGGCTCCACTTCTACATTGCTCAGAATACCGTCAAATATCGAGAATCCATCGCGCCGGAAACGCGCTGCATATGTAGTAACGTTGAACTGCGGAGTTGTTTTCATTTCCTTACTGAATAGTGCGCTAATGCCAGTACCGTTCGACTTCACGCCCAAAGAAGCTGAGCAGAGGCTTCAAGTATCGCCCTCTCGTAAACAAGCCGAGGATTGAAAAAAGAGTCCCGAAAGCGACGATTATAATAATCGCGATGCGGTGGGCTTTCGTAAATTCGTCAGCCGCCAGGGCAATTGCAGCGATTCCCGGCAACAGTCCCAGGATTGTTCCAAAGATGAAGTGAAAAATTGCCCGAATTACGTGGTCAGACAACTTTTCGGGCACTTCGCCGAATTTCGAATTCATCCACATCTTCCCATGGGAAGTACTTTTCCACGCCGAAGAGGGGCGCAATTTCCCTGAAAAACGCAACGTGACCGAGGTAGCCGGGATGTATTGCGTCACCCATGCGCGGCCACAAGGCCTGTGCATCCGCAACGGGCTGCTGGACCTTGAAGGCCTTTTCGGTCCATAACCGATAGTGATCCACGACCGGAC
>CAUZEO010000323.1:0-6090 GCA_963578625.1 Kiritimatiellia bacterium | reverse complement strand
ACCGAGCACGGACCGCTCGAGATGGAAACCGTCACCAATATGGTCATCGCAGCGGACGGCACCGGGGTCGCGCCCATCGTGCGCGTCTCCGACAATAACGAAAAACTCATCCTTCGGGCACTCGACATTGGCGCCGCCGGAGTGCAGGTGCCGCAGATCAACACCGTGGATGACGCGAAGGAGTTAATCCAGGGCGCGAAGTATTCTCCGCTCGGCGAACGTGGCCTCTCCGTATTTACCCGGGCCGGGGACTACTTTAAAGACGGCACGCCGGGTCACACCGACCGGCAGAATGAAGAAACCTGCATCATCGTGCATATTGAAGGTAAGCGGGGACTCGACAACCTGGATGAGATCCTCCAGGTCGACGGGATCGACGTATATTTCCTTGGGCCCTACGACATCTCCCAATCCCTTGGGATGCCCGGCGACGTACGACACCCCACCGTGGAGGCCGCGCTGCAGACCGCCTGCGAAAAGGCGAATAAAGCGGGGAAGTGCATCGGGTCATTCGCCAAGGATCTGGAAATGGGGCGTTGGCTTTTGGGCTTGGGCGTACGGTACATGCTCTTCAGCGTTGACGTGACGATTTACCTCGAGGGTTGCCAGCGTATCGTGAAGGAATTGCGCACTTGATGCGGGATGGGGAATAGGGGATTGGGGATCCGGGATTTAGGGTTCAGAGGTTTTGGAGTGCGCCGGCAGAGCAAAGCGGCGACACCGCACTCCAAATTCCATTCGCCCGCTTATCCCCGAGCCCTGAATTCGGCAGGATAAACGAACTCGCAAAACAGATATAACCTGAGGAGACGATTTAATGCCTAAGAGCGAACCGTGGCGATATGAGAAGCTGACATGGCCGGAGATCAACGAGGCCGTGAAATCGAAAAAAGTAGTCGTGGTACCGATTGGATCCATAGAGCAACATGGCGCACACCTTCCATTGGATGTGGATGTCGTCTGCCCCGTAGGTGTTGCGCAGGAGGCGGCTCGCGCCGTTCCCGGCAAGGTTCTGGTGATGCCGGCGATCGTCCACGGTTATACGGCCCACGTCATGGATTTCCCAGGGACCATTAACATCCACTATGAACATTTCATCAAGATGATCATGGATGTAGGGAAAAGCCTGGCCTACCACGGATTCAAAAAAATCATCCTGCTGAACGGGCACGGTTCCAATTGGCCAAACCTCGATCTCGCCTCCCGGCGAATCAACCTGGAAACCGATGCCGAGTGCAGCGCGGTTTGCTGGTGGTCCCTGATGGCGGTCGACAAGGAATTTTATGCGACATGGAGAGAGAGTAAATTCCCGGGCGGATGTGCTCATGCGGGTGAGTTGGAAACGTCCATGTATATGTATCTCGACGAAGACAATGTCCGGACAGATAAAATTTCGGACGGG
This sequence comes from Kiritimatiellia bacterium, assembly GCA_963578625.1. Classification (GTDB taxonomy): domain Bacteria; phylum Verrucomicrobiota; class Kiritimatiellia; order SLOV01; family SLOV01; genus CAUZEO01. The sequence goes on along the minus strand of CAUZEO010000323.1, from coordinate 4,688 downwards.
GATATAGAATACAACAAGAACAACTCCGATTTTTTCTGGACAGACCTTCTCGGGGCCGGCCCGGCCCCGATCACATCTTGGACGGCCAGCTATTCGGATAGCGGTGTGCTCGGTGAAGCGTCACTGGCAACGAAAGAAAAGGGCGAACGGGCGGTAAAAGAAACTGGCCGTCAACTGGCGAGATGGATCGAAGAGTTTGGTTCCGCACCCAAGCCGCCGCGAGGTGATCACCATGCCACGCAACCGACGATGACGATGCCATGGGGACAGCCGGAACCGCCGAGCGGAATGGGTGATGTGCATGGGAACGGATGAGAAAAGGCCTCGAAATGTCACGCTCGCACAAAGGCTGACCGGTGTACCCCTCAGTAGGGTACATTCTGTTCAGTGTTCCGGAACATGAAACAGAAGCGGAAAGACGGATTCACGTTGGTTGAGATCATCGGTTTGATCGCGGTCATCGCTCTACCTTCCTTTGTCCGCGCTTGAACGATTAGCCAGGGCGTACGCGCGTTGCGAATGTGACCTCCGGCCGGGTATTCGGACACGCATTCGCGATGTACGCCATGGACTTCGGCAGTTACCCCAACGATTCCCACCAGGAACTTCCCAGCGCCCCGGAAATCGAGCAGTACATTGAGCCCAGAGTCTTTAACGCACCCACAGTGTTTGGCGGCAGCTACAATTGGGAAGGGCCGGACGAATATCCCTACGCCGGTGTTTCCGTATTTGCATCGGGCGTTTCCGACTCGGAACTCACTCGCATTGACGAGGTCGTTGATGATGGAAGCCTCAGCACCGGCCAGTACCGAAAATTCGGAAACGGGCGATACACGTACGTAATTGAAGAGTAACAAGAAATGACGAAGCACCCGAATGACGAATGAGTGAGGAAGCTGGTTCGTCGTCCGAATCAGGGAGCGTCCGGCGTGTGCACGACCAGATTCAATATTCCCGCAGTGTCGGAAATCGCATTTGCAAACGGGTTTCGACCTTGCGCGACTTCCGTTCCATCCCCGACAAGATCGCCGTCAGAGTCCGGATTGTTGGGATCCGCCCCGTGGTTGATCTGCTCGTCGAAATCAGGAAGCTGGTCCTGATCGGTATCGGGATCCCCTGGATCGGTCTGATACAGGAATAACTCCCTTGCGTCGCTGAGCCCGTCGATGTCCTGATCCGCGAAGACACTGCCCGCAGCATAGAATCGGTTTGTTACTTCGGCCACGGGGAGCCGCCCATTCTGACCCACATCACTCCAGACCACTTGAAACGTACCGGTCAGCAATAACGCAGGGGCAAGATCCCAACCGGAAGAAAAACCGTTGTAGGTGCCTTTGTCTGCATCATAACTGAAAACGTCCCAAGCTTCGTTCATCATGGCTACCGGATAATCGAGCTTGAGAGTGACCGACAATGCATCACGCGTGACTAGGGAGATTCGAAGTTGCTCAGCATCAATTTCACAGGCCATCGTGAAAAGCACACACAAGATTACCACCTGCGAAGGCCAGAGCCTTCGACACAGGACGCTCGAACAACCACGTTGGTGGTAGTGAATCCCCCGCACAATTAGCTCCGAAAATGATGACCTGGATCCTGCAAATCCAGTCTTACGACCGTGCTACAGCCTAAAAGAACGTCAATCAGACTGTCAATTAGTTCGTGGCGGCCGTGGCCGGAAGTAGCTTAGCGGCCATACGGAGAGACATTTCCTGCATGGTAAGCCACTGCTGAAGGCTGTTGCTGAAAGCCTCCAGGGTTTCTTCATCCAGGATGGTTGCCGCGCGAACCAGGTACTGCTCGTGAAGACGATCCATTTCGTCGAGATGGCTCTGGATCTGCTCCTCGTTCATTCCCGATACGCCCAGACCGGGGTGTTCGAGTTCGGGCACATCGAAAACGAATTCGGTGCGCTCTTCGTACATGGCGAGAATCAGGTCATTTTCCTGTTCCCAGGTTGGAAGACGTTCCGGCGGAAGATTTTGCCTCAGCATCTCCACCTGGGTTCGCTCCATCTGGGTATTTTCAAACTGCTCATAGTACGCGTAGTCATTCTCGCCGAGCAACTCACGGATCCCGTTTTCCGCGTCCTGGAGTTTCCGCCCCACGCTCTGTGATTGCCGCTGGTACTCTTCGGCTGACATTTTTCCTTCCATCAGCTTTAAGCCGCTATCCATTCCCGCCGTCAATTTCACTGTCAGCAGCTCTTTTAGTGCTGCCTGGGTATCTTCACTGAGATCAAGGCTATCGAACAATTCCCCATACCGTTGATCCAGCATCATTTTTTGTTGCGTCCGAATCATATCCTTCACTTCGGGTAGATCGTACATCTCGGCGATTGCGTCGCCGGGGCCGGGTATCGCCTCAAACGCCGGCGGGGACTGCACCAACGGCTTTGGAGGCTCCGCGACAGCTGGAGCCCGGCGCGCCACCTGGGATACGAGCGGCGGACGTGAAATGGGGACGGCCCGCTGAACGAGAGCCGGTAGTGCGCTCGGTTGGGTCCGGGATGGAGGCTGTAACCCAGGCGCAGATAATAGACTCCCCACCTCCTGTTCCAGTCGCTGGATTGTGCCCCACTGTCTTACGTTCATGAAGAGGAGAACGATTACCGCGCACAGCAGGACTACGACCTGAACTTCCTTTCTCATATCCCAGTCATCCTTTCAACCGAGCCGACGGCTCCTTCATTTGTATTCTTCCTACGCCGTCGACCCGAAAGAAGCCCGATAAAAAAAACCGCCGCGAAGGACGAGCCGTCGCGGCGATTACGAATTCTATGTGTCCGGATGCCTAACTCTTCTTTGCCGCTAAGCTTCCTTCGGGCTCCCAACAGGGAACCGCAGGCGAGGAGAAGAAGAATTCCGGTGGACGCCGAATCCGGAACCGGACGGCCCATGGCCGTAATCGAGAAGGAATGGAAATCTTTCTTGGAGATGAATGAAGACGTCCCGGGTTCACTGCCCGAGGTCAACCTATTCACGACCTCGAGAGAAACTTTCGTCGCTCCATTTGCGAAGGCGATCCCGTTGTCAACGAGTGCCTGTTGAATATCAAGTACGATTCCGCCGTTCCATTCCACCGAAACGGAGCCATCAGCGGCGGCGTCCCAATCTCCATTGGAAGGACCGAATGTCATGCTGTCCAGGATCCCTCCGCCACTGTTCATAACCAGCGGCCCCCCCCAAGAGTGCTTCCGTCGACTTCAAAAATCGTCAATGTCACATCGCCCTGGACGGTTGAGAACGTGTCGGCAGTTCCAAGTCCGAATACATCGATGATGTCGGTCTCACCGGCTTCTACCAACTCGATCAAGTCGATCGTATTCCCGGCGAACGCTTCAACGTCGAAGGTCAATCGGCCGGCGGTCTCGTCATCCGGATCTCCAAACTCGGAGGAACTAGAGAAAGAGGAGAAGGAGACTGGATCAAAATTAAGTGTGTTTCCGGCAATCGTTGGCGTCCCAAACAGCTCGTCCGGGTCACCGGCGGTTAAGGTCGTTTCAGCGATAGACGTGTAGCTAACGGTATCCCCGACCTGATCAGCATAATTAACCGTAGGTGCCGCGCTGGCGCTGAGGGCACCCGCAGTAAAGACGAGGCCAGTGAGAAGTACGAATGCTCGGTTCCTGCTAAGTCTTGGTTTCATATTGCGCTCCAGTAACGTCGATTGCTCCAATTGGTAGGGCGATAATTAAGTGAGGCAATGCCATTAGCACAAGATAAAACAGACGGATTTTGGCATCTTCACAAACGGCCTGTGGACAACTCGGGAGGCATTAGAATCGGCACAGAGCAAGGGCAAATACCACAAAACACTATATATTTGGTGTTTTTCGCCGCGGCCATCCTGGTTTTCAGTCAAAAATCCGCCCGCGGCGGCCTGGAAATGTCTCTGGGAGACCAATCTTTCAGCTTTATTCGCCGGGAAATCAGATACCCGGGCCAACCCCTGAAATTCATCTACCCGGCGTGAGAGCACCCATGACCCTGTCCGGGCCGGCAAACGACAATCGCAAGAGGTTGTGGCCTCCCAATTTTCGCTATTTGTGGTAAGCTCCCCTCTGAAATGATAAGCGAGAATGTCATCAAGGTCGTGTTCGTGTCCGGCACGGCCCGGAGTGGATCCACGCTGACCTGCAGGATTCTTGGCCAGGTGCCGGGGTGTTTCGGCGCTGGCGAACCCCGGCTTTTCTGGAATTACTACAAAGACAAAACGAACCAGTGCGGTTGTGGCGAACTGCTGTGGGATTGTCCAATATGGAAGCCGGTGATCGAGGACACGCTGGAAAAATTCAGCGAACAGCAGGTACTGGAGACCATCCAGCTCCACGATCAGCTGCGCATGGGCCGTCGCTGGCTCGGTGAGCGGGACCAGACCCGCTACAATACCTACCTGGGGCGAATTGAAACACTCTACCGCTCTCTGGCGCGTCACTCGCAAAGCCGCGTCATTATCGATTCATCGAAATCGTCCAGCTATGCGCTTACGCTGAACCAGATCAACGGAGTCGAAGTATACTTGGTAAATTTGACGCGGGATCCACGAGGTTCGGCATACTCGAACCTACAGCCAAAAAGCTATCTGCCGACCGCATCAATTTGGGAGAGTTCGTGGGGGTTCAACCGCGCATATATGGCAGCAGCCTGGAATTTCGGGCGATTGAAAGGGCGCTGTATTCACGTCCG
>CAUZEO010000322.1:0-6098 GCA_963578625.1 Kiritimatiellia bacterium | reverse complement strand
ACAGGAGAGGACACCGACTTTGCATTACGCGCGACCCGAAAAGGCATTGACGTGTGCGGTCTCCCGTCCCTTCAAGCTGTTCACCACGGGGATCCGGCCACGCTCTCGCAATTTTATCGGCAGCAGTACTGGCACGCAAACCGTCGCAGCTATCGAAAAATACGGTCCGGCGGGAGTGGAATGGCGGGACTGCATGCCCCCGTGTTCACGTTCCTGTTTCTCGCCGCGTCGATTTTTGCGCTTGCGGGCGCCGGCCTTGCAGTTGTCGCCGGTTCGATGGCCCCCCTTGCCGGACTGGTCCCGCTACTTGTCTTGATCGGAGCCCCGGCGCTGGTCATCGCTCTGCGGGCAGGCGAACCGCTCCAGGCATTCCCCCTCTCCGTTCTCTACCTGACTTACGGTCTGGCCCGAACACTCGAACTGGGCAGCCCCGCCAAAAAAGAAAAATCATGGCGCGCCCGCCCCCCAGGAAGTACCCGACCCGTGTAGCGAAGCCTAAAGCGCGCAACCTCGGCGTGGCACGGGTATCCAACCCGTGTAGCGGAGCCCTCCGGAAAGGGACAAGGGCGAGGGGCGAGTCCTGATTTAAAGTTGTCACATTGTTGCGTTGTGTGATTGTTGTTTCATCGGTGCTTTCCCCGAACTTGGAAATTCGGCATGGAGTATTCGACATTGGACATTGCCCGGTTTCTGCCACCTTGAGGAGTTTGCACGGCGTCGGAAATGGCGAATTCCGAATGCTCAAGATCGAGAATGTCGAAGGAGGTTTATGGTCAAATTCCCAAGTTTGGGAAAAGCACCGACGGGGTGATCCCGATACTACGTACTGTTTACATCTTTATGAACCTCGGCATACAGGCTGCGGTATGCGTCTTGCACCGCGGCCGGCGCGTGATCACGCTTTACGATCTCACGTCCCCGGCACCCCATCGTTGCTGAAAGCCCGGGGTTTGAGAGGACGCGAAGAACAGCGTCCGCCAGTGCGGCGGCGTCCTCCGGCGGTACCACGTATCCGGTTTCCCGATGTCGCACAAGCTCACTGTTTCCACCGCATTCGGTAACCACCGCCGGCAACGATGCGGCCATGTATTCCAAAATCGCATTGCTTAATCCTTCATTTGATCGTGAGGTAAGAATGCCGAGGCGCGCCTCCGCCAGGAGCTCGGGAACGTTCCGGGTTTTCCCCAGAAACTCAACCGAACCGGCCAGCCCCAACGAGTCGGCAAGGCGGATCAAGCGATCTCGCTCACGGCCGACACCGGCGATCTTCAGAATGGCCCCGCGCCGGACCCGGATGATCCTTTGCAGCGCCTGAAGGGCTATCGAAATATCCTTCTCGGGATCAAGCCGGGACACCAGTGCAATCGTTTCGGAATCCGGATGCCCCCTCCGTCCGGATCCCACCGGATCCGGTGCGAACCGATCCACCTCGACCGAATTCCGAATGAGCCGGATACGTTCAGACGGGATGCCGGCTGACAGGAGCCTGGCGCGGATCGCCTCCGCATTCACTACCACTGCGGCCGCGTAACGGTCCGCGCGCTTCATGAGCGCGAGTTTCCACCATGAGTAGATCTCCCCGAGGTCGCGACGGCTGGTGATCCAGCGTACGCCGGCGCGCCAGGCGGCGGCGGCCCCAAAGATCGACCCGTCCGAATCCCACGTATGTACGAGGTCGATCCCGTTACGGCGGATGTGCTCCGAGAGAGCAAGCACTCGCCGGCGGGTGTGCAACCTCACCATTTTTCGAATACCCAGTTCGAATGGCGGGCCGCATGTATTCGCCACGTCCCTCTTGAGTTCGCCGCCGCCGCGGACCACGGCAACAAACTGCTGCGGTTGACTCACCGCAACGGACACGCACTGGCCCTCCGTGCCACCACGGGCAAGATCGTGCACGACATGTAAAATACGAGGATTGTCCGGAAAAACTGTCACATCCGTTTCGGCTCCTTCATCCAATTCCCGGCAAATTCAGCGCAGGGCCCGGGCGAGATAAATCCCTGCGTTTTCTGTGCAATAATTGCCCGTGTCCACCGTTGTATACTGGTAATAGCGAAGGAATACGCCTGAAAAGAGGTACAGCGCCTTGAATGAGATCTCAAAATCGGATTGGACCCTTGCGCGGGTAGCACACCTGCTCAATCGCGCGGGATTCGGCGGCTCGCCGGCGGAAATCAAAGAACTATATGAATTGGGCCCCACCGGCGCGGTTGATTATCTAGTGGACTATCAGGGTACCGGGGCCGGTCTAGAACCTCCTCCCTTCACACGCGAACCTATTCCGGATCTTCCCAACCGCCGCGAAATGCGTGACGCCGACGAAGAACAGCGGCGGGAAATGCAGAGAAAACGTCGAAGGTTGAACCAGGCTTGGATCAACCAGCTTCGCGGATGGTGGTTCGAGCGAATGCGAACATCTCCTCGTCCCCTGGAAGAGAAGTTGACGCTCTTCTGGCACGGACACTTCGCCACAAGCTTTGAGAAAGTAAAGTCCGCGCATATAATGTATGGGCAGAATGCCATGTTCCGGAAGAATGCGGCAGGTTCATTCGAGGACCTGGTCGTCGCCGTATCCAAGGACCCCGCCATGCTTTCATACTTGGATGGGGCGCAGTCCAGAAAAAAAGCCCCAAACGAAAACTATGCTCGAGAACTCATGGAACTATTCACCCTGGGCGAAGGCAACTACTCGGAAAAGGATATCGCCGAAGCCGCGCGCGCATTCACGGGTTGGACCGTAAATCGGGAGACGAGAACGTTCCGCAAAGCTCCGCGAAATCACGATGGCGGGGTAAAAACGTTCATGGGCGAGTCAGGCCGATTTGACGGCGAAGACATCATCAAATTGATTCTCGATCATCCCGCCGCCGCGGAATTCATGTCGATAAAACTCTGGGAGTTTTTCGCGTATTCGAATCCGGAGCCGGAAATCATCAACGAACTTGCGGCAACAATGAGAAGCAACGAATACCAACTCCGGCCGGTATTGAAATCCATGTTCAGAAGCCAGGCCTTTTACTCAACCAGGGCGGGAAGAACCCAGATCAAGAGTCCGGTTCAGTGGTTGATCGGTTCGCTGAAGGTTCTGGAATCGCCCCTGCCGGATCCGGGGCTCTGCACCTACATGGCTGCCAGCCTTGGACAGACTCTCTTCGAGCCACCCAACGTGAAAGGCTGGGAAGGCGGCTCCGCCTGGATCACCACCGCGAACCTGCTCCATCGCTACAACCTCGCGTCCGTTCTGGTGGAAGGTGGAGACAGCGTAAAGGAAGTATTTGGGGATCGCGGACTGGGCGGCCCGGAAATGGGACGAATGTTCATGCAGGAGCCCATGATGGACATGGATGATGCCGAAATTCGAAGAACCCGCAGGCAGGAAATGCGCAAACGCCGCGCCGAAATTTCGCAGCCGGTCATGAAGCCGGATATGGTATTGCCCAAAGAAGCAAGGGCATCGCGAGACACCGCGAGAAAGCATTTACAATGGCGGCTATTCCAATCCGACCTTCGCCCGAAAGATGTCGCGGCATTTGATCAGTTCTTCGCCGATCTGCCTGGGCCTGATGCCTGGTCGAACGACGACATCCGCGCCGTGGTACACGCCATGATGAGCACACCCCAATACCAACTGACCTGAAACTGTATCGAGGCAAACCTATGAGTGAAACGACCTTTCAAACGCGCCGCAGTTTTCTGCGATCGGGCCTCGTGGGAGGCGCCCTCACCTGGACCGTGCCTTCGTTTCTTGCGGCGACGATGAACGAACTGCATGCCGCCGCATCCGGCGCGCTCCAGGCAGACAACGGAAAAGACGGACCGATCCTGGTCGTTCTCCAACTCGCGGGCGGCAATGATGGGCTCAACACCGTCGTGCCCTACACAAACGACGAGTACTACCGCGTGCGGCCACGTCTCGGTGTCCCAAAGAGGGACTGCCACACCCTGGACGACGACTTCGGCCTTCATCCGGGCCTCAAAGGGCTGCATGAACTCCACTCCGACGGACACCTGGCCGTGATCCAGGGTGTTGGCTACCCCAATCCAAACCGATCTCATTTCCGGTCAATGGAAATTTGGCAAACCGCCTCGGAATCCGATCGCTATGAACAACACGGATGGATCGGCCGGTACTTTGACAACCATTGCCAGGGCGAAGATGCAGGTGTTGCAGTGTGTCTGGGCAATGAAACACCGCAGGCCTTCGCGGCTTCGAATCCAAAAGGAATTACTTTCAGAGATCCAAATCAGTATCGATTCGTTGGAGTTGACGAGGACGACATGACGGCGGAGGCAAAATCCGGGTTGTTCGCGGCAATGAATCTCAACGAGGCTGATGCCGGTGCATCCATCGGCACGCTGGGAGGTGGCGGCGGCCAGTCGAACACGGAAGATCCGTTGGACTTTCTCGAGCGCACCGCGCTGGACGCACAGGTAAGCAGCGACAACATTCGCGGGATTCTTCGGAGTGCCCAAAACCCGACAGGATACCCGAACGGTCGCCTGGCGAACGATTTGAAGTCGGTATCGAAAATGATTGCCGGGGGACTTCCCACCCGAATCTACTACGTCTCACAAGGTGGATATGACACGCACACGAATCAGAAGGGCGCGCATGAAAGATTACTTGTGGAGTTCGGGGATTCTCTGAATGCATTTGTCAAAGATCTGAAAAAACAGGGAAATTTGAACCGGGTTATGGTGATGGTTTTCAGCGAGTTCGGCCGGCGCGTGTCGGAGAACGCGAGCGGAGGAACCGATCATGGCGCCGCTGCGCCGATGTTTCTTGCCGGTGGCAACCTGATCGCGGGCCTACATGGGACCCTTCCCAGCCTGGCCCCGAGTGATCTTGAACGTGGAGATTTGAAGTACCAGTTGGATTTCCGCTCGGTCTACGCAACGGTCCTGGCAAAACACCTGCGCGCGCCCGGCAAGGATGTCTTGCGAAAGCCATTCCCGCTGCTGGATGTGATTGGGTAGCCACTCTCGCGGCGCGAGTAAAGGATGTTGGCCTTCCAGGCCGACCCGGAGCAAGAGGAGATCATGAAGGGGGAATAGATAAAGCTTGCTCCATTCATTCGCGTTCCATGATCGTCCCTTGCGCCGCTCGGGCTGGAAACCCAAGCTACGTTCGATTCAGCACCCGGCAAAACCTATTTCTGTCGCGTCAGCGTCGTAGTCACTTCGCCGGCTTGTGCTCCATCTTCGTCATGGATCCAGATGGCTTCCATCTTGTCTTTGCCCAAGAATTTAAACGTGACCCCGTGCATATGCTCTTCCGTGCCAACGTCGATGGCGGCATCTTTCGAGGGTGCCAGCGTGATCAAGTTCCTCGAGACGTCGCTCTGAACCAGGCAGGGCTGATTTCCGGGAGCGCAATAGTGGGTCATGGCAACCCCGTCATCAGTATCATAACAAACCGATACCATTCCCATGGGCGAACCCGGATGCAAAGTTTCCATCACTGCGCGTCCACCCGCGGTGACGGCGCAGATCGCTGTCGATTCATGTGTCACGGTGGACCCGGTCCAGGGACCTTCGAGCGCCTTGATTCTCTGCAACTGTTTAGAGCCTTCGTGGCTTGGCATTGAATGAGATGGATCCCCCCCCCACCCCACCCCGCCAGGGCGATGGCTCGTTTCAGAATTTTTCGACTGTTACAGTAGCGTAGCGCGTGGGTGCCCGGGGGAACAACGAACAAATCGTATCTATGCCGTGGTAACACTTCGCCGTTTTCCGGATGGCAGCGAAACTATCGAGTCGACATATTCGAAATGGATCTCTACGGAACTGCCGAATATTTCTCCAATTTGCGCCCGCCATACGTTTTCTTCGGGAGCACAGGTGTTTTTCTTTCTTTCAATTCGGATTCGCAACTCGCAATTCTCTTCCTGGACCACCTCAAATCGATTGACGGCAGGATGATCCCTGAACAGCTTGGAGAAAAAGGTGCTGTGCACGGATCGACCCCGGGATGTCTTGATGATTTCGCCTTCACGACCCAGGACCCGGGCGATGCGTCTCTGGCCGATTGGTCCGGACTGCATCTGCGCCACGTCCCCCAAGTCATACCGAATGAACGGCATCGCCGAATTCGC
>CAUZEO010000321.1:0-6107 GCA_963578625.1 Kiritimatiellia bacterium | reverse complement strand
TGTAAAAGAAGGCAAGATCGCCGGACATGGGCTCGACGATGGGACCTTCCCAGTATTCCCATGTCTTCGCGTCCCGCGAGCGGTAGCGATAGTACCCGTAGCCCTTGAAAGGTTGGGCAAGCGCGGAGGGTTCACGGAGGATGAACAGTTCGTACTGCCAGTCCGGGTCGTCCTCGAGCACCATGATAGACGAGTACTGGGACGATCCCTCGTGCAGGTCGAAGAGGGCGTTGGTGTTCTGGTGATCCTTCCATGGGTAGATTCCAAGTTCGGGCGCGCGCCACTCGACGCCATCGTTGCTTTCGAAATAGCAGGTATGACGATACCCGTGGCAAGGCGTATTCCAGGGACTGTGCCAATCCTTGGACGAGGTCTCCGGCGGTGTGCACATGAGGTAGCCCTTCCACAGCCCGTCGATGGGATCGTGAAAAACCGAACTGTGCGCGCCCACGCCGCCGGAATTCCAGGGCAGAATTCCTTCCAGCAAAGGATTTTCGGGGCCCACTTCTCCCGGCTCGATTCGCCACCCGCAAAGATGAAGATCGCTGAAATCGTCAGGCATGAGCAGAGGCATTCGGGTGTGCATCGTGGCATCCATAGGTGGTTCTCTCCAGGTTGGATTCAGTATTGAGCGAAAAGTCTCGAATCACGCGGACCGTACGACAAGAATCGTGACAATGACAAGCACGCAACTTCCCCATAGCTGACCCGTGTTGCCGAGCCCAACCGGAGCTCCGGCAGTGTGGCACGGGCATCCTGCCCGTGGCCTGCGGAAGGAGAGTGAGGAAGAATTGTCCACGCGCAGCGCCGGTCTCATACCGTGGCCTTGTTTTCCTCTTCTCCTGCCCAGGCCACGGGCCGGAGGTGCCGTGCCACGGCGATAGATCCGGAATACGGGTCCTTTTCCGCGTAGTCGAGATTTACATTATCGCACCATTTCATCAAGATGGTGAAATCATGAAACAATTAAGAGTCAATGCATGGATCCGGCTGATTCCCGTTTTTTGTCTGGGAGTATCGGCAATCGCAGAAACGGAGAATTGGAACGGCTTTCGTGGGCCGGACCGAACCGGTGTATCCAGCGAGTCGGACTGGGTCGTCTGGGGCGATGATTCGCCAAAAATAGAATGGACCGCTGAAGTTGGAAAAGGGTTTTCGACCGTCGTACCTTTCGAGGGGCGCGTTTACACCATGGGCAACACGTCGGACACGGATACGGTCTTCTGCCTCGATGCCGAAACCGGTCGGGAAATTTGGACGTTTTCCTATGATTGCATGGCGAATCGAAAGGCGTTTTTCGGGCCTCGCTCCACTCCCGCCGTGGACTACAACCATGTATACACTATGAGTTGGACTGGCCAAATTCATTGCCTGGATGTCCGGACCGGCGAACCGGTTTGGGTGAAAACCAACAAGGACTACGGAATCGAGGGCCGATTCGGGTACGAATTTCCCAACTGGGGACTGTCCGGTTCCCCGTTGGTGCACGGAGACCTGGTCTATTTTGACGCCGGAACGTTTTTTGCAGTGAACCGCAAGACGGGAGAGAAGAAATGGGAGTTGGACGGCCTTCACTCTGCCTATTCATCTCCGATGATATTCGAGGATGAATCGGGGCGGTCCCGCCTCGCGACGCTAACTACGAAAGGCCTGGTTGTGGCCGACGCCGGAGACGGAACCGTGCTTAGCAGGTACCCATGGACTACTATGGGGGACGCAAATTGTGTCGTCCCGATTGTTCGGGATGACACCCTGTTTATCTCTTCGGGTTGGAAAGTAGGCGCCGCGCTTCTCAGGCCGTCGGAACTGGAAGCGGAACTGTTGTGGAAGAATACCAATATGGCCAACGCTCTGAATTCCTGCGTGCTCATTGATGACCACCTGTACGGATTTAACGGCCAGGTGTCCGATTACGGAGGCGAGGTCCGATGCATGAAATTGAGCAGCGGCGAGTTGACGTGGAAGTACGAAGGCCTCGGCGTCGGCTCCCTGATCGCTGCCGGCGGCAGATTGATCGTGTTAAGCGAATCGGGTGAACTGGTTATTGCCGATGCCGATCCCACGTCATTTCGCATCCTCGCGCGCGCCCAAGTTCTGGAGAATACATGTTGGACCGCACCGACAATTTCCAAAGGCCTGATTTACTGTCGCGACATGGGCGGAAAAGTTGTCTGCATAAATGCAAGAAAGGAGTCTCCTCCGCCGGGGGACGAAGAGTAAGAACGGGAGGAGGGGAAGGGAGAACAATTTCGAATTTCGAAGGAAAATATTACTTGCCTTGGACCTTCGAATTTGGATATTCCCGAAACGAAGGCCCCTACTCTGAGCCAATAAGCCCCACTCGGAAGTCGCTTCGCGGATTTCCATTGGTGACTACTACCGCGCAGATCCCGTTGGTCCCGGCAGTCAATGGCTCGCCGATCGTGCTCCAGGCGGGCACATCCGGATCTTCCCGGGATTCCACTTGATAGGTCTGTCCGGAAACACACTCCCAGGAAAGTTGCAGATTGGAACCTCCGGGAATTGACGCGATTCCTGTCATCTTAAACTGAACACGGATACGATGGATTTCGCTCCGCAGCAGGGTTGTTCCATCCAATTCGTAGACGTTCAAACGAAGGGCTTTTGTTCCAATGGTTGGAAAAGAGATCTGTAGCGGATCCGCGTACACCTGGTTTTCAACGAGCCATTCCCGGGGGTTACCAATGGGAGGCACCCCGGTCCCGCAAGCCGTTACGATCTCATTGACGAGGCCATTGCGTTTTGACAGGACCGCGGAGGGACTCGGCAGCATAACCGCTACGTCGCCTCCGACCCCCTTGATGATCGTTGTATTTCCGCCCGCCCACTCCGCGCGAATTTCCCCCGCCGTCGAATTCGTACCGAGCCCGAAATGTGCAATTCGTGCCGGGCCGTGAGCCAGAAATCCGCTCGATGCGTTGAGTTCCCGCATCTGCGTCAACCCGCCCGCAGTAAGGTAGATCCGGGAACCGATTCCATCGCGGTGAAGGGGAGGACTTCCCGCCAGCGTTACTTTCAGCCAGTGATTCGTTGACGGTGAGTCGTTGCGGAGGAGGACCGGCGGGCCGGGATTACGCGTCGCGGGAAGGACGAAGCCGAATAGTTCCTGGTTGTTGGCGATGAAGAGGTCAAGGTCACCATCATTGTCGAAATCGAAAACTACCAATCCTCGCCCCTGCCCGGAATCGTCCGCGCCGGCAGATGCCGCGACATCGACGAATTCGCCGTTTCCCTGGTTCTCGAACAACCGTGCCGGCCGGTTATTGAATTTCATTTGAATCGAGAATAGGGCCGCCTCAGGCCATCCGTTTACGTGGAACAAATCCAAATCGCCGTCGTTGTCGAAATCGCCGAACTGGCTTCCCCAGCCCCAGTTGCCGTCGCGCACACCGGCCGTGTCCGTGGTGTCCGCAAAGGTGCCGTCTCCGTTGTTCCGGTACAGGCGATTCCCCGACACGTCCCAGGTTCCTTCCGGGGTGCTGGTATCGTAGATGCTGGAAATGAACCAGTCCAGGTCCCCGTCGGCGTCATAATCCGCCACCGCAGTGCCCATTCCGTTTTCATCGGTTCCAATGCCGGCCGCATCCGTAGTCCTCTCGAACAGTCCCTGTCCCCGATTCAAGTAAAGCTGCGAGTTGTGGAAGTCGCCTACGGCAAGCAGGTCGGACAAGCCATCGTTGTTGACGTCGGCGAAATAGGGAGAAAACATTCGCTGGTCCGGGTTGAGTTGGAGCCGGAACTCGTACTGTACAAGCTTTGTTCCGGTGTTTCTGAACAGCCAAAGATTCTGCGGTTTGGTATCCCACTGCGACAAGGCCAGGTCCAGTAATCCGTCGTTGTCAACGTCGCCCCAACTCGGACTCATGGCCTTCGTCATGGAGAACTCGAGAACGTTGGTATCGACTGCGAACGTGCCCGCTCCAAGGTTTCGCAGAATCAGAACTGGGCCCCAAAGCTGCGTGATGCATAGATCGACGTCGCCATCGTTATCAAAATCCGCGGCAGCAGCGCCGGAAAAATCGCCCGACAACGCGGCACCACGCGCCGCGGCTTCATCCACAAAGTTTGTGCCGCCGTAGTTCATGTAGAGATGGTTGGTCGCCAGAGCGGTTTGGAGGACATACAAATCGATCCAGCCGTCCCCGTCGAAATCCTCTGCCACGGTTCCCGCCACGGACCATTGGGTTTCCTGATTCGAAACGGGGGAGGGCGGGTACTGGTAACGATGACTGATGCCCACCGACGTGGTCACGTTGGTGAACTGCATCTGGGCATGGGTGCAAACGAAGCCGGCCAATGAAAAGACGACCGCAAGATAGACCCGGATGTTCCGGAAGCACCGCATAGAGACACACTGTACGACACTTTACCCGATTTCGGCCCCTCCTACTTGTAAAACGCGCGAAATTCCTTTCAAAAATTTCAGTGAATCCACAATCTCCCACGGTTAGACCCATATTTTACAATCATGAAGAGTAAAATTCGTTTTGGAATCATTGGCTGCGGCGATATCGCCAACAGCGCCTATTTGCCCGAGATCACCAGGCAGGCGGAACTTATTGCCACCTGCGACGTAATTGAGGAGCGTGCCCGGAGGACGAAAGAAGCGTGGGGCGCGCGGGGCTGTACGGCCAACGCAGGCGAGCTGATTTTTCGCGACGATGTCGATGCGGTCGTCATCTGCAGTGCCCACGGCGGTCACGCGGAGTACGCGATCGCCGCCGCCAGGGCAGGCAAGCATATCGTGGTGCAAAAGCCGATGGCGACCACGACGGCGGAAGCGGACCGCGTCGTAGAAGCGGTTCGCGGCGCCGGAGTGAAAGCTGTTGTTGAACCCGCGCCGCACCTGCGCCCTACCTACCGGAAAGCGCTCGAACTTTTGGAAGGGGGCGCGATCGGCCGGCCGCTTTACTTCCTCGCCAATCTTGTGATGGGCAGTCCCGTGTATGGTTCTTTCTATCTGGAGAAGGGCGGCGGCGGTCCCTTGTACGGGATCGCGGTCTATTCGATTTCCGTATTGACCTACCTGTTCGGTCCCGCGAGACGCGTGATTGGAAGCGGGATCCGCGGGTTCGAGAGCCGGAGTCTTTTCGATCCTGAATTGATTACGGAATCGATTACGCAGGACGGGTACGACAAGTCATGGTCGTCCGGTTCCGAGCGCGCACTGGAGGTGGAGCAGGGAGCCTGCGACAATACCACTACGATCCTGCAATTCAGTCCACGATTTCATGGTGTCGTGAATGCGAACTACACAACCTTCAGTGGTCCTGCGCCCCGGGAATTTGATATCTACGGCACCGAAGGTTCCATTTCGTTTGGCCCCGAAGCGCCGTTGACCGTGGTGACGACCAGGGACGGGAAAAGCCGGGCATTCAACTTTGACGAGGGGGAGGAGTCGGAGGCTTCTATCGTTCCGCGATGCCGGCGAGCCCTTTCTCACTTGATCTCCTGCATTCAGAACGACACGGAGCCAGAGCCGTCCGTGGAGTGGGGCCGGCATGTGAGCGAGATTCTCATTGGATCGGAGAAATCGGCAGAGTCTGGTAAAGCGATCGATCTCACGTCCTCATTCTGCATTTGAAAATCATCACCACCGGCACCGCAGACAGTACGTGGTAGAGCGAACGCCACTCTTCGCTATCGTAGGGAACGCGTTTCCAGATTTCCTCCTCCTCAAGCAAAGGGATCGGCAAGGGCTCCGGCTCGAGAAATCGGTCGACTACGAACCCTGCCTCCAACAACCAGCTCATGACGGTGGCGATGGAGTGGTAGTTTGCGGCGGTTCCCTTGTGAAATTGATCCGGTTCGCGGACGTCTGACTCCGGTTGGTAGTAGTTGTGGAGAAACAGACCCTCCTCTCCGGGCTCAAATTCGACCCACTCTCCCGAATAAAGCGGGTGCCCCGTGGTCAAAAGAAACGTGCCGGCGGCGGTCAACAAACGGGCGCAGGATTTGACCACCGCGGCGGGATTGTGTGAAAACGGGAGGGCATACGTTGAGTGTACCAGGTCGAACGGCCCCTGAATGGCGCCGTTCAACTCATCCATGTCGGCGAGGACAAATTGAACATCCGCCCCTGCTTT
>CAUZEO010000320.1:0-6229 GCA_963578625.1 Kiritimatiellia bacterium | reverse complement strand
GATATTCATCGGGCTGTTGGCGGAGCCCGGCACGATGATGTGGACGTCAGACCCGTCCTCGTACTTCAGGAACCTGTCGTCATCGGAATCGGAAATCCCGATCTCGGCAAAGAGCGCCAGGGCTTTCACCCGGTCCGGTCCCAGCCAGGTGTCCTGGATTGGATCGTACATCGGGTTGTCGTGCGGAATCCCGGAAACCGATGGCGTCGCAAGACCCAGGAACAACTTCTCGTTCAACTCGTTGCGATCGATCCCGATGCTGAGCGCCTGCCTGAATTGCTTGTGGGTCTGGGCTTCCTTGAAATTGTCGTCCTGTGCGAACGGCCACCGCCAGTAGATATTGGACGGCTGGCGGGACCCTCTCCAGATCAGCACATCGTAGTTGCCCGCATCCGCCCTTCCCTTGAGGATGGCGTGCTTGTTCAGATCTCCGAAATCCGCGGCGCCAATGTCCACCTGGCCCTGCATCACGGCAAGATATCGGGACTCCTTGTCCGAGATGACCCGAACCTTCACGTAGTCGACGTAGGGAAGCTGGTTGCCCTCCCGGTCGACAACCGCATAGTAGGGATTCCTTTCCCACAACATGCCCTTCGTTTCATCGACCTGTTTCGCCACCCAGGGCGAGAGGGTCGGGGGAAAAGAGTCCGCGGACCAGCTCGTGGCAATCCGCAGGTCCGCCCACGTTTTCCCCGGTGCCGTGTCCGGGTGATGCTTCTGCAGGTAATGCGCCGGCCGCGGATACCCCTCCAACGCTTCGAGTACCTGTCCCGCCCAGGAGCCGCCGGGCGCGTGGATACTGAACGTGTACTCGTCGATCTTCGTCATGGCGAAGTACTCCCCGAAGCGGCCGGCAGGTGGGGATATGTACTCCCCGGCGTAGCCTTCGTGGGTGTAGAGCATTTCGAAGGGCCACAGAATGTCCTCCGACGTCAGCGGGTGGCCGTCGGACCACCGGGCGCCCTCTCGGATCTTGATTGTGATTGTTTTCCCCTCGTCACTCCATTTGTACCATTCCGCGTACTTGCATTCATACCCCGCCACCGGTCCCCCGTTTTTGACATACTCGTCCAGGTCCATCGGAATCTGAAGAAGTCCCGGCATTTCACACTGGGTGTAGAACGTTCCGTAGTCCCGGAAGCCTACGCCGGACACTCGACGCAGGGTCCCGCCGTAGTCGCCGATTTCGATGGCGACCTTCCGGACAAAGGGATCCCTGGGCAGCCTCTCATCCACCGGGGGAAGTTTGCCGGCATTCACGAGTTTCCGCAGCATGGGGGATTCGTTGAAACGGCCGATCGCCACGGGTAATGGCGCGGAGTCCTCTTTGTTCGCCGATTCCTTTGCTGCCTCGTTGGCTCCACATCCGGAGTTCATGAGAAGGACGAAGAATAGTCCGGGCAGTATCCCGAGTGCCTTTTCCCTTTGTTCGACTACGAGCATTCGCCTGCGCGGGATTCCGGATTGAATAATTCTCATTTCATCGTCATGGGGTATTTCGTCATTCCCGGGGGCCCGCTCGCTTGCCTCCCAGGCAATGATGTACCCTCCCAAGGTAGTCATCGCAATGAAAAACCATGGCGACTCCTTGCGCCCTCGCGGTACAAAACAAAGAGGTCGTCAGGAGATCCGGCCAAAGGTAATGTCAGGACGGTTATGGATTCCATCAACATTCGCAGCGACACTCAAACTCTTCCAACCGAAGAAATGCTCGATGCCATTCGCGCCGCTGAACTCGGCGACGATACCTACGACATGGATCCGACTGTCAAACGTCTCGAAGCGATGGCCGCGGAGGCCATGGGCAAAGAATCTGCGATGCTCGTCATCAGCGGCACCATGGGCAACCTGGTGGCCCTGATGTGTCACGGCCGCCCCGGCGACGAGGTTTTCATCGATCCCGCCTCGCACCTGTATCAGAACGAAGGAGGCGGATTCGCCAGCGTCGCGGGCCTCACGCCCATGCCGGTGCCGAGTTACAAGGGGCTGATGGATCCGGCGGAATTGGCGGCGGCCATTCGCAACAAGAATCAGCATTTTCCTGTTCCGCGTCTGCTATGCCTGGAGAATACTCACAACAGCGGGGGTGGACGCGCGGTGCCGCTGACGCTGCACAGGCAACTTTGCGCGGTGGCACGGGATCATGAACTTCATATTCATCTCGATGGCGCGCGCATTTTTAACGCCGCTGTTTCCGCCGGAGTTCCCGCATCAGCCTATACCGAAGATGTCGACACCGTGATGTTTTGCCTGTCCAAGGGCCTCTGTTGTCCGCTCGGTTCAGTACTCGCAGGGAGCACCGAGTTCATCGACCGGGCCCGATACGCGCGCCGGCGCGTCGGCGGCGGCATGCGCCAGGCCGGAATCATCGCCGCCGCGGGCATGGTTGCCCTGGAGAAAATGGTCGACCGCCTCGCGGAGGATCATGCCAATGCTCACTACCTGGCGGAAGAAATCCGTGCCATCCCCGGGCTGGATATCGACATGGAAACGGTGGACACCAACATGGTGTACGTCGATCTGTCAGGCGCCGGACTCACCACCCAGGCGGCTGTTCCTCTCTTCCGCGAACATGGCGTCGAAGTCAGCGGAAGGCCGCCTTCACAGATTCGAATGGTCGTCACCCGGCATCACGACCGGGAAGGGATCGACGAAGTTCTGAAACGAATTCAGGCGGCAATGATAAAGTTAAAATAATACCAAAACCGTAGCACGGAGGACGACCAGTTTGGACTTCCTTCGACATTCGAAATTGAGCATCCGATATTCGGCATGCTCCGTCCACTCTCGACGGAATTCACAGCTCGTCATGCCCATTGTTACTCCTCCCACTTCGCCAACCGAGGATACAACTTTCGAAACCTTTTGTATGCCTCCTCGTACTTCCCGTTCTCTGCAGGCTCAAAGATCTCGCCCGGCACGGGCCACTCCTCGATCGAATCCTGCCAATTTGCAAATCGACCCGCGGCGCATGCCGCGAGGATGGCGGCGCCCATGGCAGTTACATTGGCATCGATTCGTTTCAGCGGAGTGTTCAGAACATCAGCCATAATCCGGCAAAATGTATCGTTGCGGGCGGCGCCCCCGGTGATCGACATGTGCTTCGGATGCACGTCCAGCGCACGGAATACGTCCGCGGCGTCGCGGAATGCGAATGCGACCCCTTCCAGCACCGCGCGGGTCATCTCCGCGCGACAAGTGGCCCCATCCAACGACACGAATCCCGCCCGTACGCGCGCATCAAGATGCGGCGTGCGTTCCCCCGCGAGATAGGGTCCGAAAAGAACTCCGGACGGACCCCCCGGGCCCCATCTCATTCACCATCTCTTCCACGTCCATATTGAGGATGTCCGCCCACCATTGAATAGAGGAGCCCGCTGCCTGTAGCACACCGCTGCAGATCCAGTGTTCTCGATCGACGAAGAAACCGGTGTGCACGCGGCCTTTCGAATCAACCTGCGGTTGATTGAGGACGCAGTTCACATTGCCGGCGGAACCAACGACGACCTGAATTGCGGAAGTGTTCTTTAGTCCTGCTCCCAGGGCGGCCGCAATCGAATCGCCCGCGCCGCCGGCAACCGGCAACCCTTCCGGCAAACCGGACCAGGTCGCCCTCTCGCGCGAAACGCTGCCCACGACATCGGTCGCGTGGGCAAGGGGAGGCAACGGCACGTCGCCCAGGCCGAGCGCGGAGACGATGTGATCGTCCCATTCGCCGGTGCGCACATCCAGCAGCAGGCTGTTGGAGGCATCAGAGAAGTCCGTTCCCACTTTTCCGGTCAACAGGAAGACAAGGTAGTCCTTTGGGAAGATGAACTGTGCGCATTGCGAAAGAATATCCGGTTCATGCTCTGCGAACCACATCAACTTGGGCGCGGTGTACCCGGTCACCGCGGTGTGTCCCGTCCGTGCCAGGAGTTCATCCGCTGGAATCCGCGACTCGATTTCCGCGCACTGATCGGCGCAGCGTGCATCACACCACATCTGAACCGGTGCAACCGGATCCAGATGCCCATCGAGCAGCACCGGGCCATTCATCTGTCCGGTGCAGGCAATCCCTGCGGGAATACAGCCCCGCTCTCGGAGTTGCCGGGTCAAAGCACGCAAACACGAGCCGGCCTCCGATTGCCACTCGGCGATCAGATGTTCCGCCTTGCCCCCGGGACCCCGGTGAATTGTGAGAGGAGCGCTCTCGCTCGCCAAACAGTTTGCGGAATCGTCCACGGCAACCGCCTTAATGCCGCTGCTGCCCAGGTCAATCCCGATGTAGGCTTCTCTCATATAAGATTAACGATGAGCCCGTGATTTTGCTATCGCCCGTCATCATCCAATGAGCGGAGAAGTTTTCCAACTCTTGGTTGCCAGCCATCTCTTGACGATCCACCCGTACTGCGGCGGAAGTCGCGGAGACTTACGATCGGCGACTCACAAGATTAAAGTAGCCACAAAGAGGCACAGCGCAGCAAAGCCTCAACCAAACAACCTGAACCACGGAGGCAGGGAGACCACGGAGTGGGGGGTGTTCTCCGTGTCTCCGTGGTAAAATATTGAGCCCTCAAAATCTTCTTCAAAACAAGGAATTCAGACCTTAGCAGTACAGCGAAGCAGCGCTATTTTGTTCCTCCCCAGTACGCGGGGATGATTGTGGGTTCAGATCAGATTCTGGATTCGGATTCGGCGGCCGCCGGCGCTGAATCTGAGTTCATTGCCACTGGCATGCACCGAACCAAAGCGGGAAAAGGCGTCGCAGGCCCGGGAAAGGTTTTCGATTCTCTGAATCCGAACCTTTGCATCAAGGCAGTCCCCTTTTTGCTCCAGGCCAATGACTTTTCCGTAGGCTGCAATTTCCCGCCGGAGGTGTTTCCGGCTGAAAGCGGTATCATCGGCCTTCGCCACAAGAAAGGGAAAAAGACTGTAGGCGCATCCGGTAACGGTAAGCGATGTGATAAACTGGCGGCGGCTGCGAACCATGGCTTCCCCTCTATAATCACCATACTATCTTTGGAGTGTTGTTAGATCAAGCAAATTCTGGGAAAAGAGCCCAAGAGTCATGAACCTTCCGAATCAAGATCAGCGCGAACAGAGGGAGGATCAGGGCTATCGCGTAATCTTCGGCATGCTCGATGATGATTGCATCCGGAGGTTGTCTGCGGCGATCGACGGGATCCTTGTCCGCGGCGCCGATGTCGATGCTGGATCTCGAGTGGCAGGACTACGCGCTGCTCAACCATCCAGGTTTCGTCGAAGGCCTTCCCAAGCGATGCCGGATGGCTGAGGAACGCTACTTCGAAGTGTACGAAAACACGCTTGGTGCGCAGGAGTCGAGCGCTTGAGTGGTGCAACCATTTCGTATTTGGCGGAGCCGTAAGCTGTCGCTCCGATATGGGGCATGATCCACCCATTCGCAATATGGTGGGGACCGCCGTCTCCCTCTTCGTATTTTCTGGCTTTTCATGATGTTCGCGCATCACTGGAGACGGCGGTCCCCGCCGTTCCCGAGAATGAATTGATCATGCCGAGGCCTTAGGTTAGCCCTTCGGACCACGCCATGAACACGTGGGTATCGTTATTCGACACCGGGGCGAAGCCGAGACGTTGGTACCAGGCAAAGGCTCTCGGGTTGTTTTGCTCCACATGCAGGCAGACCGGCAGGCCAGCCGCGCGTCCCTCATCCAGGAGCTTGCCCATGAGAAAGCTCCCGATTCCTTGCCCTCGCCATTCCGGCAACAAGGCCACGTCCATAATTCGGATTTCTTTCTCCCGGCGATCCACATACAAACGCCCGATGGGGAGTCCGTTCTTGACGATCAAGTCAAACCGGGCGCGCGGATAACGCACGGTATAGGTGGTGTGCTGTGCCTCGAATTGTTGCAGGATAAAGACATCCTTTTCCTGGTCGCTGAAATTGGTCAGGGCCAACTCTTCCTCCCGGGTCGTGCCGTAGAGGTGTAGCAGGAAGGGCATGTCTTCCCGCGTGATGGCGCGGAGCTCGAATTTCATGGGGTCAGGTTTCGGTTTCAGGTTGTATGGAAGCTTGATTCGATCATGTACTCTCAAACAAGTTTTCGCGAGGATGTCACGTCCTGTGTTAAAGATGTCAAAAATTCCGAATATCGAATGCTCAATTTCGAATGTCCAGGGGTATAGAATCTCTACATTCGATATTGGACATTGAGCATTCGATATTCGACAGTAATACCCGATACCCGATACCCGATACCCGATACCC
>CAUZEO010000319.1:0-6251 GCA_963578625.1 Kiritimatiellia bacterium | reverse complement strand
CCGTCGCCGCCAGCGACTCCCAGGGACGATCCCTGAAATTCCAGATCAGCATCCATCCGGAAACGAGAAGAAACAGAATGGGTGTGAAAGGGTATCCCCAGGTCCGGAACGGCCGATGCCGGTCCGGATACCGGGCGCGAAGAATAAAGACGCTCGCCACAGCCAGACTTGCGAAAATCGTTAAAATGAATCCAACATACTGTTCAATTTCATCTACTGCACCCGTGAAGATGATCAGGGAAGCGACAACCCCCTGAAGGATCAGTGCCGCAGCGGGCACGCGCCGGCGCGGAGAAAGTTCCGTGAGCTTCCGAAAAGCGGGAAAGTCCCGGCCCATTGCATAGTACACCCGGGGACCCGCAATCGTCATCGCCGAGGCGGCAGACAGAAGCCCGACGAGCAGAACGCCTGTAACAATTGATACCCCAACCGGGCCAAACAGATGTTCGGCGGCCACAACGCCCACGTCCACTTTTCCCGCCAGTTCCTCCACCCCTGCACCATAGAGGTACACGATGTTGAGCCCGAGATACAAAACGATGACGAGGCCCGTTCCCAGTAGCAATGCTTTCGGGAGAACACGCTGTGGTTCATTGATTTCTGATGCCACGTACGCGGCGGCGTTGTACCCCGCATAGCAGAACATGACAAAAATCAGGGAACTCGCGAAAGCGCCGCTGCGATCCGCCCAGGACATCTGGTCGAAGGCGGGACTAACTTCGGTTAGATGCTCGACGCGGCCCTCCCCGAAAAATGCAGCCGCGATGAGAAGCACGATGATTCCGAGGACTTTGGCTGCCGTGGCCAGGTTGTTGAATTTGAATCCGACACCTGTTCCGCGAAGATGAATGCCAATTAGAATCCAAACCAGGCATGCGGCGATCAGATCATTGATCGAGACGATGCCCGCCAACGATAAATTGCCCCCCAGAATCGGAACGAAATGCGCCAGGTACTCGGTAAAGCTTTTCAGCACCGCGGCGATTGGAGCAGAAAAGCCCGCGACGAGAGAGACGACCGCGCTCATGAATGCAACCGTGTAGCCGCAACTCTCGCGCAGGTAAGCGTACTCGGCCCCTGCCTCGGGCCACGCCGCGCCCAGTTCAGCGTAGCACAACGCCCCGCAAAGCGCCAGGATACCGCCGGTTACCCACAGGAGTAGAATATATCCCGGGTGCGGAAGCGCCTCTGCCTGGAACCCGGTGCTGGTGAAGATCCCGACCCCGATTACGGTGGCGATAACAAGCGCAGTCGCCGATCCGAGATTCAATTCCCTCGGAAGTTCGCCCGAGGGAATCCTGTCACCCGCCATGAGTCCCCTTCATTAGACTCCGGCAAGTACTTCCTTCGCCCTGAGTCCCAGATTTTTCAGGCACGGTTTGCAAAGTGATTTTTTTCGAAGTCCGCTGAAATCGTCCGGAGCAATATCCGAACGTACGGGCACCGGGTCATCGTTGCACGCGGTAATCATGTCCGGTGCATGCGGATTGTAGTAGCAGTAATGGTACTTCTTGCCGTCGGCGGTGAACCAGTGATCCTTTTTCTTGAACCAGGGCTGATCGATATTGACGTCCTGGGAGTGCGTTTCCGCGTCCGAGGATTGTTCAATATGCAGGTCGGAAGGCGGGGGCTCACTTTCCTGATCCACCGTACTTGGAGTCACAACCTCATTCAGATCGATTTTCTCAATCTCATCGATCGGCTTTAAACCAAC
Source organism: Kiritimatiellia bacterium (assembly GCA_963578625.1). Lineage (GTDB taxonomy): Bacteria > Verrucomicrobiota > Kiritimatiellia > SLOV01 > SLOV01 > CAUZEO01. The sequence goes on along the minus strand of CAUZEO010000319.1, from coordinate 4,537 downwards.
GAGCGCCACCTTCACGTGCTTGCTCGCCTCTTCAGCGTGCTCCACCCACGTCTCATTCGGATCCTTCTTGAAGTGAAGACCGCTGGCCGGCGTCCCCTCGGGTTGATCTTCGGAAGAAGAATTTGAATTCGGTGCCGGAACGCGAATCAGGGTGGCGCAATGCGGGCAAGGCACTTCCCTGCCCCCTCCCCTTTGGTCAACAACCAGCTCTCCCGAACACTCAGGACATAAGAACTCAATGTCTGCCATGACTCCTCCGATGGTTACAGTCACCATGGTTCGGCCGCCGATTGGTACCCAGCCGCCGATGGTTGTAATGATGGGGATTCGGAGGACTATTTCAAGACCTAATATTTCCTTCTATCAACAAGAATTTTATCGTTCACCCGCAGGACCAGGTCGTTATCTCGGCCATTGTCTATTTTAGACATATTATAACGCTTCTGCCGCCCCGATCGAGTGATTCGGACCTTTTTCTAGTTGGCGTAGCCGGGGAGTCCGAATAGACAAAGGAAAACGGTGGATTGGAGGGCTTGTTGCATTGTCATGCTGAATTCTCCTGGTTGTTGTCCTGCCTGTCGCACTGGCGCCAATCCTCAAAGTCAACCTGGCCGTAGACCGATCTGGGGCTGACCACGGGCTGCGAATTTCGTTGAAAAAAACATTGGACGTGAACCTCCCCGTAGCTTGGGCTTCCAAGCCCGAGCAAAACAGGATAAGGTGATGAGCCAGCGAATGGGTAGAGCCCGCTCGATCATTCTCTTAAATGACCTCCCCTTGCACCGGGTCGGCCTTGAAAGTCCAACCTACATGGAATTTCACTGGGATGAGAGCGTACGATTCTGTTTGCAGCACAGAGCCTCGAGGCGCAACGAGCTTGAAAGCCCGCCTGCGCTTCCTCTCGTTCCTCGTGGAAGACTACGGCGTGGCAGCTTACGCTCTCGGCTGCGCCGCGAGCGTAAGCTGGTGGAGCGGAAGGGAGTCGAACCCTCGACCTCTGCATTGCGAACGCAGCGCTCTCCCAACTGAGCTACCGCCCCATGAATTCCAAGAATCTGAAGATGGCAATGTAAGGGATCCGGTGGGGGGCTTCAAGCATCTTATTTGTACGATAGAAATTCCTCAGATCCTTCGCCATTCACTATTGAGCATTCGATATTCGAAATTTCCGATGCCGTGCAGGCTCCTCCCGGTGGCGGAAATCGGAAAATGTCCAATGTCCAATACTCAATGTAGAATTTCCAAGTTGCTCGGGCCACGAGTTACGGAGCCTCTACCCCGAGGCGGTACGTGGCAGTTGCATCGCTGTTCGTTATCGTCACCTCCTTTACTGCGCCGTTGCCCGGTTCGTTCGTCAGCGCGGGGAGCCAGGCGGGAAGGACCAGGTTCGTCGTGTAATCGATGAAGTACTCTCGATTGGAAGAGCTATCGAACGACAAGGGTTGCCCTCCGGGAATCGTTCGCTGATTGATCTGCAAACGCAGAAAAGAGAGGACGTTCGTCGGATCTGTGTCGGCAATAAATTCATCGAGGTTCGACCTGAGGTCGTCATCGACATCGGTCGACGCGTCTGACGAATTGAACGGGTTGAGCCCATGGTCAAGTTCCCAATCATCTGGCATCCCGTCGTTGTCATTGTCCAGATCGAATTCATCGGGGATCCCATCGCCATCCAAATCGGGCAGGCAGACTTCAAGCTCGATATTGTCAACTTCGAAGGTTGCGAATCCACCGAGAACGCGTCCCGTGTACTCGAAGAGGAGAGCGTGTGACGTTCCGTCGGCAAAGGCGTTCAGATTGATCGTGCGCTGGGTGTAGTCAGGCTCGGCAATCGAAGGTTCCACGAAGGCCGCTTCGACGCCCGCGTCTACGGTTACTTCAAGCAGGTCCGTCTTGAAGCCTCCTACCCTGCTGATCCAGAGCTGGAATCTCAGTTCTGCGCTCACGCCCGAGGGTATCGTGACTGTCTGTCCCACGTCCGCACTCTGGAAGATGATGCCATCGGGATGTATGAAATCGACCCAGTTTCCCCCTGCGAAAGGTCCGGAAATGGCACTGACAGAACAGAAGTTCGTATCGCAAACCGGAGTACCGAATTCATCCGAAGATTGGAAAGCCCATGCCTCCCATGGATCTCCATCTTCAAACCCGCCATCGTTGATGAGGTCCACACACGAACCCGGCACAAAGTCGACATGGACGGATAGAATCCCGCTATTTCCATTATAACCGCCGGCCAGGATGAAGTACTTCTCTCCGGGAACCACGGGTAGAACAACCTGGGACACCCGCACCCCGACGTCCAAATCGTCGTTGCAGCCGATCTCTGTGAGAGTAGCACATTCCCCGGTGTACACGCCCAATCCTGTGTCGAAGCCGCTATCGAACGTATCGGCTTTCAGCCACCCGTATCCCGGCGCAGTGAAGGTATACCAGACCGCCTTACCCAGCAGGGAAACGCAGGACGGGTCCGGATCCCCGGCACTGGTCTCCCCTGTCGTGTCCAGAAGATCGGTGAAAGGAACCGATGTGATAGCCACTGCGTTCGTACACACATCGTTGACTGCGCTTCCGATGGACCCCGGCGTAAAATCCGCCTGCAGCACCAGTTGACCGACTTGCGAATTGTACCCCCCCGACAAGACATGGTATGTCAGCCCGCCCAGCACCGGAATGGAAAGGCTGGAGGTCAACTCTCCGCCCCCATCGTCGTCACAGGCAAATTGATCAGGCGAAAAGCAGGTCCCGGTATAAATACCAAGGCCCGTATCGTAATCGCTACCCAGCGTGTCGACGGAAAACGTGCCGGAAGTCGGCGCCATAAACGAAAACCACACTCCGTTGCCGAATGTGGGGAGGCATGACGGCTCTGGATCTCCGGTCGACGTAGCATCGGTAAGGGTTGACTGATTAAAGGAGAACGGGAAGGAATCCATGGGCACAGCGCCGTCGCACAAGTCATTGCTATCGTCGTCAATGATCTCAACGAAAGTCGCGACAGGAGATCCAAGCTGGGCCCCTCCGGTTGGATTGCTGAGCATGACCTGAAAATTTTCCAACGATTCGAGTGCCATGTCATCGGTGATTGGAACGGCGAACATTTTTACGCCGCCCTCACCATTCGCCCACGACACCGTCGAGGTGACGGCGCCGTAGTCCAAACCAGCAAGCGCGGATCCATTCGCGGTCGTATAGGTGGCCCCTACTCCTCCTGTCGTATCGCCTACCCGTTCGACGGTCACGTCCGCGCTGTCGGCGCTTTCGGTCACGCTGGTAGACAGATTTAAAAATTGAACTGCGCCACCAAGCGGCGTCACTTCCAGATTGACGGCCCGAAGTTGCGCCTCTCCGGTTCCAAGATTCGTAAAAGTAACACTCCCGGCATAGCTCCCCGTGAGCAGCTGGGTTGCCGCATTCTCGATACAGACGTCCACATTCGTCGACCCGCCAATGGAAATTGTGCCTCCTGCCGAGCTCACGGAGAACCAGGAATCGGAAACGCCGGAGGTCCAAACAAGGCTCGTGATTCCCTGGTTCGTCAGCGAATACGATTCACACAGCGGGAGAAACGGACCGCCCTGTTTGCCGCTGGATGCAAAACCAACCGGAGGGTTGATCGCCAGGTCGTCCGATTGCTGGATTTCGAAATTCGAATCGGAAATATCAAAAAAGACGTTGCCGTTGCCTTCCACGAGAACGCGGGCGGTGGTCGTATCCAAACTGGGCAGGATAACGGGGGCGCGTCCATCGTTGTCGGTGTTGCTCGCCAACACCGAGTTGTATGTCAGCCCGCCGTCCGTAGAAAGAAGGATATTGACGGTAGACGCATTCACCGGTGTGCCTGTCGTTCCCGCTACGTCCCATAGAATGGTCTGCAAGCCGGAAAGCACGATGGAGGAATTGGGGAACAGGACGCGAAAGGGTCCCGATCCGCCATCGACGGTGACCTGCATGTCGTCGGCGTTGTAGCCGCCGGCGCCGGCCCGGTTGTCACGCACTGTCGCGCGAAACGTCATGATCCGTGAGGTGGTCGGCAGTTGCTCGCCGAGGGAAAAGGTGTTGTTGAGGAGGTCCACAAAGCGTGGAAAATATCGGGTTGGTGACGCGGCAGGCGTCCAACTACGAAAAAGGGGGCTCGACCCGTTATCGGATTCGTTGACACCGTTTTGTGGTCCGATGTCACGTTCTTCCCAATTGATGGTCAGAACGTCGTTGGTGTCGGGATCACTTCCCACGGCAGTGAGCCGAAACGGCGTGGCGCTTGGTATCGTGTAATCCGTCCCCGCGTCCACCGAAGGAGGACTGTTCCCGGTGGGGGTCGCGACATCACAATTCCCGCCCGCCCCGGTCGTGATGTACGCGGTTATCTGGTCGTGACTTGCGGAATGAAAATAAAGATCGCTGAATATCTGCAGGTCATCGTTCCCGCAGATACCCGCGTACGCCATGATTGTGGTACCACTTCCCGGCTCGTAGGCAGTGGGCATATTCCGGTTGCCTCCCGTACAACTGCCGGAGTCGCCGTTGAAGGTGTGAT
>CAUZEO010000318.1:0-6259 GCA_963578625.1 Kiritimatiellia bacterium | reverse complement strand
AAACCCCTGACGGATCCGGAGGGAAGCCTGGAAGGGCTGCAAGTGATCTGGAGGTTGTACGAAGCCGAGCAGAACAACCAGCTTGCCGACCTGCGCGGTCTTGGGCTTGGTACCAACTTGGAAGTTCGACATTGAGTATTCGACATAGAAGAGTCCTGATCACCGGTGTCACTCGTGGAATCGGGGCGTCTCTCGCGGAACGTTTGATCGGCTTGAAACATACGGTCTATGGATGCGGCCGGTCGGCATCCCGGATTGAATCTCTACAGAGCCGGTACGCGGACCCGCACTCATTTCACGCTCTCGATGTTGCAAACGGATCAGAAGTTCAGGCCTGGGCAAAGACCCTGCTACAGAAAGCTGAACCTCCGGATATCTTGATCAACAACGCCGGCGTCATGAATCGAACCGCCCCGCTGTGGGAAGTTCCGGAGGAGGAGTTCACCAACCTCCTTCGAATCAATGTCGTGGGCATCTCGAATATACTTCGTGCCTTTTTGCCGGCCATGATCGAGCGTGGCAGCGGCATCATCGTAAACATGAGTTCAGGATGGGGTCGCTCCACCGCGCCGGAGGTGGGACCATACTGCGCGAGCAAATGGGCGGTGGAGGGATTGACCCAGTCCCTTTCGCAGGAGTTGCCGCACGGCATGGCGGCTGTGGCGGTAAACCCGGGGATCATCGACACCGAAATGCTCAGAAGCTGCTGGGGTGGTGAAACGGCGGCATTCCCCTCCCCCGATGAATGGGCGGAGCGAGCCGCGGAATTCCTTCTCGATCTCTCCCTCCTCGACAATGGCTCGTCGATATCGGTCCCGTGAGCCGTCTCGAATCCGTTGACCGTGATGGAAATACGGTCTCAAAATTTCCTCCTAGCTATTTGCGTTTCAGGGTGGAAGGATTCGCCGCATGAAAAACGTAGCTATCATCTGGAAGCAGGGAAGTTCCTCGGCCGGCCTCGAGGTAACGAACGGGACACTTGGATCACTCGCCATCGCGGAAGGGAACGGAACGGTGTCGGGCGGCGAAGCCCAGTTCGATCCAGGGGAAGAGTGCCGTCTTCACCTGGCGCTGGAATCTGTTCAGGATGGCCCGGGCTCCGGCGCAACGCTGGTCACCGTGCGAAATCCGGTCACCCCATTCAGTTTTTTTACCCGCGACGTGGGCGGCCGCCATCCGATTTTTCTGCCTAATGTGGGTGCGGTGGTAACGGACGTTGACGACTCGCGAAAATACGACGAGATCGCCCGCGACATTTCCAGGACCGGAGTTCCAACCGCCACGCAGCGAATGGAGAGCGAGCCGGAAGAAAGCTTTGAAAACGCGGCGGCCAATACCCGCCCCACCACCTGCCCGACCTGGCTCGGTCTGGGCCGCGACATCCGAATTTTCGAATTCGATTTTCCCAAAGCCTATCGCGGCGTAATTCGTCCCCGGCTGCACAACACGAAAGTGCCGATGCCGGACTGGGAAAACAATCCGGTTGAATACTCCTTCGCCCTCGGCCGCGGGATTACATGTATCCACAACAACACCCGTGGGCTTGAAAACCGAGTCCTTCCCATTCTGCGAGGCTGCGTGCCGGACGAAGAGATCCAGTACGAACTTACTGCATTTGTTGCCCTGGAAAAAAGCCCGCTCACCGCTTCGGCCGTGGCGGGTACACACTACCTGGTCTCGTACGCCAACGGAATCGGCGCAACCCTCACTGACGCGCACAAGAAGCAACTCGAAGAACTCAATGAACGGGAGCTGAACCGGGACGAAGAGCCCGTTCTCTTTATCAAGGCCGAGGCAGTCAACTCGGGTTCAGCGCCACGCTACGCCTGGATTCAATCTCCGATACCGGTTCATGTCGTAGATGGGTGGAGTGGCCCGAAATGGGCCTTCGACCGCGACACCGGCTTCTGCATGCTGGAAAACGGCAACGTGTTCTGTGTCATGAGGGTGAACGGCAAACCGGTCCCGCAACCAGAGATGGGCGTTCTGCTGGAACCGGGAGAAACGGCAACGTTTGAAATGCTTCTCCCCCATCGCCCCATTACCAAGGCGCGCGCCCTGAAACTTGCCAAGCGACCCTTCGAATCCTGTATCGCCGAGTGCCGTGAATTCTGGTCGGAGAAGCTGTCGGCCGGCGCACAGGTCCAACTGCCGGAACCGCGAATCGACGAGATGGTGCGCGCGGGCATCCTGCACCTCGATATGGTTGCCTACGGCAGTGAACCCGACGGTCCCGTAAACGCATGCACGGGCATGTACACGGCAATTGGAACCGAGAGCGCACCCATTATTCAATTCCTTGACTCCATGGGACGCCACGACCTGGCCCGCCGTGCCCTGATGTTTTTCCTCGAGATTCAACGCGAAGACGGCTCCATGATCGCGTTCGGCGACTACCTGGTGGAGACCGGCGCCGTGCTCTGGAGCCTGGGTGAACATTACCGCTATACGCGGGATGACGACTGGGTTCGACAAATCGCGCCCAAAGTGCTCAAAGCATGCGACCATCTCATCGCATGGCGGGAGCGGAGCATCGACGAGTCATTGCGCGGCAGGGGCTACGGCATGATCGACGGCCAGGTGTGCGATTACCCGGATCCGTTCCGCCATTTTTTCCTGAATGGATACGCCTGCATGGGCATCCAACGCGTCTCGGAAATGCTGTCATCGGTCGATCCCGGCCGATCCAAAGAACTCGCAACCGTTGCCGAAGCCTGGAAAAGCGATATCCGCGAATCCTTCCACGAGTCCATGGCCAGATCCCCGGTGGTACCTCTTCGGAACGGGACCTGGTGCCCGACCGCGCCCCCATGGGCCGAGGGAACCGGTCCCGTATCAACGTTCGCCGACAACATCGACTGGTACAGCGAGGAAAGATACAACTACTACAACCGGACCGGAGCGCAGTTCTGGGTCCGCGATTCCATGCTGGGACCACACTATCTCGTCTTCCAGGAGATCCTGGATCCGAGCGAACCCGCCGCGGAATACATGCAGGACTACAATACGGACATCTTTATGAAGCGGAATGTAGCTTCCGCCCAACCGTACTACAGCCGCCACACCTGGATTCACCTGGTCCGGGGAGAGGTCAACTCGTTCCTGAAAGCATATTACAATTGCATGGCTGCCCAGGCGGATCGCGAGACGTACACATTTCCGGAGGGCATTCAACGGTCGGTGCTCGCGATCGAAAAAGAAAGCCCGCACAAGACACACGAGGAAGGCTGGTTCCTGCTGGAAACCCGTTGGATGCTCTACATGGAAAGGGGGAAAACCCTGAGATTCCTGCCCGGCGTTCCGCGGGCCTGGTTGGCGCACGGCCAATCGATCAAGCTGGAGCAGGTTGCAACATACTTCGGCAAGGCATCCCTGACGGTGGAATCCTCTTCGAATGACGGCGTGATCCGCGCCGTGGTGGAGTGTACATCGGACCGCCAACCGGAACGTATGGAGGTCCGGCTGCCTCACCCCGATGGAAGAACTGCGCTGAACGTCGAGGGCGGGACTTATGACCCAAAGCGGGAGTGCGTGTGCATAGAACCGTTCAAGGATCGCGCGGAAATCGTCGTCCAGTTTTGACTGCGACTTCAATTTAATCTCCTTTTGAAGCGGCGGAGCTCTCTTGCGTCGATTTGTAATTCCATTATTCGTTTTAGCGATCGCCTCAGCGCTGGTGGCGCCGTTCTGGTCACTGCTTCCCGCATACGTCGAGAAAAGCCTGGGACAACCGCCAACCATCACCGGCTTGCTCTTTGCCGTTTGCATCCTCACGTCCGGAGTCCTCTTCCTCCTGGGCGGAGCAGTGGCGGACATGATTGGTTCGCGACGCACCCTGCTGCTCGGATTTGCGGGACTCGGACTATCCGGACTGTTTTTTCTGGTCTCGAGCCTTCCGTTGCTGTTCATGCTTTCCGTTGTAATCGGCGTGGGAAGCGCGTTTCACGTCACCGGATCCATGAGCTACCTGATGCGCGCCGTATCCACCGCCCGGCTGGGTGTTGGGGCGGGAGTCTTTTTTGTGTCGATGACACTTGGAATGGGCGTAGGCTGCTTTGTCTTCGGGCCGGTAGCGGACCGCTGGGGGTATGGGCCGATGGGATGGGCCATTGTTGCCGGCATGTCTGTGATCGTGGCGGTGGGTTGGTTCGCGCTGCCGGAAGTCGGAACGACGGCCCATGAAAAACTCTCCGTCTCGGATATCCTGCGCGGATACCGGGCCATGCTCGGAAATACAAAAATCCGGTGGCTGCTCGCGGTGCGATTTCTTCCAACCTGCATGTGGGGCGCGGCGTCCGTAGCGTTTCCCTACCTGCTGTTCGTAGCTACCGGCAAAAACCAGACACCTGCTTTTTATGCCGCGACCAGTCTCGTGGGAGCGGCGGTCGCTCAAATGATCACAGGAAAGTTCTGCGACCGGTTTGGTATTCCGCGTACCGTGCGGGTGGTCTCCGTACTGATTCCCATTACAACGTTGCTTACCGGAATCTTCGCCGGCTCGTTCGTTGGATTCTGGATCTGTGGCATCGCCTACACCGGCGCTGCCTGGGCTCTCTCTACGACGATGCCTCCCCTCATGAATTCCATTACGGAGCGGAAAGAAAGCGGGCGCATTGTCGGGGCCACGCACGTGGCGTGGGCCGCGGGTATGGCAACCGGCCAGATCGGGGCCGGATGGTTGGTAACGTTCGATCCCGCAGCGTGCTACTATCTGGGAACTCTGCTCTGTTCCGCCAGCGTTTACTGTGCGTGGCGGGTCACTTCAGAAAAGTAAATAAATCTGAGGTTTTCCCTCTTTTCGCCTCGTGGCTCACCTTCGCGCTTGCCGCGTACAACACGATCCCCAGCGCGCGCCGCAGGCGGTCGGAGGGATTTCCGCTGGTGCGATGAATGTGGTCTGGGCATTCCCATGGAGTCTCACGCAGGCATGATTACGCCGATGGTCAAGAGCAGGTTGGCGTACACCCGCTGGTCCGCGGTCTGGATCGTGAGACACACATCTTCCTCTTTTGACGCCTCGTAAAAGGCAAAGCGCTCGATCTCTTCGAGGTCCGAGGGCTGCTGAAAGGCACCCAGGATTTCCCGGTACTCGTCCCACACCGGCGGATCTTCCGACAAGGCATACGGTCCCTCGCGATAATACTCCATCACCGCCGCCGCTTCGACGGGCATCATGGACAACAGCGACTCGAGAACTTGGGTGCAGCTCACGATTCCGGGAGACAGGTTCAACGAAACAAGCACTGCATTCGGACCCAGGGCCGTTGACGCAGGGTAGTTACCATCCGCAATCAGGACTCTCGACCCGTGCCCCGCCGTACCGAGGGCCTCCAGAATCTCTGCATGTATTAAATTTCCCCTCAGCATCGTATGACTCCTTTTTGCTGTAAAAAGACGAGACCATCAATTATCTCAATTGCTGCTCATTGGTAAAGCACTTGCTCAAGCAAATGGGGCTACTTGGGCCAATTCCAGAACGCATCCTCAGAATCCGGACCATAAGCCGTTCCCAGAAAAACCAGAATTTTCCCGTCCCCGACCTCCTGTTAAACAAGCAGCGGCTCTTCCCCTATTGTCAGCAATATCGTAGTGCCCGGCAATAGGTCCATCGAACTTCGCCCGGCGGGTTGAGCTCGCCGATATCATCAAACCGAAAACGCTTCGCGCCCGGCCCTGCCAGCAGAAGAACGTCGAGCTTGTCGTCCCGGGAAATAGTGAAATCCGCCGGCCGGTCCGGGTACTGTTTTACCTTCTCCGGGGCTGGCCGCAGCGGGGCGAGTTTATCGGCATTGCCGTCGCTGTCCGGCATGTTGACGAAATACCGCCCGAGAGATCCGTCGTCGCCAAGGGAAATCAGGATTGTTGCCTGCCGGCCTGAATCCGGAAGCGGAATTTGCTGATCGATATCCACCGGATCGATCCCAATGGTGTCTACCGACAGCGATGTAAACTCACTGTTCCCCTCGACGCTGCGAACCTCGGTGTGAATCCGAACATCACATCCTTCAAAGGTTGGTTCAATGCCATCAGACGATGCGTTAGAACTGATTTCTGCCCCTTTCGCTCCACGCTCGCATCCGCAAGAAGCTCGGTGGAGGCAAAGGAAAGACGATCGAAACCGGTAATGACGCTATCCTGCTCTGCTACCAGTGCGAACCCTTGATCAGGGTCTGTCAGAAATGGCAGGTCCGATCGAAGACCATCCCCGGAGCGCCAGTCCGGATGCTTGATTCGGCTCTCCGGCCGATCACGCAAATGC
>CAUZEO010000317.1:0-6259 GCA_963578625.1 Kiritimatiellia bacterium | reverse complement strand
TCACCTGCGGTAACTTCATGGGATGCTCCTGAATACATAGTCGCGTTGGTGATAAAAGGGCCTGTTTTGCTCCGGCAGGCCCTTTTTTCTATTTTTAGCCCAAATACCTCCTGACCATCTGACTTAAACTGTCGCTCCGACAGGCTCCTTTCATGACCTACTCATTCTCAATACGGCGGAGACCGCCGTTCCCGAGAATGAATTGATCATGATGAGGCCTTAAGAATGACGAATGCCGAAAGACCCAATGACGAATGGAACCCCGAATGACGAAATCCGAAACAGATTTGACCCATTTCCGGGGAGAGATATCTGTCATTCGTAATTTCCTGCGTCCTGATCTGCCTCTTATCCCTCCTATGCCGGGGTTGTGGTGAAGGATCCCACCGATGGCAAGGCCGACCCACGGATGCCAGGGTTCTTCAGAAATTTTGGGAAGACCCCCTTCCTTTGACCGCGGTATTTCACAGGATAATTCGGTTCTTTCCCTCAAAAAGTAAAATTTACCTGCCTCACTACCCGGTAGATTCGCAACCGCAACCCCAGCATCCGTGGGATGCACCACCATAGCCCCCGCATTTTGGGGGTACTGGGAAGTTTTTCCAGCCCTGCGGGGGCCACCGCTGGAATTTGCCGACTTGCGACCGCTCTCCAGGATCGCTATTGTCCGAGTCTTGAATTCCCTTCCTGCACGGGTGGCGGAATGGCAGACGCGCCAGGTTGAGGGCCTGGTGACCTTTATAGGTCGTGGGGGTTCAAGTCCCCCTCCGTGCACCAGCTTTTCTTTGCTTAGAATCCTTGAACACCGGGGCCGCTAAGCCCAAGGATCCTCGCGACCTCGTCGACTGGAGGTTTTTGCCAGGTGCCGAACCGGCTGAGCGTCGGCAGGCCGGCGGCCCGGGCTTCCACCATGAACTCGATCACTTTCATGCCGACGAGAACCGGATCGATGATGGGCGCCCCCATCGCGTCGCCGATCCCCGCCGTAGTGAGGGGGCAGCTTTGCAAGGTGCACCCCATGAGGATGGCTTCAGCCCCGTCGTCCGCGACACAGCGGCGCGCCACTTCCACCGTCCGTTGGGCGATTTCCTCGGGAGGCGTCTGCTCCGGGTAAGAAAGAGCTGCCGAGAGATCAATGTGGCGGACCGAAGCGAGCTTGTCTGCCGTCCCGTAGAGCTGCGCCAACTCGCGGTAGCAGTGAACCGTCTTGGCCTCGGTCGCAATGACGGAGTAGCGTTGTGAGATCGCGTTCGTATAGTGGGCTCCCGCCTCGAACGCCGCCGTCACCGGAATGTCCACCAGCTCGCGGGCCTCCCAGAGTCCCGGATCGTAACAGCAGGAGATAAACACGCCGTCGAGCCCTTCCTCCTGCGCGCGAACCACGCGCTTCACGACCGCCTCGGCGCACTTGTGACGGTAGTAGATATACGTCACGTAGTTGAGCGGGTAGACATCGGCGATGTTTTCGAAAACGATCTCCGTGTTTGGGCGGGCGACGTTGCTGCAACGTTCCAGCTCGTTCATCTCCCCTGCGAAGGGATTCAACACAAGAATTTTCATGGTGGGGATGGCATAGGTATACGTGGGGTAGACATTGAGGTCAGGACTATTTTCGCAGTCTTCGCGAGATTCTACCTCATAGTCTTCGTCGTAGTCGAATTCCGATTGCTTTCGTGGTGAATCGGATTAAGGTACCGGCAACCAGACCATGGGCATTCGAATCGGCGTAGATACCGGCGGCACGTTTACCGACGTGGTGATAGATCGGGGGGCGGGCGAGCTGCCGGTCATTCACAAGGTCCACAGCACGCCGGACGACCCGAGCCGGGCGGTGATCGAGGGGGTGGGGCAGGGGCTGGCACAGATCGGAGCCGGACACGGGGACCTCGCCATGCTGATCCACGGCACGACGGTCGCCACCAACGCCCTCCTTCAGCGCCGGGGGGCACGCGCAGCCTTGATCACTACCGCCGGGTTTCGAGATGTGCTCCACATCCAACGGCAAAGCCGCCCACGCCTCTACGACTTGCGCAGCCGCAGGGCGGAGCCGTTAATTCCTCGTTGCCTGCGGTTTGAATTGACCGAACGCATCGGCCCCGATGGCGGGGTTTTGACGCCTATCGACGAGATCCAGTTGAATGCACTGATTGAACAATTGATCGAGGAAGACGTCGATGCGATCGCCGTAGCGTTTCTGCACAGCTATGAGAACCCGGACCATGAATCGGCGGTGGCAAAGGCCATCCGGCAACGCCTGCCGAATGCCACCGTCTGCATGTCCCATGAACTGGCCCGGCAGATCGGGGAGTACGAGCGCTTCAGTACCTGCACGGTGAATGCTTTCCTCCAACCGGTGATGGCACGTTACATCGAACGATTGGAATCGACATTGAAAGCGGACGGTATGGACGCGCCGCTGTTCGTCATGAAATCGAACGGGGGCGTCGTCGACGCAGCCACCGTCGCCCGTGAATGCGTGCAGACCATTCTATCCGGACCGGCGGGAGGGATCGTGGCCGGCGTGGCCATGGCGCAGCACCACGACAACCCGAACATCATCACCGCCGACATGGGCGGTACCAGCTTTGACGTGGCGGTCATTGCCGACGGCGAGGCGAGCTTTGCCCGCGACGCTGAAATCGACGGCATCGCGGTGATGGTCCCGATGCTGGACCTGCACACGGTAGGCGCCGGCGGGGGCAGCATCGGCTGGATCGACGCCGGCAAGGCGCTTCGCGTCGGCCCCCACTCCGCGGGCGCCGATCCGGGGCCGGCGTGCTACGGGCTGGGCGGAAGGGAACCGACCGTCACGGATGCGAACCTGGTGCTTGGGCGGCTCGCCACCGACTCGCGCCTTGCCGGCGGCATGCAGCTCGATCTCGAGGCGGCCCGCGTTGCGATCCGGGACAAACTGGCAACTCCTCTCGAACTCACCGTGGAAGCCGCGGCCGAGGGCGTGGTCCGGGTGGTGAACGCCACCATGATCGCGGCGATTCGCAAGATCACTGTCGAACGAGGGCTGGACCCGCGAACCTTCACTCTGGCTCCCTTCGGCGGGGCCGGTCCCATGCACGGCGCGGAGCTGGCCCGCGAATGCGGGATTCGCTCAACCCTGGTTCCGCTCGCACCGGGCGCCACCTCCGCGGTGGGGCTGCTGATGTCCAACCTGCGGGAGGACCGGGTGGCCACGCACATCGCACTTCTCGACGACGTGGAGCCGGGCGCCCTGCAAGAGGTGTTGGCGCAGTCCGAGAAAGAAACCCGGGCGCAACTCCGCATCTCTCCGGGCACGACGGCCGTGAGCAGCGCCCGGCGCGCGGTCGCGGTCCGCTATCTGGGCCAGAGCCACGACGTCACCGTCCCACTGCCGTTCGGTACACCGGACAAACAGCAGATCGCAGCTGACTTCCACCAGGCTCACGAAAGGCTGTACGGCTTCTCCCGGCCGGACCAACCCCTGGAATTGGTCAGCCTCTTGGTGACGGTCGAACTGGACATTCAGCCGCTTCAACTGCCGCGCGTCGAACCGTGCGGCGGCGCGCTGGAGCCGATCGCCCGGCGCAACGTCATCTTTCACGCCGAACGGCACGACACCCCGATCTTTGATCGTGCTCAACTCGGCGCCGGCGCTCAGCTTACCGGGCCGGCTATCATCGAACAGGTTGACAGCACAACCGTCCTCTGGCCCGATGAACACGGAACGGTGGACGATTACGGTCAACTGTTGCTCGGACCCATGGGAGGTTGAAAGGAAATGTGTACAACTCAGTCACGCAGGAAAAGTCCGGGCTGCCGGCGCGACAACCGATAACCGAACACCGACAACCGCGGCCAGAGGCCGTACCGAACCCTGAAACATGCTCCCTCCCGACCCCATCCTCCTTGAGATCATGCGCAACCGCTGGCTTGGCATTGCCGAGGAGGTGTGTGCCGCGATGGTGCGGACGAGTTATTCGCCGAATATCAAGACGCGCTTCGACTGTTCAGCGGCCCTCGCTCTTCCGGACGGGCAGGTATTGGCGCAGGCGGAGATCGGGACCCCCCTGCATCTCGGCATCATGCCGGCGATCTTCCGTACCGTCCTGCGGCGATTCCCCGTCGATACCCTGCAACCGGGCGACGCGATCGTCACCAACCTGCCCTACCCGGAAGGACCCGGGCACCTGCCCGATATCTCGGTGGTCTCGCCGGTGTTTCACGAAGGCCGGCCGTTCGCGCTTGCTGCCACCACGTCGCACCACGTGGACGTCGGAGGTTACGCTCCGGGCAGCATGCCGTTCGGGGTGACCGAGATCTACCAGGAAGGCCTGCAGATCCCGCCGGTCCACCTGGTGCGCGGCGGGGAAATCGAAGAAGAACTGGTGGAACTGATCGAGCAAAACGTTCGGACGCGAATCGAACTGCGCGGGGACCTGATGGCCCAGATTGCGGCGGCACTAACCGCCGAGCGACGCGTGGCGGAACTCCTCGAAGCCGAAGACGCGAAAATCGTCGAATCCTACATGGCCCACATCCTCGACCACGCCGAGCGTTGCATGCGGGCAGGCATCGAGTCGTTGCCCGATGGCGAGTACTTCTACGAAGATTTCCTCGATGACGATGGGGTCGGCGACGAACCGGTCCGGATCGCGGTCCGAGTCACCGTGCGGGGCAGCGAATTGACCGCGGACTTCAGCGAGAGCGGCGACCAGGTCCTCGGGCCGCTCAACTGCCGGATCTCGGCCTGCCGCGCCTGCACCTACTACGCAGTCAAAGCGGTGATCGATCCAGCCCTGCCCACCTGCGCCGGAGCGTACCGGCCGATCACGGTCGTTGCCCGTGAAGGCTCCGTACTGAACGCCCGCTTCCCCGCGGCGATCGGCAACGCGAATATCCTGACCGATCAGCGCGTGGTCGATGTGCTGCTGGGTGCGTTGTTGCAGGCGGTGCCCGAACAGGTATGCGCGGCATGCAGCGGGGAGATGAACCTGATTAATGTCGGCGGCATCGCACCGTCCGGGCACTACTTCAACTATGTCGAGACCTATGCCGGCGGCCAGGGCGCCCACCACGACCTCGACGGAAGCGACGGGATCCACACCCATTTGACGAACACCCGCAACACCCCCGTCGAAGTCATCGAAAAGACCTATCCGTTGCACGTCACCGCCTACGGCCTGATCCCGGACAGCGAAGGACCGGGGCGCATGCGCGGCGGCTGCGGCGTGGTCCGGGAACTGGTCTGCCTCGCCGACCGGACGGCGGTGTGCGTCGGCGCGGATCGCCGCACCTTCACCCCGTGGGGTGTCGACACCGAGCACCGCGCCCGGGGGCAGCATTGCTATGTCACTCGTGTCGACGGAACCCGGGAGCAGCTGCCTACGAAGTTTGTGACGTACCTTCAAAAGGGCGAAAAGCTGCGCATCGAGACTCCCGGTGGTGGCGGGTGGGGCGATCCCCGCGAACGGGACCGGGATGCACTCGCCCGGGATGTTGCGGAAGGCCTGGTTTCCCCGGAGCGGGCCAGGGAGTTCTATGGTGCGAAGTGAACAATGAAGGGAATGAATCTGTTCGATGACCGAGACGTGTGATGTCCTCATAATCGGAGGTGGGATCCTGGGAATCGGTCTCGCCTATTCCCTGGCTCGCCGGGGCGCGGAGAATGTTGTCCTGCTGGAGAAGGGCAATCCCGGCGATGGTTCCACCGGAAAGTCCGCAGCGATCATCCGGATGCACTACTCCAACCCGGCCACCGTGCAACTGGCATTGCGAAGCCGCGATCTTTTTCTGAACTGGTCGTCCGAGGTCGGGGGAGAAACAGTCTACTCGAAGACCGGTTGGGTCTTCCTCGTGCCCCACGACCAGGAATCCAATCTGCGCGAGAACCTCGCCATGAATCAGTCGCTGGGCGTAGATGCCGACCTGATCGGTCCCGAGCGCATCGCGGAGCATGCCCCGGGGATCAACATGGATGGCATCGCGTATGGGGTGTACGAGGCCAATAGCGGCTGTGCAGACCCGAACGCAACGTGCAGGGGACTTGCGCGGTACGCCGCGGAGCACGGTGTCTCGGTACTGACGGGTCGGCCCGTGGACCGAATCCTGACTGCGGGCGATCGTGTCATTGGCGCTGAGGCGGGCGGTATGCGGTACGAAGCGGGCGCCACGGTTCTCGCCGCCGGTCCCTGGTCCGGCGGGCTGTCGCGCGAAATCGGCCTGGACCTTCCCCTGGAGTTGACGCGTGAGCAGGAACTCATCCTCCGGATCCCCGCCGGAGAGA
>CAUZEO010000316.1:0-6262 GCA_963578625.1 Kiritimatiellia bacterium | reverse complement strand
CCCATGGAAATAACCGTTACGGAAGCTCAGACCATCGCCTGGTGCCGTTGCAAGCGCTCCGGCACCAAGCCGTTCTGTGACGGAACCCACAAGTCGCTTGCATGAGCCAGATCTCAGACGACCGGGTCAACGGGACGGTGGAACGCGTCACGTTTCACTCCGATGAAACGGGGTTCGCGGTTCTGCGCGTCAAGGCGCGGGGTCTGCGCGATCTGGTGACCGTGATCGGTACGGCGGCGGGCATTACCAGCGGCGAGTGGGTCGACGCGCGTGGACGTTGGATCATGGACCCCAAGCACGGCCGCCAGTTCAAGGCGGACGATCTCCGTGCTACCGCGCCGGATACCCTTGAGGGAATAGAGAAATATCTTGGATCCGGGATGATCAGGGGGATCGGACCGGTCTACGCATCAAAGCTTGTCGAGACCTTCGGAAAAGAGATCTTTGAGATCATCGAAAAGCGGTCGGCACACCTGGAGCGTATCGACGGGATCGGGCCGATGCGCCGCAAAAAAATCAAGGAGGCCTGGAACGAGCAGAAGTCGGTGCGCGAGATCATGACCTTCCTGTTCAGTCACGGCGTATCCACCAGCCGTGCGTACCGGATTTACAAAACCTACGGCGAGGAAGCCATCCCGACCGTCCAGGGTAATCCATACTGCCTGGCCACCGATATTCGGGGCATCGGTTTTAAGACGGCAGACCAGATCGCCATGCGGGTCGGTATTTCCAAAGAGTCCGATCTTCGGGCCCAGGCCGGGGTGGAGTACGTGCTGCAGGAGCTGACATCCGAAGGTCACTGCGCGTATCCTCGGGAGTCCCTGGTAGAGTCCGCCGTGGAAATTCTGGAGATTCCCTCTTTGTTGGTCGAATCCGCGATCGACGCACAGATCGAGCAGGGACGGTTGGTGCTGCGGGAGGGCCCCGACGGCGGGCCGCTGATTTTTCTGGCTTCGCTCGACCGGGCGGAATCTGAACTCGCTCGCGATATCGGATATCTGTGCCGCGGGACCCATCCCTGTCCCCCGGTCGAAATCAACAAGGCGGTGACTTGGGTAGAGAAAAAGGTGGCTCTGCAGCTGGCCGGTTCACAGCGGAAAGCCATCGAGCAGGCGGTCCGCTCCAAGGTGATGGTCATTACCGGCGGTCCTGGCGTCGGCAAAACAACCCTGGTAAATTCTATTCTGCTGGTGCTCGCCGCCAAAAAGCTCGAACCTGTGCTCTGCGCACCTACCGGGCGAGCGGCAAAACGGTTATCGGAGAGCACCGGTCGCGATGCACGCACGATTCACCGGCTTCTTCAGTTTGATCCCCGCAAGGGAACGTTCAAGCACAACCGGGCCAACCCGCTCAAAGGGGACGTCTTCGTCGTCGACGAAGCTTCCATGATCGACGTGCTTCTCGCGTGGCAGCTGGTACAGGCGATTCCTTCACAAGCAGCTTTCATCGTGGTGGGAGATGTCGACCAGTTGCCCTCCGTGGGGCCCGGATGCGTACTACGGGATCTCATCTTGTCCGGAGCCGTCCCGGTGTGCAGGCTGAATGAAGTTTTCCGCCAGGCCGCCGAGAGCGCAATCATTCGGAGCGCACACGAGGTGAACATCGGCACCATGCCGTATTTCCCCACCAGGGAAGAGGATTCCGATTTCTATTTGTTCGAAGCGGATGATCCCGCCAAAGCAACCGACCGGATCGTGGAACTGGTACGGGACCGGATTCCCGCGCGCTTCAACCTGGACTCATTGCAAGACATCCAGGTGCTGTCCCCCATGCAGCGGGGGGAACTCGGCGCGCGTAATCTTAACGTACGGCTGCAGAACGCCCTGAACCCGGGCGGAAAAGGGATCGAGCGGTTCGGCATGGTGTTCCGGGAAGGCGACAAAGTCATGCAGACTCAGAATGACTATGACAAGGATGTCTTCAACGGAGACATCGGATGCATTCGCGCCATTGATGAAGTGGAACGAGAAATGATGATCACGTTCGATGGCCGTGACGTGAAGTACGATTTTCAAGAGCTCGACGAGCTGATGCTCTCATATGCCACGACGATCCACAAAAGCCAGGGCAGCGAATATCCGTGCGTCGTGATTCCCATGCACACCCAGCACTACATCATGCTGCAGAGAAACCTTCTCTACACTGCAATCACTCGCGGCCGCCGACTTGTCGTTCTCGTCGGGACCCGGAAGGCAATCGGAATCGCGGTCAAGCAGATGGACACAAGGAAGAGAATCACGACGCTGAAGGAGAGGCTGCAGCAAATTAGTCCCAATCTCAGTTGAACAAACAGAGCACGAAGGGGGTCCATATCTCCGTCACCTTTGCATTGCAAAGTTTATGAATGGCTGATATATGATGAAAAACCGTGGATTTTCGATAGGGATGAGCGTACCAGGGATACAGGAAACAATTGCGCATGTCCGCGAGCTGCAACAAGCGGTGCTGGAGCGGCGGCGGTTCAAGGGCTACTCCGGCCGAATTCGGATTACCATGGGGTTTTTCGCACTGGTGGCGGCGGCCGTCATGGCGTCCCCCGCTGTTCCGGAGTCGAATCGTTGGCATGTCATCGGGTGGGGCATCGTATTTATCGTGGCGTTCGTGCTGAATGCCGGCGCGGTGATCTGGTGGTTCTGGAAGGACCCGGTAACCCGGCGCGACGTTCGCGTCCTGAAACCTACGCTCGATGTGATTGCCCCGATCGCGGTGGGCGGATTATTGACCGCGGCGATGATTCTCAACCGCCAGTACGAATACTTGTTCGGAATTTGGATGTGCCTGTTCGGTTTGACGAACATGGCGTCGCGAATGGTGCTGCCTCGAGCGATCTGGTGGGTCGGGGCTTTCTATATCGCAGCCGGAGCGATATGCCTGCTCGCTCCCGAGATGAATTTTCAGAATCCATGGCCGATGGGCATCATATTTTGCGCTGGAGAAGTCGTGGGCGGAGTGGTGCTGCATTATGACGGCACTCGCAACGTCCACACCAATGCGCGGGAAGGAGTTGAAAGAAATGAACGAACCGTTGCGTGAGAACCCTTACTCTGCGTTGCCGCGAGTCTTTCACGAGCCGAGCCGGTTATCGATCATGTCCGCGCTTGGTGGTGCGACGGAAGGCTTGTCCTTCAACGAGTTGAAGGAGCAATGCGATTTGACGGACGGCAACCTCAGCCGGCATTTGAAAACGCTGGAAGAAGCCGGGGCAGTTGAAATCAACAAACGTTTCGTTGGCGCAAGACCTCGAACGACGGTTTTTCTGACGGATGCAGGTCGGGAAAGTTTCGTCGAATACCTGGGCGCCCTGGAAGCGGCCCTGCAGCGCGCCGCCGAGGCGATGGCAGCGGATTCGCCCAACTTTAATTTCCTGGGAGGGCTGACCGAGCAGTTGTAACGGGAGTCCGGATTTCGCGCGGGGACGCCACATTGCGTCCTTATTTTTCAAGGCAAGGCTTTACGCCACAAAGAACTTTCGCATGTCGACCGAGACGAATAGATCCAATTCAGCCATTTCTGGCATTGCGGTGTTGATCGTAATGCTGGTGGGTCTTCCCCTGGTCGGGATTGTGCTCTCCGGCGGCAGCATCGCGCCCTATCTGAAGTTTCCGCCGCTCACAATCATCACGTCACACGCCGCTTTCTCGCTACCCGCATTCGTGGCGCTCGGCGCGATTGGGATTCTGGTAGGTACGGCTATCGGCCTTCCGCTGATCAGGGCGGCACGGCGAGCGGAGGTCATTGCGCCGGTGGCCCGGTTCCCCTGGTTCGGGTGGGTGGGACTGGCAGGAGGCATCGCGGCGTGGGGGGTCGCATGGACCCGGTTCGAGTGGCTCTCGTCCATTCAGTTGCACACCTTCACGCCGCTATGGGTGGCGTACATTTTCGTGATCAACGGAATGACATTCCGCCGGACGGGCCGGTGCCTGATGACGGCCAGGACTCGCTACTTCCTGTTGTTATTTCCGCTGAGTGCCGGGTTCTGGTGGTTCTTTGAATACCTGAACCGATTCGTGGCGAACTGGTACTACGTGGGAGGGGTATCGGAAATGTCGGCTGCCCAGTATGTCCTCTTTGCAACGATTCCATTTTCCACGGTGTTGCCGGCAGTGCTTTCAACGCAGGCGTGGTTGCAGAGTTTCCCATCATTCGACCGCGCGTTTGGGCGGGGGCCCGGGGGTAGGGTGAGGGCTTCACGGCTCACGGGTGTGTTGCTTCTGATGTTGTCGGGGGCAGGGTTGATGTGTATCGGAATCTGGCCGGACTATCTCTTTCCGCTGGTTTGGGTCTCACCGATGCTCGTCGTGCTTGGGGTCCAGTCCGTATTTGGATCTCGGACCTTGATCGACCAGATTGGCGGGGGCCGGTGGACCGGCCTGATCACTGCTGCAGTGGCGGCGCTGATCTGCGGATTCTTCTGGGAGCTTTGGAATACCTACAGCCTGGCCCGGTGGATTTACTCCATCCCATTCGTCCATGGGGCCAAAGTATTCGAGATGCCGGTGCTGGGGTACATAGGATATCTCCCCTTCGGGATCCAGTGTCTCCTGATCGGGGAAATGGCGGGAAAAACCCTCGACCGCTACGATGTGCGCGTTGCCAAAACGACCGGCTCGGATGCGTTGGCGGGCGGGAATTGGGAACATGTTTGAAAGTAGTCAGCGTTTGGTTGGACTGAAGTGAAGAGGAAATAATGCCAGGAATTCGCATAAGATCAGTTTTGACTTTGGCGCCGCGTAGGGCGATAACCAATCCTAATCGAACGCTGGAGAAGCAAGGATGCACCGGCGAAGGCGAAAGGATGTGCGCGTAATGATTGGCATTGAATCATTGGCGTTCTATACACCGGAAAAATTTCTGGATCTGAGAACGCTGGCTGCGGTGAGGAACGTGCCGGCGAATAAGTACCTGTACGGTATCGGGCAGGAGCGGATGGCTGTGCTCCCGCCCGACGAAGATATCGTCACCATGGGCGCCGCGGCAGCCCGGCATGCGGTCAAGGGGATCGATACCGCAACGATTGACACGCTGATGTTCGCCACCGAGTCGGGCATTGACCAATCCAAGGCCGCGGCAATCTATGTCCATCAATTGCTGGGCCTGCCCTCGAATTGCCGGTCTTTCGAGATTAAACAGGCCTGCTGCGGCAGCACTGCCGCGCTCCAAATGGCGCTCGCCCTGGTGGCGCAGAACCCGCGGAAACGCGTTTTGATCGTAGCTTCCGACGAAGCGCGCTATGGCCTGAACACCCCTGGTGAGCCCACCCAGGGCGCCGGTGCGATTGCCATGGTGATCTCCGCCACGCCGCGGCTCATCGTGTTTGATCCCGAGAGTGGCTCGTACACCGAGGACGTCATGGATTTCTGGCGTCCGAACTATCTTGATGAAGCGCTGGTGGACGGAAAATTTTCGATCCAAGTGTACATGAAGGCACTGGAAGAGTCGTGGAGCGAGTACCGACGGGAGTCAGGCCGCGGATACAATGACTGTGACTACTTCTGCTTTCATTTGCCCTTCACAAAAATGGCGGGCAAGGCCAACCGGGTTCTCGCGCGCCTTGGCGGATACTCCGGTGCCGACGAGGAATCCACGATGGCCCGTCACATCGATTCACTGCACTACAACCGGCTGACCGGAAACAGCTACACCGCGTCCCTTTATGTGGGTCTGGCCTCGCTGCTGGAGAATTCCGCCCGGAATCTTACCGGCCGCCGTATCGGCCTGTTCAGCTACGGGTCCGGGTGCATGGCCTCCTTTTTCAGTGGTGTTGTTTGCGGAGAATACCAGCGGTACCTGCAGGGCGAACGCCATCATGCCATGCTGGAACAGCGGCAGGAATTGACCTATGAACAATACAAGAGGTATTACGGCCAACGCCTTCCTACCGACGGCACCGATCACCAGACCGAGCAAATCAGTTCCAGTCCGTTCCGACTCGCCGGGATTCGAAATCACAAGCGGATCTACGAATCGAACCCATCCGCGGTCGAACAAGTCCCCATTGCTTCGCGCCCCGAAGTCGCCGACCGGAAGTCTCGGCGACTTCCGCTACTTTACGGATTTACAACAAGTTCGTTTAGACCCCAAGCATCGGCGAAAGGTGCGCGCAAAGTTCTTTCGGCAGGTCGCGGGACCGGTACCGGTCCAGGCGACCCCGTTGGCCGCGAATGACTGCTTCGCGCAACCCGTCGTCATGCAACAGTTTGCCCATCATCTCTGCGATCGGCTCGGCCTTCTTTTCCGTGACGAGGATGCCGCTGCCGTCGAG
>CAUZEO010000315.1:0-6282 GCA_963578625.1 Kiritimatiellia bacterium | reverse complement strand
AAATTGGTAGCGGGGTCGGGATTTGAACCCGAGACCTTCAGGTTATGAGCCTGACGAGCTACCAGACTGCTCCACCCCGCAATCGGATTTCGATTTACGGCGTAAGATACTCGGAATCAAAATCCAGGCAACTAAAATCTCATGCTATTTTTGATGCGCCTTGCCGGTGTAGGCAGTCGGGTCAGTTCTGGTAGATTTGTGGCGTGAAACGGTTTGTCGACAGGAATTCTTGCCGAAAGCAGGGCCACGCCGTATGTGCTGTATACCAGCTCTGCCGTACTCGCTCAGCCTGTCGGAGAAAACCCCTTCGAGTTCAACCTGTTCCGCCCGCCTGCCGGCGTTTGTCGGTTGTCGGTGACGTCCGGTGACCCTACCCCCTGTGGCGTTGTCCTTGTCGCACTCGGCATCGAACACTTTCGAACACTCTATCGAAGAAATGGGACGGACACATCGTTGCAGCCGGCCATGGAATTTCACACGTGGAATGATCATGAAACCGCGAACGATGCCCCCTGGGATTACGACCGAGACATCCGCGAGGCACCGGATCACCCGTTTCAGATCGATCCGGATTTCGGCAACGATCCGGACCGCTTGCATGAGTTGAAACTGAATTTCCAGCAAGCATGGTCCGAGTACGTCCCGACCAGACTGGCGTTCGACGGTTCGACAACACACCCTTTCGAAGCACTGCAAATCTACAGGAGGTTTCGTTTCGGCGAACTGGTGGAGTTGTTTCGCACGGACCAACGAACCTACCGCTCCGGACATCCCTCGGGAGCCGGCGTTTTCGGAGAACGTTACGCTCTACGCGCGATTGCGATCAGCGCCACGCGCCGGATCAGACGATGCTGGACGACCCACAACTTGACTGGCTTGTTTCGTCGGTATCCGCGTCGAACGCGCGGTGGAAATCGTGGGACAACCAAGTCTTTCTCGGCGAGCTGACGATTGGAAATCCGGGAGCTGAACAGATCATCGTAAATGCAGCCGCCTGCGATATTTTTTTTCTGAGCGGGAATACATTATGCAATCCATCCATTCAGCGCGTATGCGGAACTTCGTAGCCCTCATTCAATTTTTTATAGCCAGCACTGGGGCTACGCAACCGTCAAGTTCATCAGATCTGGCTGTGAATATGTCGCCTACAAAGTCGACAGGACCCTCAGCAACCTGATTTCACCCATCGAAGAGATTCAACGTCTGCGCGTCCCGTTGAATTCGAACCGGATCGAGCCAGGGCCGATTTGAGCGGGAAAAATCCTGGCGTCCTCGATCTTGTTTTGGGACCGGTGGATTTAACTTTTGCAGGAGTGCAAATATGGTATGTTTTTGGCTTTTGAGAACCCTTGAATGAGCGAGACATTGTTCAGAATTCACGGGGCACGGGGCAGCCACCCGGTTTTCGGCCCGTCCGTTACGAAGTATGGCGGGCACACCACCTGTTTTTCCCTGGAAACCGATCGATCGCTCCTCATTTTCGACGCAGGCAGCGGGATCTCAGAAGTTAACAAGGTCATCGCCGAAACGGCCACCAAGAAGAAAGTGAGCCTGTTCTTCACTCACTTTCATCTTGATCATCTTCTTGGCCTCATGGGCCTGAAGATGCTCTATGAAGCGGACTCCGCGCTCGACATCTGCGGCGCTTCGCCCAGGCCGGGCGATACCCCGCAGAAAATTCTTTCGGAGCTGTTCAGCCCGCGCTTGTGGCCGGTCCCTCTGGCATCGATGGCAGCCGACATCCAGTACCACGAGATCGATTCGCATGGCGGACAGATGGCACTGGAAGACGTCACGATTCACTGGCATGCCATCCCGCACACCCAGCTTTGTTTGTCCTACCAGCTTCGAATGCCCGGCGGCTCGATTACCATCGCGACAGATCACGAGCCCTCCCCCGAAAATGTCGATTCGTTTATTGAATTCACCAAGGGGGCGGACCTCCTGGTTCAGGACGCGCAATACACGCCCGCGGAATACGAAACACGCAAAGGATGGGGACACGGCACCTGGGTGGACGCCGCCCATATTGCGAACAATGCGGACGTCGGAAAACTCGTATTAACCCATCATGACCCTGAACACAGCGATGAGGATCTGGACGACATCCTGCGCCAAACCAGGGAGGAATTCGCGTTGACATCCCTTGCGAAGGACGGATTGGCCTTCCGATTCAACCCCTCTACCGTTCAGTTTGAAACCGCCACCCTGAATTGAGCCGCCGCTGATTTTGATCATGAGTTTGATGCGAATTGATAACCGGGAAATCCGCAACGCGGACATTTTCCAAACGATTATCGATCACTTCCCCGATATCATTCACTCGGTCGACGGAGGCGGAAACATCGTATTTGCAAACAACATGGCGGAGGAACTATTTGGATATCCCCTCAAGAAGCTCCTGACGATGAATGTCAGGGAACTCTATGCGGACGAAGTGCTGGAAGCGCTTGAGGAGGGATTCGAAAATTTGAAAGAGACGGGCGAAACTGCCGTTGAAAGCATGTTGAAGACAGCCCTGGGTGAAACCATCCCGGTGGAAGTGCGTTCCTTTAGCATTTATGATGACGATGGAAAGTTCATTCGCACCTTTTCCATTCTTCGCGATATCCGAAAACTCAAGGAATTGCAGCAGAGCCTCCTTCACGCCGGGCGGCTTGCCGCGATCGGCGAACTGGCTTCCGGCATCGTGCATGACATCAGCAACCCGCTGAGCGTCCTGCAACTCTGTCTCTCCAACATGGAAAAGCAGGTCAATAAACTGAAGACGGACGGCAGAACGGCCGAGGAACCGGTCGGCGAACTGAATGAAACGAAAGGCGACATGGCTCACGCCATTCAGGCCATCTCCAGGCTGGTAAAGTACCTTAATAATTTTTCCCGGCGTGTTGCCGACAGCAATGAATTCATCGACTTGGGGCACAGCATCGGGGAGGCACTCTTCTTAACCAAGAGCCGGATTCAGAAGGTGAACGTTCATGTTTACAATTCAGTGGAGACTGGAAAGCACTTTACGCGCGGCTCGAGGAATCATATTGAGCAGATTTTCGCCAATCTCATCAGTAATGCAGTGGATGCCATGGATGGTGAGCCCCGGCGAGAACTGACGTTGTCGGTGGATGAAGAGATATACGAGGGTAAAGGTTATTGGCAATTCCTTATTGGGGACACCGGCAAGGGAATTCCAGCGGAGATCCAGAATTCTGTGTTCGAGTCTTTCTTCACGACCAAGGACCGCGACAAGGGAACAGGACTCGGCCTGGCTATTGTCCGTGGAGTGGCGCGGGATCACGGGGGAAGAATTTCATTCCAAACCTCTGAGCACGGGACTCGTTTTTCCCTCTCGCTTCCGCGGGAAGATCTGGGATAAGCCGGTGGGGGCTAGCTGCCTTGGGATTTTACGAATTTCGAGACTGCTTGCGGGGTGATTCCCAGTAGTCTTGCGGCGGCTGACTGGTTTCCTCCGCTCTGCTCCAACGCGCGCAGGACCAGCTGTTTTCTTGTTCCAGTGAGGAAGTCCTCAATGGAGAAACCTTCGTATAATTCGGGCAGTGCCGACCACCAGTCGAGTCCGCCGGGATCCCTTTGAAGTATCACAAGGTCGTCGGCGCCGAGCACCGCGTTCGGCGAGAGCATGACGGAGCGTCCGATTACGTGCTCCAGATCCCGCACATTCCCTTGCCAGGGCAGGGACTGAAGACGTTCTATTGCCTCCGTATTGAGCCGTCGCGGGGATCGAAGCGACATGTTCAGCCTGGTCAAAATCTGTTCGGCCAATTCAGGAATATCGGTGCGCCGTTCTCGCAGGGGCGGCAACCGAATCAATGCATAGGAGATTCGGTAAAAGAGATCCTCGCGAAACCGCCCTTCCGCCAGCTCCTGTTTCATGTCTCGATTCGTCGCCGCAATGATTCGAACGCTCACCTGACGACCCGTTGACGCACCTACGCGCTCGACGATGCCATTGTCGAGTACGGTCAGAAGTTTGGGTTGGAGAGTCAGCGGCAACTCGCCGATTTCGTCGAGGAACAAGGTTCCGCCGTCGGCAAGTTCGAATTTTCCGGGCGAATCCGCATTCGCACCGGTGAACGCTCCCTTCTGGTGCCCGAATAAATGACTCTCAACCAAGGTCTCCGGAATAGCGGCGCAGTTTACCGATACGAGAGGGCCGGCAACGTACGGGCTCAGCTCATGAATCAGTCTCGCAAACATACTCTTGCCGGTACCCGTCTCTCCTTCAACCAGTACAGGAACCGCGTGCTGCGCGACCGCGAACGCCCGGCCGATGGTTTCACGCAATGCACAGGAAGTACCTACAATACCTAATCGCTCGCAGACCTTCCGGACGGCTTCTTCCGGCGCCATCGTTGATGTCCCGCCGGCAGAGCCGGAGGAGGTATCTCCGTATGAACTCCGCGGCTCACGAAGCATGGAACCGAAATTGGCGGGGTGCCGCGACGCGGAGCCGGTGGCTCGCGCCACGCCCGATCGGAGTGCAGATCCGGCCGCCGGCGAAACGCTTTCAATGGAGAGCTCCAGATCCTCACATGCGCGGATGATATTCAAGACCAAGGCCACATTCGTGCTGCCGATAACGATCGAAACTTTCTGCCCGGCGGAAATCTCCTGATCGGGAAAACTGGACCGAAGAGCCGTAAGCATTGTTCCGTCGCATCCCGTCCTGGATTCCCCAGTGGATGAGCTTATCGAGATCGCCGAAACGCTGGACGAAGAGAGTTCGTCACCGATCCTCTCCTTCAGATTGTTCAGTCTCACCTCGTCCCCGATCTCACCAACCAGGATCACTTGAGGAGGTCGCCGCTCCCGCACCCACTGCATGACCGGACCTACCGCCTCCAACCCCTCCCCTACGACTCGCTCGAAGAAAGGATCGTGGGGGCCGGGTATTGCGATCAAGGAAGTTTCGGTGCTGAATTTGCGCATACTCTACAGCCATGGGATATCGATAGTATCCCCACTCCTCAGCAAGGTAACAGGATTTATCCGTCAAAACGAGAGGATCCTGATGTGGAGACGCGGTTTGCGTGGCACGGGGATTATGCGCCTTGAATACGAATGTCTTTCTTCACTTCGACATTCGATATTGAAAATTCGACATCCCGGTGGGCGCCGTGCACCACGGGATATCCGTGCTACACCGTGGTTGCGTGCTTGGGGCTCCGCTACACGGGTCGGATACCCGTGCCACGTTACGGTTTGTGAATCAGGACTTGGAATCTGGAAATGTTTTTGGGGACATCAATTGAAAGGGTTCGGTCTTCCAGGTTGTAGCGGACGGTTTCGTCTTCGTCCGCGATGCCTATTCGGGATACGAACACGGAATCTTCCGACAAGCCTCGTTCGACGGGAATTCCAATCGTTTCCGCCTGACCCACGTGCATGAGATCAAGCTGTTCGCCTTTATCCAGCTCCCGCCGCTGTATCCGAAGCGCCCCTCGCGAACAAGCGATGCCGCGAAACTTTCCTTCGCCGTTCCGCCCGTCGATCCAGGTAAATCGGGGATTTTCCATGAAGTCCATACGTCGCTCCTCGACCATGGCCGACACGCAGAGCGAATCGGGGCCTACGGCAACCCATCCGTAAGGAGGCAGGGTCCAGAGGTCAGACCCTACTCTCACATCCCAGGACAGAGACTCATTTCCATTCACCCAAACTTCGAACGAATCATCAAAAATCATGTAGAGCTGTGAGCGATTAAGGGAACCCGCCGTGATTGCCTCCGATGTGCTTACGTAATTGATCCCATCCCAATAGGCGATACGGCCAGGAGCCTTCAGGGTGTAGATGGGCTGCATGAATTCCGCTATGGCACCGGCCCGAAAAATTTGCCGGTCGGTCATGACGGCAGGCCGAATCCTCCCGCTACTGCCATACACAATTTGTGCTGCAAGGTACCGGTCAAGTGCATCATTCGAAACGGGGTTGGTGGGATGGAAGTCGCCGGCGCCAATTCGACAACAGAGCGATTGGAGGCGGGTCAGGCAAAACACCGGCAAATAAGGTTCTGTGGAATCCCGCGGCAAATAGCCGTCCATCAAACCGGCGTACAGTGCTTCGCATCCTCCCCTGCCGATGACAGGCCCGCCAACCATTTTCGAGTTATTGCGAAGGACCTCGCCCACGCAATAGTACGCCTGGCCGAACGAGGCAGCGCCCGGAACGCGCGAATCGTAGTCCGTATAGTTCCAGGGCGGAACCGCGCATAGCTCCTCGACGTAGCTTCCGCCAACTCGAAGTTCCCATTTTTTCCTGCGATTAAGA
>CAUZEO010000314.1:0-6315 GCA_963578625.1 Kiritimatiellia bacterium | reverse complement strand
AGGCTCTCCCCAGGCCTCCGGCCACCAGGCGGCAGCGGAGACCTCGGTGACGGCATCAACCGTGAGGGATACGCGCCGCAACTGCTCATCCGCTTGACCATCGATGCGGCAGCGGAGGGTCTGGGGCAGGCGGAACTGGCACTGGATTCCTTCCTTGGAAACAAGGACACCGGGAACCTGCGTGAATGTTGCGACGTAGGTGTAGTCCACTGCGGCATTGGGAAAAGTTACGTGCAAACGCGGCTCGTCACCGATAACCTCCGTCGTGCACCGAGTCTCGGTGAAGAGGCGGTCCCAACCGGGTGTTTCCGGCCCGATGAGACGAGGGATTTCATCGTCGTTGCGTCGCGTATAGTCCCAGCGGAATAGCCGCCTGCCCCGCTCGAAACCAAGTTTTTCGATTTCCGCGGAACTGGTGATGTCTTTTGGTTGCTCGTGATGATTCAGCGAAGTAAAGAAGCAGGCCGGACCCTTTTGGAGCACGTAGCACTCTTCCAGGGAATCCGCGCTTGTCCAATACCGGGGCTCAAGCCCTACGTTCGCGAGACGGGTATTGTGCATCTCCATCGCCGCGCGGTGATAAGGGATCTCATAATTGTAGATTCGCGCCATATCGACGGTCCCGTCGTCTCGCGTCAACTCCTGCGCATATTCATAGTAGCAGGAATGCGCGCGGAACCCGAGCGCCAGGATCAGGTTGGTGAACTGCTTGTTGTTGTCGTCGTATCCGTAATCATCGCTCTTCCGGTTACCGGCCTTGTAGTTGACCCATATCAGCGGCATGCTGATCATGTTATCGCGTTCAAAAAGTTTGTAGTACATCATGCGCTCATGGTGCCAGCGCCACCAGTCCTGTTCTTTTTCGAACATGGACTTGTCCCGGGCAATCGCCTCGATAAAAGTGATGTCGATGTAGAGCTGTCCGGGAAATCCGTTGGCGAAAAGAATCGCGTCCCGCTCCGCAACCACCTTGCGAATCTCCCGGTCGAAATGCATATAGTCCGTACTCTGGACGACCCGGCCGTCGTGCCAGTCCGGCCCAGAGAATCCGCCGAAGAAGTCAAAGTACAGCCAGCCCATGCTGTAATACTCCATCGTTTCCCGGTAGCGGCTCACTGCGTACTTCACCCAGGCGGGGGACATGTCCGTGTCGACTTCCCGGGTGCCGAAATGAGTGGAAGGCGCCAGCGATCCGTTCTTGTTCTGCAGAGCAAAGTTCGGGTTGTGACGATAAGCCTCGCTGTCCTTGTTCAAGCTGGTGTGCACGCTGTACGAGCTCAGGAGATTCCGGGGGAATCGGTCGCTCATGATCTCTGCATCGCGATGTGCCGCACCCGCGGATGAACGTTCGATCAGGGTCGCATGCCTTTCGTTGATCCAAATCAGCTCTTCATCATCCGTGACCGGGTAATCGCCGCTCCAGTTGTGCCGCGGAATACCCCACACGAGGTTGATCTCATCAGATCGAAGCAGGGAGTGAGCGGCGGCCGAGCGCGGCTTGTTGGCGGGAAAGCCGGGATGTTGCGCCCCGGATACCGATTCGCCAAAGCTGCCCCCAAGCATTCCGGCTGTTCGCTGGGAGATCGGAAGGATGTTACGTTCCGCTACCACCTCGGGGAGGGCAAGGTACTCGCGATAGAAGTCCACCTGGTCGCCGTCGAACAAGTGATATCGCATCTCGCAACTGAACGGCTCTTCGTCGAGAAAGGTTCCAAGAAAAGAAATCTGCCATCCACGTTCGTTCCAGTACGAGCTGGGCATGGCATACGGCGTCCAAACATACTGTCCGTCGATCTTGTAAAGATATTGGCCGATGCCCGTATTGGTTTTCTTATTGGCCATTACAAACTGGGCCCACCCGCATGCCTTGTTGCTCCCTCCGCGCTGGATAAGATCCTTCGTGATCTCGCCGGCGTCGATCGTGGGCCTTTCATCCGAACCTCCCGCAGACCCGGAGGGCATCACCCGGTTGTAGCGGGAAGATGCTCGAAAGGAGGGATCGAACACGGTGTCGGTGAATACCCCCAGTAGCGTGCGTCCGGAGGTTGGCTGCGACACGTGTATTCGCTTGGAGAGCAATCGGCCTTCGTCCAGCAGGCGATACTCTTTGCGGATGACGAGCCCCGGGATGAGCGGGTTGAAGCACTCAAGGGTCAGGTTGCCGGGACAATGTGTCGCTTTTTTAATTCGATCGAATCGCTCATCGCTGAGCACTTTTTCATCCATGGTTTCCCACTGGTATCGATCATAGGCGGCGGCGATGACCCGGGAGCGGGTTTTCCGATCCCACACCCCGGCCACGGCGCCACTTTCACCGGACATCGCGTAAATTCCGCGGGTCCCGGCGAGGATCCAATAGTTCCCCGACTGGCGTATTCCGGGTTTACTCTCTGCCAGCCCATCGAGAGGACCCGCGATGCCGGCGATAGAAAGCTCAGTGGACAATGTTTTGAGTAACAATGTCAGGGCATGGCCCGTCAACCGCGCCTCCAATAGGGTGTCAAGATCCATGGTGCTTGCGGACTGTTGTAGAAGCCTGGAGGAAAGCTCCTCTGCCTGCCGGGCGGCTTGGTCGAGTCTCGAACCGGTAGTTGGCTGAAGGTTTTTGGCCATCTTTGCCTCGAGGCGTCCGCCCTGGGCCAGCGATTTCAGCGCGGGGATTTCCGTGTCGAAGAACTCCTGATTGATTTCGACCTCGTCCTCCCGCGACACATCGAGGTCCGGCGGATCGAATTTCCAGAAACCATATTGGCCGAAATTTGCAAATGCGTGGGTAATGATCGACCAGCTCGAATTCACCTCTGATCTTCGGTTCCGGCTGGTGCGGGCAATGTTGGCCCGCAGTTTATTCCCGGGCTTGGGCTCGTCCCAAGGCAAATCGGTAAAAGGAAATACAACTTCCGCTGACCATCCATTGTTGTTCTTTTTCGTGCCCACCAGCCAATTCCCATCCCATCCGGTCAATGCAATCCCTTCGGATTCATCCTTCCGATAATCCCATTGAGTCGCCATCGGATTGAACGCGATCTGGATGAGCCGGTCCCCGGTCATGTCGGGATCGAAGAAAATCTCCAACACATCGTCGCCGGCTCCCCACAAGTGCTCGTCCCGCCGCGTCTCGTTGCCCTGGATGGTCTCGGCGAACCGGTCGCGGGCGTCGAGGGCGATGTAAATATTCTCCTTATCGTAGGCGACAGTGATCAGTGTTTGATCCGGTACATTGTCGTGCCTGAACGTTATGTCCAGGAAGCCGGCAACGCGCGGCAATCGTTTCCAAACCTCATCGGAAAGATCTCCATCGATCTTCGGTGGCGAGTCGGTCCAGTAAACACTCAGTTCCTTTTTCGCCGTCTCCGGCTCGGGGAACCAGCCTCGTTGAGCGTTTGCGGGGATGGATACGACGAGCGATAATAGCAGGATTGGTTTAATGGCATTCATCGGTGCTCTCCCAAAACTTGGAAATTCGATATTGAGTATTCGACATTGGACATTTTGAGATTTCTGCCATCCGGATGAACCGGCACGGCATCGGAAATGCTGAATATCGAATGCTCAATATCCAATGTCGCAGGATTAGTTCCGCGTGATTGATTAACACTACACACTCCCCCCTACTCCCTCCCCCGAATCTCAATGTCCCGCATCTTCACCCGCGCAGCGCTTCCGCCTTCGTTGGAGCCTATGTAGAGTGGCCCGGTGAGAGAGTTGAGATTCATGCGGGGGACGAAGTCACCGGAGGCCATGCGTTCGCCGTTGTCCCACAAAACCATCTGGGTCGGAGACCACCGCACTTTTACTTCTCGCTCTTCCCCTTTCTTCCAGGTCGTGTAGTGGAGCATGCGCAGGCCACCGCGTTGAATGTGCAGAATACCGTAGCGTGCAAAGTGATCAGCAAAATCATCCGTGCCATCGTCCTTGCTCCGAACGTAACAGGCCATGGCGATGGAAACGTCCTGGGGGGGCATGGGATATACGAAGAGATAGATTTGAAAATAAGTTCCGTCGGCCGCCTTGGTGGAAAACAGGTTCACGGATCGAGTGATTCCCGAAATCGTTGATTCAAAACCAGGAGTAATTTTGAACGAAATGGAGCCGTGGGGCTTGATCAACCCCGCCGGATAGCGGAGCTTGATCGGCGCGGTTCCGGGTTCCGTGTAGCCGAAATCGATGCCGCTCGGACCGGTGGTCACCCCCTCACTCATTAACGGTTCGACCCTGTCGCCATTCTGATCGATCATGGTGAGTCCTTCCGTACCCGCGATCCGTGCCCGCAATGCAAATCCGGGGTCGGCGTCACGTAGCGGCACCGTTGGTTGATTCGGACTGGCATCGGCCAGGATGCGGTCGACGATCTGCCACCAATCGTCACAGTCCCACCAGGCGGCGCCCAAGTCTATCTCGCCCATGGGCGAGCCGGTCATGGCGTAGACCTTTCCGCGGCCCACATTGGCTACCGTAAGAATTGGAGCCGAGCCGGCTTTGAGCAGAACTTTTCCATCTGGTTTCGCCTCCACGTCGTGATAGAAGGCGACCCGGGGCGGATCTTCGGTGAGGAGACCCGCGGTGAGTCTGTCCTCCTCGCCCTTTGTGATGAGTTGATCGTCACCCGTGGCGGCGGTAAGGTCGAACTTCCTCATCGTGACCGGAAGAATCTCCTCCAGGAAGGTATTCGCGTATCCGCCGTGACCGAACGCGCGCGCGCCGCCGCCGACGAATAGAGTTCCGCCGCGCATCACGTATTCCCGGATGTGCTTTCGCCGCACCGGCATGAGCGAGGCCGCGCCGACATTGAGCAACGCGACGAAGTCGTAGCCGGCGAACTCCTCTGCGGTCACGGGCAATCCCACCGGAATGGAGTCGTTGTTGGTGGAGAGCTTTTCCCATGACTCGGTGATCTCGATGTCCGCGCGCGCCAATGCATCGTCCAGGCCGAAAAAATCGTGCCAGAGACCGCGAACCAGGTGAGCGCGACGGGTAGGACCCTCTCGCGCGGGCAGGTCCTCGACCTGCAGACTCCGGGCATCGAAGAATTCGTGGTCGATCGCCGGCGCCAATTGTTGGAGGGCGATTCGGTCGATCCAGAGATCCGTGCCTCCGTAGTAATCAAGATTGAGCCGGTTGGCGACGTCTTCCTGCATCGTGTAGTCGTAGGCAAATTCCTGGAAGACACCCGGAAGTCTGAATTCATTTGCCTTGATCTCGCGCTGCCCGAACCTTCCCTCGACCCGGCAGACGATTTCCGCACTGGTATTGTCCGCCACCTTCAGGCGAAAGCCGGCACGAATCCGGCCCGGGGCGGAAATGGGCATGGAGTGGTTCGGACCGTTGACTACCCCGGTCGGCTCATGGATGGTTGCGGCGCTGCAGCGGAGGGAGAAGCCGAACTCGGCCGCCGGATCGTCCACCAGTTGCGTGCCGGCTATGTCGGTGGAGTAGTACTGCCCTGCCCCGGCGCCGGTGATGAAGTAATTGATGGGGATCACAATCCTGCTGTTTTTGGGGTCCGACAGCTTGTCCTGGTCCGCAAAATCTCCTTCCGGGATCCGTTCCACGGTGATGTGGTCGGCGTTTCCATCGAACTCCTGCACCAGGATCTTCCACGCCTTCAGGCTGGGAATGGAAATTTTCCGCGCGTCGCCGAATTCCCGCTGCCACTCCGCGGCTTCGGGATCCAGGAGATACGATTGCAGGGGTTTATTCTTCAGGCTGATTCTCACGTTCTCGATCGGCGGCGGCTGTTTGTCCGGGGTGGAGTTCTTCTTGTTTACGCCGGAGGCCGGCATGTTCACCAGGTGGGTGATGAGCTGGTAGCGGCCGTCGAGTTGCCGTTTATACATGTAGGGTTTCCACCAGAGGTCGTCGCTCACCTTCCCACTCGCGGTGACGGACAGGTAGTCACCGGAGTTGAGAACCGGTTGGAGTCCACGGTCAAACAGGATTTCTCCGTAACGGAGGGCGAAACGGAAGTAGAGGCCCTGGATGGGTTGATAGAACTGGTGATTCGGATAGACTCCCGCATAGATGTGGCTGGTGGCGGCGAAGTTGGCGATGAAGAAATAGCGCAAGGCAAACTCGTTCGACGAAAACAGATCGGTATGGATCATGTATGCCTGTCCGTAGTGAACACCTCCGTTCTGGTGCACTCGCAGCGCATTCTCCCTCAACTTCAAAGCGCCGACCCGCAGGTCGGAGTAGGCGTCGTCAAAGGTGGAGCCTTCCCAGAGGATCATGCCGTCGTTGGCGCAGGCTTTTCGGTAGGAGCGGGGATTGCGGGCACCGCCCGATTCGTAATGCGGGCCATAGTTATAGCCGAAA
>CAUZEO010000313.1:0-6315 GCA_963578625.1 Kiritimatiellia bacterium | reverse complement strand
ATTTTCTCCCTTGGGATTATGGCGGAGCTTTTCATCCACTTTCAGCAAAAGCATGAAAAGCCGCCGGTGTCGCTTCGGGTCGGGTTTGCGGACGAGGCGGGCTAGTCGATCAAAACACTTTCCTGCTGGAGACCTCAACCGATACCTTGTCCAGGCACTGCGCGAGCACCGGAAGTTTCCGCGTTGGAACCCGGGGAAACACGTGATGTTCCATATGGCAAAACATTTCGTAGGTCATGAATGACGTCCCAGCGCGACAAGCTCCGGAGGTCTTTCCAGGGCAGGGAGTCTCAACGTTCGACGTGCGCGACTGCGGCCTTGCGCGTTGTGCGGAGTCGCCGCCGGCGTCTATTTTTTGTCCGTCGATCTCATAGGCGCTGTGGCGGCATTCGGACTTTTCGTGTCAGTCCTTCTCGGCAGTTTTCTGGCCGCCGGGGTCCTTTCGAAGGAAGAAAAGCTCACGATAATGGACGCCATTTCACCGTGGAGTAATGGAGGCGGATCAGCACAGGCCTGAGCAAGAGGTCCAACGGTGGCGTGAAAATTGTTCGCCTTACTTGGCCATCCTGCCCGAATCACAATAAGCCAGCAGAAAGATAAGGACCAGCGAGACTACGAGCGACAAGGACACAGCAGGAAAGACGGCAGATGCGGTAATGTGATCGAAGAGCGCGTTCATCACCGTTGGCGCCATTGCGCACCCCATCGCCCCCACCGCAATCGTGATGCCCAACACCGTGCCGGAATACCCTGGAAATCGAGATGCCGTCATGCCTATGATCAGCGGCCAGGTGCCGGCACAGGCCAACCCGGTCAGGGCAAAGAGGACCAGGCTCACTACCCATCCGGAAGCCCAATACTGCAAGATCAGAGGCAATGTTGTGAGAAGCAGCAAGCCGGCAATGACGGGCGGGTAGGGGACACGCTCCGGAATGAGTGCACAGAGGATCCGACCCAACCCCATTGAAAACCAGAACAGGGACAACCCGTAGATTGCCCATCGTTCGGGTGCGTTATGCTCGGTCTGAAGGTACGCATTCGCGTAAATGACGACTGCCGATTCCGTCAGTACATATCCGAAAAGCGCTACGCAAATCATGAGGAGTGCAGGCCGCCGCACGATTCGACCCAGCGCTTCAAAATGAATTCGTTCATCGTGTGTCGGTTTCGGGATGTGCGAGATTGAAAACAGGCCGAATAGGACAATGCTCAACCCTCCAATGCCCCCGAAGCACAACCGCCAGCTCACTCCCAGGGGAAGAAGCAGTCCCATGAGAAAGGGTCCGGCGACAGCGCCGGAACTGAAAACAACCTGTGAGAAGTTGAGGAAGAATTTTCGGCGGTCGGGAAACAGATCCGAAAGAAGGGTCGTGCTCAGGCTCTCCAGTATCCCCCCGCCCAGTCCCATAAGGCACGCGCCTGCGAAAGCATGCTGCAGCTCGGAAGCAAGGCTCACGACCATGGATCCGACCAACAGAAGTGCGCACGCCCCCTGCAGTACATGTTTTTTCCCCAATCGGTCCGACAACACACCACCGGCGATGGACGCCACAATAAAACCGACGAACTGCACGGCCGACACCTGTGCCATGGCCCCAATTCCCACTTCGAATTCTTTCGCTGCCCGCACCAATGCCGCCGGTAACGCATTTGCCGAAACGGCAAAAACGAAAAGGCCGAGAAGTGCGGCGAATGCAGGTAGCCGCCTTGAAGAATTCAGGGGAATCTGGTCCACGTCTAAAAAGCCGTCATGGTGCGCGGGCTAGGGCGATCCTGGCAACCACCTTTTCCGGACCTTGCAGATCATTGTGTACGCCGGATCGAACATGTTCCCCAGGTCGTAACGAACGCACTGTGCGAGCAGAAGGTTTGCGCCGAGGGCGTCCAGTTGATGTTCCTGCTGCAACCAGCGTAACATTTCCGTCGTCGCGTGCTGTGTCGCCTGGTCCAGGGGGCGTGCGTTACCCGCCGTCATGATCCACTCGTCATTTTCGGCCCGGGGCCAACCGCACTTCTTCCCTTTCAACACCCGAAGTGTCACCCGCACGTTCATCGAGATCTCGATCCCGGAGCCTACGATTTCGCCATCTCCCTGCACTGCGTGTCCGTCACCGATGAAGAAGAGCGCGCCGGGTTCGAACACGGGGAAGTAGACCGTCGTGCCGGCCACGAACCCGCGATAGTCCATATTACCACCGTGCTCGGCGGAGGTGGCCGTGGAAATTGCCTGGCCGCCCCGCGGCGCGACACCGAAGCAACCAACCATCGGCTCCAGGGGCAACACCAGCCGCCCCAACCTCGACTCGGGGGCAACCAGGGTTGCTGTGCCTGCGTCGATGTCAACATCCCACTGCGCAGAATCGGCTTGAGGCAACTCACGTACGTAGGATGGATCCACGACATTCGTCGCGACGGAAGAACCACAATAGCCGTACCTCCTGTTGGGTTGAATTTGTTCCAGGTGCACTGCCAGCGTGTCTCCGGCCTCGGCGCCCTCAACGAAAAACGGCCCGGTTTGTGGATTGCCGCGCGGCGTTACGTGTTCCCTGCTGTGATCGCAACCGCCGGCATCGACGGTTGTGGTAACGATGGTGTCGCCATCCGCAACACGCAACACGGGCTCGTGCGGACCCAGTGTCGTGTAGTACGTAGCAGGGGTAAATTCATGGTTCATGATGCGCGTTTCTCCAAACTATGTCGGGCCTATTCCATCGTTTGTGTGTTGGTTGGCGTCACATCCCATGCATCCAGAGAGAGGACCGACGTTGCTCCACGTTGACTGAAAAGGGCCACGCCAAGGCTGTCGGCGCGCGTAGGGTAGATTCTCTGCGTTACGCACTGCCGGCCATTGGCATAGACTTCCAGAATTGATCGATCGATGAATACTCGCAACTGCAACGGCTCATCCGGGCCAAGGGCTAAGGGCGCTGCCTGGACGCGCACGTCATCGCGCTCATCGGTACGCATGATGGGGAACGGTTGAAGGATGTCCGGCCTCAGTGTTGATTGGGAGGTATCCACGCAAAGCGAATGAGCAGAAGTATCCACGATGATGGCTGTCTGCTCTTCGCCATCTGGTGTCGCCCGGACCTTGAGACCGAGCACTCCGTCCCGGGGGATCACCGCTTCGATGGCCAGTTCCATGCAATCGCCCTTAATATCCTCCAATCGCAAATCCTTCCCGGGCTCGACTGTGAGGGATTCCAGGCGGCGCGGATTGCGCCGCAGCATTTCGAACTCGTCGGGAGGATTTATCAGGAGTTGACCGCTGGAATCCAGCGACAGCACACGCGGCATGGTCATCACTCCGAGTTCGTTGGTTAAGGTCCGGTTGCAATAGCGCTGATCCATAACCCACGCCCAGAAAATTCGTCGCTGTTGATCGTCGAGAAGGCTTTCCGGCGCGAAA
The DNA here is from genome assembly GCA_963578625.1 of Kiritimatiellia bacterium. Taxonomy (GTDB): domain Bacteria; phylum Verrucomicrobiota; class Kiritimatiellia; order SLOV01; family SLOV01; genus CAUZEO01. The sequence goes on along the minus strand of CAUZEO010000313.1, from coordinate 2,906 downwards.
CATGGCCCGCCTGGCCAATTCATCCGATGGTGCTCTTCGGGGATAAAAGTACCGTCCTGGTATCGCCCGAGGTAATAGCGTGCTCCGCGCGCGTGGCTGATGCAGGAAAGCACATACCGATTTCCCAGCTTGAAAAAATCGGGGCAAGCGCAATCTTCGAGTGGGTCCGTCCAATCGGGATGCGGACTGTAGAAGGGACGGAGATACTCCCAGCGCAGCAGATCCTTCGATCGGAAAAGGTATGCCGTATCACGAATTTCGTGCGGCTTAATCATGCCGCCCAGTATCGCAAAGTACGAATCGCCCTCCACCCAGATGTGCGGGTCAAATACGTTGTACACGCCCCAGCCGGGATCGTCTTCCTTCGGTTCAGGGATTACTGGATTGCCCGGCAGCTTGGTCCAGTCATTCAGATCATCATCCGTGCTTTGGGCAAGGCAAATGCCGGCGCCGATTCCATAATAGGCCAGCGTCGGAATTCCTTCGATGCTCACGAAAGCGTTCCCGCTGAAGATTCCCTTATCCACATCGCCAGGTGCAGGAACAAGGGCCGAGGGATGGAACCTCCAATGAAGCAAATCGGTGCTGGAAGCGTGCCCCCAGCAATGTCCGCCCTGAGGCAGTTCAGGATCCTGGAAAATATAGAAAAGGTGGTAGGCCCCGTTCCAGCAGATGGCCCCATTCGGGTCAAACGGAAGGGCGTTCCCTTCCGGAGCTATGAAGTGATAACGAGGCGCATGCTCATCGGCGTTAACCCGTTCGATGATCCTGTTTCTTCGTTCAATTGACCTAAGATTGTGAGTTGTCATAAGTCGGCCGATACAGTCCAATTCCTACCAATCCAACCCACTCCATGAGTCTGGATTTGCATGTCCGCATTTGTTGCATTTAAATACCATCGCGAGGCCCGTGATGGATTTTTCATAGTTGAGATTCGATAGAGGTCGGAGGTCGGTGCTCTTGCAGTTGACGCACTCTCTTTTGCTCTTTTCATCCTCCTGCATCTTTTCCGCAAGAAATTCTTCAAGGCGCTCTGCCAATTCGCAAGCTGTCTCATAATACTCGGGGGGAACGTACAATTCGGTGGTATCGAGATCTTCTTCACCTCTCTGTAAGATATAAGGAATTTCATATTCACACAGTGTTCCCTCAATCAAGGTCATATTTCGCGGATGGAAATATGTAGCAACGTGCTTCATCAGGTTTCGTGTACTTGCTTTTTATTTACTTGACGTTTCGAGCGCAGAGCCGCCTCGTGAGCGCGATTTGCCCAGATTCTGGCCTCGTTGGGATTGTCGTATATCGCCTCTGGCGCAGGAAAGTAGGACATCGTCACTTTTTTGCCGTTCTTGTCGAACTCGAATGGGCTCAATCTAAGTTTATCGAAATGGATCGACGAGTCCGAGTCGGCTTTTAGATGTAGCACGTCATCGGCCACGAGCGCGATCATTAGGTCGTTGTGATGCACCCCATGACCGCCGAACATACGCCGTGCGTTAATTGGGCCGAAGTGTTTGAACATTTCGTTTAAATACTCAACAAATTCGCTCATTTGTCTTTCCGGTCTGAATTGTCTTCATACGCCTACGGCCTCAGCACTGGGTAGTCGCCCTCCGGGCTGGACCCTAGCGCTTCCTCCCAAGTTCGATCCAGCAGATCACCAACCATTCAATTATCCGTTTCGCAATGTCGCCTTACTGCCTGGACGCAAGTCTCTGCGATTTCCTCCACATAGGAATTTTCTACCGCAGAGAGGCGCTGAGTGACCAAAACTCCACTCCGTTATCTTCGTTTCCTTCTGTTCGAAATCTGTTTTGTTGAGCCCGTTTCTGCGGGTGGTTTCATTGGGCTGTCGCGGTTGTGAGTTGCTGGAATTTTCGCAGCAGCTTTTTCCGGTACACCCGGATATCACAATGCTCTTCCGCGAAGTGTCGATTGTTAACGCCCATCGATTCCCGCGCCGCGGTGTCTTTTGCAAATTCAAGCAGTTGGGTCGCGAAACCTGTTTCGTCTGCAATCGATTCGCATTTTCCGACCCCGTTGCCGGAAATAAATCGACAGGCCTCTGTTTTCTTTCCCGCGGCGGCGAAAATCGGCAGCCCGGCGTTTACAAACTCGGTAATTCGAGATGGGATTGAAAATCTCGCGTAGGGATACTCCGGTTTGTCGTGGATGTTGAATGGGACGATTGCGAAATCCGCCTCGCAAAGCTGCTCGTGAAGTACGTCGTCGTTCAGGAAGCCGCAATACTCGATCTGCGGCTCGAACGTTACTCCGGCCTTTTTTACATAGGTGACAGAAGTTGGATAGGCATACCACTGGATCGGACGCAGTCCTTCCACTGAAGCTTCCAACTTTTCCCACACGTTACGGAGGTGATGGAGGACATGTGGCATGTGGGAATTGCCCAGTATGATCCTCCTTACGACCGGGACCTCGCCGGGCGCGACAGCATCAGTTAAGATGAAAATCGGCGGGAAGGTAAAGCGTGAACATCCCGTGCACTGGCGTCTTCCTTGACACAGGACGGCATGAATAAGACAGTGCAGTCGTTTTACTGACATGAAGATCCTGATGCTGTCGTGGAATTTTCCCCCCACCGTGGGAGGCATCGAATCTCTCATCGGTCATCTTTTTGAGGGACTGCTGCGGGCTGGGCACCGTGTGGACGTCATTACCACCGCTGCCCCATCCGTCGAGACCCGGGAAAGTGTTTATCGTGCGGCAGGGCCGGGCGTGCCGAGATTTCTTTCATTTTCTCTGGTTCGGGGGCGGCATTTGTGTCGAGAGAGCCGTCCCGACCTGATTTTGTGCGGCAGCGTGGTTTCCGTGCCCGTAGGTCTTTTTCTGTCGAAGCTTTACCGCATTCCGTTCGCATTGATCTCCTACGGCAGTGACCTGGTTCA
>CAUZEO010000312.1:0-6347 GCA_963578625.1 Kiritimatiellia bacterium | reverse complement strand
AACTCGCCCATCCCCGATATGATCATCTCTCCGGAATCTTCGTCGGTATGCACATGAAACGTCGGATCTTCCTTCATAAACCGGGTAATTGCCTTCACCAGTTTGTCCGCCATGGCCGTTTCTTTCGGCTGGATTGAGTACGAAATGACCGCGTCGGGCACGTACATCGACTCAAGCGTCACGTCGACGCCTTCATGGCAGAAAGTATCGCCGGACGCGCAGTCCACGCCGATCATCGCAATAATATCTCCGGCGCATGCCGAATCGATATTCTGCCTGTCGTTTGCATGCATTCGTACCAGGCGGCCCACTCGGACCTTCCTGCCGGTCCGGGAATTGACCAGGGTATCTCCCTTCTGAATCGTGCCCTGGTAAATGCGGATATAGGTCAGCTGACCGTAGTCCTCATCGGTGAGCTTGAAAGCCATGCACACGAACGGCTTCTCTGGATCGGGAAACAGTTCGACTTCTTCCTCCTCGTTCCCCACGACCTTGGCGAACACGGTAGCACTCTCGATCGGGGACGGCAGGTACCGGCAGATGGCGTCCATTAGCGGTTGCACGCCGGTATTCTTGATCGCGGTCCCTAGAAATACGGGAACCAGCTCGGTGCTGCGCACGCCCTCGAGCACCGCCTGATGAATAAGCTCTTCATCGATCTCTTTGCCGTCGAGGAAGGTCTCCATCAGCTCTTCGCTGAACAAAGAAAGCGATTCGAGCATGTCGTGGCGTTTCTGCTCCGCGAACGGCAGTACGTCGTCCGGAATAGCCCGCTTGACAAGATCCTCGCCCTGGTCGCCCTCGTTATAGAGCGCTTCCATGCGGATCAGATCGACGACCCCGGCAAATTCCGATTCGGCGCCGATCGGCACCTGCATGAGCACCGCGTTCAGGCTGAGTTTTTCCTGAAGATCCCGCAGCCCGCGTATCGGATCCGCGCCGACACGGTCCATCTTGTTAATAAAGGCGAGCCGCGGAACACTGTACCGCTTCATTTGACGGTCCACTGTAATGGACTGAGACTGGACACCGGCCACAGAGCACAAAATCAGAATTGCGCCATCCAGTACGCGCAGCGATCGTTCAACCTCCACCGTGAAATCGACGTGTCCGGGGGTGTCGATAATGTTGATCTTGTGATCGCCCCAGGACACGGTCGTCGCCGCGGACGTAATCGTAATGCCCTTTTCCTTTTCCAGATCCATGTGATCCATGGTTGCGCCGTCCCCGCCGCCACGGACCTCCTCCATCTTGTGGATCTTCCCGGCGTAGAAAAGAAACCGCTCCGTCAGCGTGGTTTTCCCGCTGTCGATATGAGCTGAGATGCCTATATTTCTGGTGCTTTCCAGTTCGTTCACGAAACAAATCCCGGGGTTGGACCGCTTTCGAATAAAAACGGACGTCCGAATGGAGACGAAAAAACGGGGTGCTGTCTACTACAGGACGGCTCCTGATGTCTACACTTATCCGCACTATGCACCAAAATCAATGAATTGTACAGGCTTCAAAGCTCCTGCCTTGGCAGCTCTACGGCAGTGCGGTATAGATGGTTCATCGGAGTGTTGCAGGTGAGAAATTCAACGTAAGCGGGGAAATTGAGCGGTGTCGGACCAGGAACCCTTCGTCCATCTCCATTTTCACACGGAGTATAGCCTGCTGGATGGCGCCTGCCGCATCAAGGATGTGATGTCAAAGGCGGCCGAGCTGGGCATGGCCGCCACCGCAATCACCGATCACGGAGTTCTCTACGGCGTGGTCGATTTCTACCAGAAAGCCCGGAGCGCGGGCGTAAAGCCGATCCTAGGCTGCGAAGTCTACATGGCGCACGGGAGCATGCACGAACGCCGGACCGGCCCCGGCGGCTCCCAATCCAACCACTTGGTTCTGCTGGCGGAGAATGAAACCGGGTACGCTAATCTCCAGCGGATGGTTTCCAAGGCCCATCTGGAGGGCTTTTACTATAAACCGCGCATTGACAAAGAAATGCTCGCCGCTAACTCCGAGGGCATCATCGGTTTGTCCGCCTGTTTGAAGGGCGAAGTCGCCGAAACCTGTGTGCATGGGACCATCGACGGCGCGGCACAAGCCGCCGCCGAATTCAGCGAAATTTTCGGTCCGGGCCGATTCTACCTCGAATTGCAGGACCACGGGCTTGAGGAGCAACGAACGGCGAATCGGGGCATTCTCGAAGTCGCGAAACGCCTGGATCTGCCCATGATCTGCAGCAACGACGTTCACTATTTGAACCCGGAGGACGCCGAGGCCCACGACTGTATGATCTGCCTCCAGACCGCCACCGTGATGAGCGATCCCAACCGGATGAAATACGGGAGCGATCAGTTTTTCATGAAGAGTGGCAGTCAAATGCGGCGGCTGTTCGGAGAAGTGCCGGGAGCAATCGAAAACACGTTTGAGATTGCGGAACGCTGCAATGTGACCCTCGACCTGAACGGCGATCTGCATTTTCCTCACTACGATGTACCCGAAGGCTACGCCCAGAAAGAGTATCTCCTGAAGCTGGGCGCAGACGGTCTGAACGCGCGATACGGAGTCGCGGACGTCAGACAGCCGCGTAATGACGAAGAAAAAAGAATCGTGGACCGGTTCGTCTACGAACTGGGAATCATCGAGAAAACCAACTTCATCAATTACTTCCTCGTGGTGTGGGATTTCGTTCGATTTGCCCGGGACATGAAAATTCCGGTCGGGCCCGGCAGGGGTTCCGGCGCAGGTAGCATCCTCGCCTACGCCCTGGGCATCACCAATATCGATCCCCTGCAATACAACCTGATATTCGAGAGATTCCTGAATCCGGAGCGAGTTTCTCCGCCCGACTTTGATATCGATTTTTGCCAGGCCCGGCGCGGTGAAGTCATCGATTACGTCAAAGATCGGTACGGGCGGGAGAATGTCGCACAGATCATCACCTTTGGAACGCTGGGCGCCAAAACCGTAATCCGCGACATCGGGCGAGTACTGGAAATTCCATTCGCGGAGTGCGACCGGTTGGCAAAAATGGTGCCGGACGACCCGAATATGACGCTGGCGCTGGCGCTGGAGCTGAATCCCGATTTCAAGCGCATCACGGATACCGACGCGAACGCGAAGCGGATCATGACCTATGCCCATGTGCTGGAGGGGCTCCCTCGCAATCCCGGCACCCATGCCGCCGGCGTTGTCATCGGGGAAAAACCGTTGATGGAACTCGTTCCGCTGGCACGGGATAAGAACCACGAACCGGTCACCCAGTTCGAAATGAAACCGCTTGAACAAACGGGCCTGCTCAAGATGGATTTTCTCGGCCTGAAGACCCTCACCGTCATCCAGGAGGCGGTGAACAACGTACAGGCCAGGCATGGCGTGGAACTCGATCTCGATTCTCTTTCGACGCGCGACGAAAAGGCATTTGCGCTCCTGAATCGCGGCGAGACCGTCGGCGTGTTCCAGGTGGAAAGCCGGGGCATGCGCGACCTTCTTCGCCGCATCGGACTCAGCCGTTTCGAGGACCTCATCGCCATGATCGCCCTCTACCGCCCGGGGCCGATGAACATGCTGGACGACTTCATCAACCGGAAGAACGGAAAAGTGAAGATCAGCTACGATCATCCGCTCCTGGCTCCGGTCCTGGAAGAAACCTACGGTGTGATGCTGTACCAGGAGCAGGTTCAGCAGGCCGCGAACGTCCTGGCCGGCTTCTCTCTAGGCCAGGGCGACATCCTCCGCCGCGCGATGGGGAAAAAAAATCGGGACGAGATGGAGAGGATGAAAGAGTCCTTCATCAGCGGCTGCAAAGTCACCAACAATATTCCCGGGAAAAAAGCGGAGAAGATTTTCTCGGACATCGAGCAGTTCGCGGGCTACGGATTCAACAAGTCCCACAGCGCCGCCTATGCGGTTATCTCCTACCAAACGGCATACCTGAAAGCCCACTACCCTTCCGAATTCATGGCCGCACTCATGTCTATTGAAATGGGAAATTCGGACAAACTTCCCGTCCTCATCACGGAAGCGCATACCATGGGACAGAAGGTGCATGCGCCGGATGTCAACGAGAGCGGGGTGCGATTCGCCCCCGTTGCCGATGGAATTCGTTTCGGAATGGCCGGGATCAAGAACGTCGGGGTTGGCGCGGTCGAGGCCATTGTCGAAGAGCGCGAACGGGGAGGCGCCTTCACCGGCCTCCTCGACTTCTGCTCTCGCGTCGACGGCCAGGCCTGCAACCGCAAAGCGCTGGAAAGCTTAATCAAGTGCGGCGCATTCGATTACTGTGGGATGAGTCGCGGCCGTCTATTCGAAAACATAGACTTCGCCATGAGCCGGGCGGCGGGAGCGCAGCGGGATCGTGCCTCAGGGCAGGCATCGCTGTTCGACATGATAGATTCGACCGGGCCTGCGAACGAGGAAGAAGAGTTGCCTGATTTTCCGTCCTGGCCGCAGAACGTCATGCTGTCCGGCGAAAAAGAGCTGCTGGGTTTCTATATTTCCGGGCACCCTCTCAAAGAGCACGAGTGGATCCTCTTCAACTTCAATCTCGCGGACACCGGACACATGGAGGAGCTTGAGCCCGGAACCATGACGCGAATCGGCGGCATCGTAGAGCAATTTCAAAAACGCTTTACCCGAAAGACAAAAGAACCGATGGGCACGTTCCAACTAGCCCACCTGGACGGGGCCGTCGAAATCGTCGTTTTCCCAGATGCGTTTCGCACCTACGGAATGCACCTGGCGGAAGAATCCCCAATCATGGTTTGCGGCGAAATACGGAAGGAGGAGGGCGACCAGATCCGTATGATCGCGCAAGAGATCTATCCGTTGCCCAACATCCCGAGGCGATATACGCGGGAGGTAATGCTGCAGCTCACCGGCGCGAAAACCGATGACAATCTGCTGGAAAAGATTCGCGATATTCTTCTGCGTCATCCCGGGGATACGCCGGTCTCTTTCAGAATCCGGTTTCCGGAAGGCGAAACCGTTATCATCAAACCGGAAGAAACCTACCTCGTGAGCCCAGCGTACACGCTGGTGAGCGAGTTGGATGCGGCGATCGGACCGGGCGCTGTGGCGCTGAACATTCATCGCGAGGCGACGCTTGCGAATGGAAAAGGACGAAACGAAAAGTTCGGACATGCCAGAAGCGACAAAAGAGTGCGCAATGGGCGGAGAAAATAACTTGTTGGAAGGGGTGCAACGCGCACCTGACGAAAGAAGAGCGCCGGGAGATCGAAGAGCTCGGCACCATCGGGACGTTTGAGCCTCAGGCGGTCGTCTATGAAGAAGGCGATAGCGGCGAATCGATGTTTATCGTCATAGAAGGCGTGGTGGGACTCGTCACCACCATTCAGGAAGACGTGGAGAAACCGTTGATCACCCCTCCTGCTTCGGCATCGTGGAATTGCTTGATCCACGGCGGCGGACCGTAACCGCGAGAACCTTGAAACCCACCCGGTCCTGGAAATCACATGGCCCTAGTTAAAGAGTTTCATGGAGCGGGAACCGGGGTACTGCTCAAAGTCGAAGCTGCCGGCGCGGCCGGGCATGAGCTGATCATCAGGACGGAGGAGGATACCCTGTGCATGATTCCGTACCATGCCGTAATGACCGTCTCGTTCGCATCCAGCGATCTCGACATCAGCCCCGGCACAGAGCCCGTTTTGTAGCAGAGAATCAACCAGAGCATCTAGCCCAAAACGAAGGAATTGAACCACTAAATGCCTATTCTCTGGGAGTCGATCGAATTGACGCGATTCTTTCCCGAGCCATCTTGGATCGAGTGTCGTCCGGGAATTTTCGAATGAAAACCTGGTATCGGCGAACAGCCTCCGTCGAATTAGTCGATGTTTTATCCAGGAATGCAGCAATCCCCCACATCGCTTCGCGATCCTCAGGTTCGATCCGCAGCGCGCGATCCAAGGCGATGCGGGCGGATTCGGGCTGGTTCAACCGCAGCGCGGCTTCCGCGATTCCCAAGTAGGCGGGCACCGAATCGGAACGCTCGGCGACAGCTCTCTGAAAGCCGCGAAGCGCTTCTGCGTTTCGGTTTTCGCGCAGGAGTTGGATTCCCTGAATCGTGTATTTCCCTAAGATTTCCCCGGCTGGAACCGACTCTTCAACGTCCGTGGCAACAAATCGTGCGCGGAATCCCGAGAGCAGGTCAATGGCTCTCATCGCCTGCGCATCGTCAGTGCCAAATTCGAGATACTCTTCCAAATAGCTGACCCCATTTGTCGGATCGCCCTTCCACAATCCATGAACGACACCCAGGTTGAACAGGGCGGGCGCATAACGGGGATCCGCCTCCAGGGCGGATCGCAGGGATGTGAGCGCGGCGTCGGGTCCGGTGGTTCGGA
>CAUZEO010000311.1:0-6360 GCA_963578625.1 Kiritimatiellia bacterium | reverse complement strand
CATTTCCGGACATCCGAACCGGAAACCAGCTTGCGGAGAGAGCACGCGCTGAGTGCCCGGAGCTCCTCGTGCTGCGGTACTCCACGACGCCAGCCTCCCACGATTTTGTGTGTGGAGAATTAAACAAGCTGCGCGATCCGATGGTGATTTGCGATCTGTTGCGGGACGCAGGCTTTCAGGCCGCGGTGCGTGCGCGCAGCGTACACCAGCTGCCGGCACAGGAGCACGTACGGTGGTACGGCGACAACTGCCCGGACAGCTGGAATCGAGACGAGCGTGTAGAGGGGACGAACCGGGTCATTGACGGCGAAACTGGGGCAGCAGAAATCACTACGGAGTATACTATATAGTGTTTTTGAATCCCGGACTCTACCGTACCATCCCATCATCGCTGTCGTCACTCCTGGCTTCGCGCAATGAGACAAAGAGGCGCCTTATGTCGCGCACTCCACCAAGAATCAGCCACACGGCAACAAACATGGAAGCGACAATCAGGGATCCAACGAAATAGAAATGATAACTGCACCACATTTCATCCGTAACCTCAGAGGTAAAAGCGATCACCGTCATGACGACAAAAGCCACCAGCTGAATGGCGGCAAAAGCGATCGACAGCCCGTAAATGATCTTGTCCCCCATCGTAAACTCTGCGGTATATCCGAACAGTTGCAAAACATTCCATTTCGAAGAAGATCGGACGCTCTTTCCATCGGGGTGATCTGCGGGGACCGCGTATTCTTCGCGGTGGAGCATCCGGTCGAGGTTGAATCTCATTGTCGTTCCCAGCAAGGAAACCACGACGTAGACGACCACGGAAGTTCCCATGCTGATTGCCGTCATCCACTTGTAATCGATGAGGAAGTTTTTGTCGTAGAGGCTGTTCCAAACCTGGTCGAGAATGATTCCGGCCGCGGCGAGAAACGCGCCGGTGATCAATGCGGACCAGGCGGCGGCTGTTGTTCCGCGCTTCCAGTAAAGCCCTCCAATGATGACCGCCCCGGAGCCTCCCAGCCAGATCGCGCCGGTAATCATGAAGTACAGCATGATGTGCTGGGTCTGCCTGAAGAACATGCTGAAGAGGAAGGCAAAAGCAGCCACGCCGACGATGGACCATCGCAACCACTTCAGATGCAGGTCCGGCGTGAAGGGCTTCTTCCGGAGGGGCATGACAATATCCTGCACAAAGATGCTGGCCCAGGAGTGCATTTGCGTATCATGCGTGCTGATGAATGCGGCAAACATCACTGCCGCGAAAGCGCCCATAAACCCGATCGGCAGAAATGTCGTCATCACAACCGGGGTGATCATTTGATTGCGAACTTCTTCATTTTCGATAGAGGAGAGTGCGGCATTCACATACTCGGCCGTGTCGGCGTAGTTTTCATGATTCATTACCATGAAGGCGATCATGGGCAAAAGGAGCAGGCTCATGGTGAATCCCCATCCTCGAAACCCTCCTAGGATCCCAGCCATTTTTGCCTCGTGCGGACTTTTGGCGGAAGCGTTGTAGGCCTGCCCTCCCTGCCAACCCATGCGATTGTAGAACTGAATGACAATCGCGATCATGAAGTACCAGAAGTTGAAGTCGTCGATGGCTCCGGTTTTGAATGGATTCACCATGGACTTTTCCTCCGGAGCCAATAGCAGCGCGTCAAATACCTCGCGGAGGGGAAACGTAAACAGGATGACGAAAAGAATGGCCATCAAAACGATACTCACAAAAAGCCCTTGAAAGAAATCCGTGACCAGAACCGATACCTGTCCTCCCACCAGGGTGAAATACATGGCGATCGCCAGGAGGATGAATGTTAATGTCGGATAGGTCGGCGCGTGGATTCCCAGGAGCGACCAGGTCTCCGGCAGTCCGCAGTAATTGATGAAAAAGTTCGCCCCGACGGCGGGAAATATTCCGAACGTGATGATCCCGGATATAAAAACAAGCGAGCCCGCGAAGATGCGGAACTTTCTACTGTAACGCATCTCCAGGAACTGCCCGAGGGTCAACGCGCGGGTCTCCCGGTAGCGATAGATGACAAACCCGGTCAGCGTCATGATCAGGTAAAGCGGAATACCCAGTGAACCCCACCAACTCGCGCCGAAACCGACGCTGTAGTATCTCTGGAAATCGCCCACGATGGTGACGGCGCCCAACCCGGCAGCCGCTTCCCCGAAACTGATGATGTAACGGCCGGCGCATCGATCCGCCGCTAAAAATCCAGACACCCCCCGCGCGTACTTTTTGGTTCGGTACGCCTGGATGATCAAAAACAAGGCCACCGCCAGGACGATGCTCCAGTCTAACAGCTCTAGATTCACAAGTTCACTCCGAGATAGTGGACAGACGTGCTATTGGAAGGTTCGTCTTTGAATCCCTTATCAGTTCGGTTGTAAAGAATTTGGAGTGCGCCGGCAGAGCGAAGCCCGACGAAGGCGCGAAGGGCTGCGCCTTGCTACCTCAGTCCAATTTAACGCGCATTCCTCGCTCACAGGCAAATTTCTCCGCTCCCTCGTATCTCCAGCGCTACTGCGCAAGCTCAAGCACGGTGCCTTCTCCGGGCTCCAGGCGCATTTGAAACGTCGTTCGGCCGGGTGGGGATCGGACGGATATCAGCGCCGTCCCATCGCTGTGGCGCGACGTGGAATCGGTGGCTCTGCTGTTGACGGATATCGGTTGTCTGGGGGCCAGGGAGATTGCGCAGTGCGAACCGATCCCCATGTCGGTGATGGTTTGGTACTGACCGTCCACCGTGATGTAGTCTATTGCCGTGTCCCGGAGATCCGGGTTAATCACGAACAGGTAGCGGCGGCCGTTGTCGTCCTGCCGGGTCACCATTTCGAAGAGGCGCCGGCGGCTGCTCGCCGCGGGCCATTCGATTGCCGACTCGATTGCATGTGCGAAGCCGGCCTGAAGGGCCCGCTGATTTGCGGTGGCGAAAAAACTCTCCGTTGACACCAGGACGCGGCCCGCCCCGTGTTCGGCGAAGAACAACAAGGGCCCATTTTCTGAATGAAGTAGTTGCGTCACGCCTTCGCGATCGCCCACAGTCACATTCCAACGCCATACGTCGTCGTCGCCGGCATACGCATAGTCCAACCGCGCTCCGAACACGGCCTCCATGAGCGCCGGGGCATCGAAGCCGTAGGGATCGTAGATCCCCGGTATGCCCGAGGCGATCAGGTGGCCGCCCGATGCGACCCATGCGAGAAGTTTGTCGGTCAGGCCGTCGGGAAAGTAGGGCGCATACGGGAGGAGGATGGCCTTGAACCCATCGAGGTTTTCCTCCCCGCTGACAATGACTTCCTCGGGGACAAAACGGAAATCGAAATCGCGCGGGGTTAGAAAACGCTCCATGCGAATGAGTTCCCTGTTGACCGTGGAATATCCTTGGTGAGGATCGTGGTAGGGATAGTCGTTGATCATGGACGTGGAAGGAACGATGACCGCGATCCGGGGTTTCACGACCTCCGTCCGATCCAGGTAGGGCCAGAATTCGCGGGAGCGTTTCTTGCCAAGAGGTATGGACGTCCCCGCCTCCCGAATGAGAGTACCCGAAGGACCGACGGTGTGGGCCAGTTCGCAGGAATGGGCACTGTCCATGTAGTTGAAACGGTATCCCCATCCGTCAAAGGGGCCATAGACCCCCAGAACCTTGCGGCCCCAGACCATGTTGCGCCAGATGCTCAGCTCGCCCGTCACCCGGAAGTCACTTTCGGTAAGGGGCGTGATCAAGCGGGGGTAGGTCCAGATATACTCCGTTTGCACGGGCTTCTTGCCTGCGTAGAGACACAGGCTGTATAGGAGATTCAAGGATGTATAACTGCCGAACCAGTTGTTGTAGTGATCTTCGATGAACTGAACCGGCACGCGTTTCATCATTTGGAAGCTCAAGGCCGTGCCGGACACGAACTGCGCATTCAGGGTATGAATTTCAGCCGCGACCGGGTGATTCGGATCCTCACGCCGTATGGCTTCGGTTGCCATGGCAAGGTAGTCGCCGTACGAATGCGCGCGAAAGAGTTCGAACTCATGGCTGAGGGGCGTTGCCCGCCTGCGCGGCGCCACAAACGGATCCGGCGGTGGCTCAATCTCGCCAAACGCCGCGTAACCGCTCTTCCAACGTTCGTTGAGACGATCGATTGTTTCGAATTTCTGCTCGAGGTGTTCACGAAACGCTGCAATGGCCGGAGGGCTGTACCCCGCTTCAAGGGCCGGTCCGCCGTCCCCCTTGACAAACAGGACAGACGGCTCCCAGGTGAGTTTGTCGTAAAAGAGAAAGTTTGGGATCGTTTTGCAAAAGGCGGCTATGTCGGTAAACCGCGCCTGCACCAAGTCTCGAACCGCGGGATGCCAGATGTTCAGGTATCGACCCCGGTCACCATTCGCATTGGTCAAATGCAGATCCGGGTCCTGCCGTTGTTGCTCCGGAAGAAACTGTTTTTCAACTCCGGCCATGTGGGCGGTACCGTGCATCATCAACAAGACCGGTTGCTTATAGTAGTACCCGCGCTCGACATCCGCGGCTGCCTGTTCAAACCGCGCCGGATCCGGCTGGCCCGCCGCCAGTTGGCTCACTCCGTAGAAACGAAAGTCCGCCACATCAAAGCAGAATGGCTCCTCCAGTTCGCGCGCCGGGCCGCCGTGGCCTGACAGACTCAGCGTGCAGAAAAGCAGGTCGCTGGTGATGCCGGCGGGATCGACCGTAACTTTTTCACGATGAGGAATTCCCAGCGAGGTGAACTTCCCGTCCCGGTCAAAGTGACCCAGAAAACCGAGCACGTCCGAGGTCAGTTCTTCGCGCCGGGCATCAAGGTCTTCCAGATCCTGAGCCAGGCGATGGGTGCGCTGCACCAGGCGCTCGGCCTCTTCGGACTGACCGAGGAGTTTCTGCTCCCGAAAACCGAAGTAGCATTCGCCGTATTCCGCCAGCCGGCCACGCGTACGGTGGACGAGTTCATCCAGGGCCGACTGGAACGGAGATTTGAGTCGATACTCGTTCTCCTGCGCTGCATATACAGGGCCGATTTCAAACGCTTCGGGGTCTCCCTGAACCATGAGCGCGGTGAGTCGCCCGCGGATTTCCGATTCGGCCAAAGAGGTGTGTCCGTAACCGCCTTCGGAGGTTCGCATTGCCTCCTTCAGGTAGAATTCGATTCTCCGGGAGCGATTCAGCAGATCCCTGAGAAGGTTCAACTTCACGACATGCCAGTTGTACCCGGGAGCAATTTCATCCAGGTTTCGTTGGATCTCCTGCCAAGCGGCCTCGGCCTGCTGCGCCGCGGCGTCGCGAACTTCGCGCGATGCCGCGGATTTCTCCAACTCGTCAATACGTTCCCGGATCGCCGCGGGCACGAACTCGTCGGCCAGCAGCAGCTGAAGAGCTTTCCTGTGTAGGATGAGCAAGTCCCGATCCTGCACAGCTACGTCCTTGCGTAGTTGCCACCAGCGAAGCTGGCGGTAGAACTCGTGCGACCGGCACTTGTCGATTCGTACATCTAATTGCTTGATGGTGGTTTCGAGAGTTTGAATACGATTGTCGAATTCCGATAATCCTTGCCGCTCAGAGGTCCTATCTGCTTCGGCGATGCCGGGGATTTGCAGCAGACAAAGCAGTACAAATAAGATCTCGATAGTTCTTTTCAACAGCATTTCTTTCCCTTCTTATACGGGTTCCGCGCGCCGAAGGCGCCCAATTTGGAGTGCGGCGACACCGCTTTGGCTCCGCGCGGAGCGCGCCCCGGAACCATTGCAAAACCAAGACCAACGTCCGCGTACTCCGCGTTCTGTGCGGCAAGAATCTGCGCAGCCCTAGCGGGTTCAACGACGGCTCGGGCTTCGGCCCCCTCCGGGGGTAGCCAAAGCGCCTTCGGCGCGCTGGTTACGTACTTGTTCGGTGGAGTGGCCCGACTGCATGGCATGTAGTGCATAATGCTTGTCAGTTCAGTAAATCATCCGGCGCAATCAATCACGATGGAGGTGAGCCTGGGTGAGTTTACGAATCCGGGCGCGTGAAAAGCTGCCTCGTACTGCATATGCTCCGTTCCCGCGGGGGCACGAATCGGGCTGCCGTTCTTGATCATCCAATTACCCCAAGCGGATTCCAATGTGGCTGCTTCGCTTTCGCCGAAGCGGACACGGAAGGAGATCGAAGTCTTCAATGGGGTTTCTGCCTCCCATGAAAATTTCTCAGGATTCTTGCACGGGAAAACGGGCGAAGTGTAATATTCCATATCACTCCGATCCAGGGAGTTTCCCTGGTTCCTGTTGGTAAAACAATGCGGTCCGTATCCGAGAATTCCCCGGGCATTTTCTATATCCAGACCCTCCGGTCCATTCATGACGAGCATGGAATCGACCTTATG
>CAUZEO010000310.1:0-6375 GCA_963578625.1 Kiritimatiellia bacterium | reverse complement strand
GATGCAGATGCCGAGCAATATGAAACGCAGCACTGGATCGAGACGGCACTTGATTGCGACTATCTGACAGATGCAGAAGCCAACACATTTATTGAACGTCTTGAAGAAATTGGCAGGCTTCTGCATAGCATGATGGAAAAATCCCACCTTTTCTGCAACGCCAAGCAAGGCACTGTCCGCGAACAAACCGCAGAATATTTCACGAAAGAGCAATGAAATCACTACGCACCTACCGCCCACGGTTCACTGTTCACTGCATACTGTTCACTGTTTACTGTTCACTGTTCACTGTTCACTCAAACGCCCAGCAAACCAACAACCACGAACTCCGCGCCATCCCCGCGCGCACACCCATCGTGCTCGATGGGCTACTCGACGAGTGGGACCTCTCCGGCGAAATCCTCATGTGCTACGACCTGGCGACGCTGCTCGACACCCATTCGGTTCGTGTCGCGGCCATGTACGACGCGGATTATCTGTATCTTTCGTTCCGTTTCAAGGACCGGCGTCCCATGATCAACAACGTCGATCCCGACACGGAACACAACCGCGGCTGGCGGGCGGATGCGGTGCAACTTCGCATTTGGACCGATCACGAGAAGCCCGTCGGCCCCGGCGGTGCGCGCATTACTCACATTGATTGCTGGTACGCCACATTGAAGGGCGCCGCGGCCGGCCAGATCGTACACCATGACATTTCCCGGCAAGCTGAGGGCTTTGAGGGAGAGATTCGCGATGTCATCGGCAAGGGCGTGGATGCGGCGTTCAAGAAAGACGCCGATGAGAAGGGCTACACCCAGGAAATGCGGGTTGCCTGGAAGCACCTCCGGCGCGACGGGCGTCCTTACGTCGCGGGAGACGCTCTGCGCATGGGCATCGAAGCAATGTGGGGCAATCTGGCGGCGAATACCTATCCCATGGAGCACCGGTATGCCGGCCTGGTAAACCCCAAACACCCTTCACGCGAGTTCTTCTGGTCGAATCACGATGCGTGGGGGTTCGTGCGCTTCATGGATCATGGCAACCTGGCGCCTTCGCCCTCCGTGGAGTTGGCCGGGGCGACAATGCGTTTACAGGAGCTGCTCTACAGCACGAGCGGACCGGTGGAGATCGAGTACGAGATTCCGTCCGACGGCTTCGCCACGCTGGTGATTGATAAGCCTGACGGGACCCGCGTGAGGAATCTCATCTCCAACTATCCCCGCAAGAAAGGAAAAAACACCGACACCTGGGACGGGGCGGACGACAACGGGCACCTCGTGCCCGCCGGCGAGTACCGGGTCCGGGGCCTGTTTCACGAGGCACTGGATGTAACCTACGAGTTTTCCTACGGCAATGCGGGCAACCCGCCGTGGGACACGGCAGACGGCACCGGCAACTGGCTGTCCGATCACACGCATCCCATGGATGTCCTGACCGACGACGAAGGCGCGTTCCTGATTGCACCGCACTCGGAAAACGGCAGCACGCTCATCGGTCTCGATCCCGATGGAAACCGGCTTTGGTCGGTGGCCCGCCGGCAGGGCGGATACATGGCGAAACTCGGCGATTACATTTACGTCGTTGCCGATCACGGGTCGAAGCCGGCTTATCCGGCGCAGAAGAAGATCATGAAGAAGATCAAGTTCTACTCGGTCGAGGCTCGCACCGGCCGGCTGGGAACGTTCAACGATGGGCAGGGAACACACGACATTCTGGAGTACAACCGCATCGAAGAGGGCTTCGCACGGCCGCCGGAAGGAAAGACGATTGCCGACCGCTCCCACAACCCCGATTGGGCCAACATCATGGCCCAGGGCATGGCGGCCCACGAGGGCATGCTCTACATCTCCCTCTATTTCCGCGACAAGCTCATCGTCGTCGATCCGGAAGAAGGATGGATCGTCGACGAGATCCCGCTCCATCGCCCGTCCGGCGTAGCGTCGGACGGCCGACGGCTCCTCGTAGTGAGCGGTGACAAGGTGGTCGTGGTGGATCCCGATTCAAAATCGGCGACAGACCTCATCGTATCGGATCTCGCCGCTCCGATTGGCCTGGCCGTGGATACCGAAGCGAATGTGTACGTTTCCGATTGGGCCGACCAGATGTGCGTGAAGAAGTTTTCACCGGATGGCCGGCTCGTGCAGACGTTCGGAAAAATCGGCGGCCGGCCCTGGATGGGTCCGTACGACCCCTCCGGCATGATCCTGCCCCGCGGCATCAGCGTGGACCCGCAGGGGCGATTGTGGGTGGCGGAGGATTATGCATCGCCGCGCCGAATGAGCTGCTGGAATCCCGACGGCAGTCTCGCCTTCGAAAAATACGGCACCACCTGGTACTCCGGTGATGGGTGCTACATCTTCCCGGATCAACCGGAGCGAGCCTTCTTCAACGGCGCCTTTGTCGATCTGGATTGGGATCGCGGTCTATGGCGCATGCGGGCCGTGCCGTGGGCGCCTACCCATGAGGATGCGCTCCTTGGAGTCGACAACCTGACCATCATCAAGGCGGTGCGCGAAGTGAACGGACGCACCTACATCGTCCACACGCAGGCGCGCTTCGGGCTCGTGGTTATCAGCCGCCTGGAGGGCGACCTGGCGGTGCCCGTCGCCGCCCTCGGCTCTTGTTCAGCGGCGATTCCAAACATTCACCACCTCAACCGCGGCACCATCAATCCACATCCCATTTTTGCGGACCATCTCTGGACCTGCGACCGCATGAACGAGGAGATGAAGAAGGTCGTCCCGTGGTTCTACGACAGCCCCAGCGGTTCCCACACACAAGACTTCTGGTGGAGCCCGGACCGGTCCCGCGCGGCGGCGCAGGCGGGGTGCCCCGACATGCCGCCCAACAACAATTTCATCTGGAGTGACCGGAACGGCAACGGCCGGATGGATGCGGACGAGATGGTCTACCACCCGACACCTGACCTGCCGTCGCCCGCTCCCGCGTGGGGAGCGTCCGCCTGGGGACGCGACGAATTCGATGACGAATTGACCCTCTTCCTGACCGGCCAGATGCCCGCGGGCGTGCACCGCGTATGGCGGCTCCCGGTCGCCGAATGGATCGGGGACGGCGTGCCTGTCTACAAGGTCGAGGACGCGGAGCTCATCATCGAGGATCGCCCGATCAAGGACTACAGCTGCTTCTCCTGGCGCGACAGCAAAGGGAATCTAATGTTTCAGTTTCATCCGCTGACCATGTTCAGTGCCGACGGATCGAAGAAACTTTGGACGTTCCCCAACCCCTGGCCCGGCGTACACGGTTCCCACACCGCGCCCCAGGCCCAGCGGGGCCGTTTCATCGGCGGACTCAAGGTCATCGGCAGCGCCGATGTCGGCGGAGACATCGGCGAAGTGTTCTGCTTCAGCGGAAACCTGGGCCAGGCATTTCTCTTCACGACGGACGGTCTCTACGTCGGTGAACTGTTCAAGGATGCCCGTTCCGCTCCGGATCCGCTGCCGTCGAAGTCCACGCGCGGCATGTCCGTCATGAACACCACGTGCGGGGGCGAGTGGTTTGGAGGACAGTTCTTCCGAAACTGCCGGGACCGGAAGATCTATCTCGTGAATCACCATAGCAACATCAACCAGGTTCACGGGCTGGACTCGATGCGGCGCATCCCGGCGCAGACCGTTGCTCTCAACGAAACCCTGCACAGCGAGTGCGCCGACTTCATGGCTCAAAAGGCGGCCGACGAGCAGGAGAAGCATCAGATCTCCATTGCCTCGATCGCGAAGGAGCATACGCAGGGCGAGCTCCCGGCCGCCGGCAGGTTCACGTGGGGCGAGGGGCGCCAGGCGAAGTGGAGCTTCGACGGAAACAGCGGCGCCAAGGCCACCTGGTCCTATGACGACACACATCTCTACGTCGCGTTCGACTCCGTAAAAGACGCCACTCCGATGATCAACGGCGGAAAGGACTGGCGGCAACTCTTCAAGACCGGCGACAGCGTGGTATTCGACATCCGCACGAATCCCGACGAGGAGTCCGACGAAGTAAAACCGGGCGACCTTCGCTTGCTGTTCAGTGTATTCGATGGGAAGCCACTCGCCGTACTTTACCGGTACAGGGTCCCGGGCACACGCGACCCGGTTGAGTTCTCCTCCGGGCTCGGCACAACGCACGTCGATGAGGTCCGCATCCTGAAAGAGGCGAGCGTCGCCTTTGACCGCCGGGCGGATGGGTACACCGCAAGAGCCGCGATCCCCCTCGCGGACCTGGAGTGGGCCATCGAGCCGGGCAAGTCGTATCCGGGAGACTTCGGCGTCATTTACTCCGACCGGGCGGGCCAGGCCAACGTGCTGCGCATGTTCTGGGCGAACCCGGTCACCAGCTTCGTCAACGACATGTCCCTCGAGGCGATGATTGAACCGCGGTTTTGGGGGAGGTTTGAGGTGAAGGGGGAGTAGTGAACAGTGAAACGTAGTTTCGCGTTCGTAACTGTCAACTGTTCACTGTTTACTGTTTACTGTTTACTGTTTACTCAATACTCTTGGCAACGCACTGACTCATGAAAATCACTGACACCAAAGTCACCATCACCGGCATTGAGCTGCCCCGGGATCTACTCGATCACTACCGAATGGATGTCTGACTCGAATGCCAGGCTGAAGGACGGATCGACGATCACGGTCCGCGAGATGCGGCCGGACGACGGTCCCCGGATCGGCGACATGCTCGCGGCATGCTCGGAGCGCACCGCCTATTTCTTCCACCCCTATCCGCTCACCCACGCATCGGGACTGCAGGTGGCGGCGGACGTGAAGCTCCACTGCTTCATCGCCTTTGACGAGTCCGGCGCCGCGGTCGGGTACATCTGGATCCGGCGTGACCGGGAACCCGCCTCCCTGGGTATGGTCGTCCGCGACGACCGGCAGGGCCAGGGCATCGGGCAGATCCTCATGGACAAAATCGTTTCAGAGGCAGACCAACTTGGGAAAAAAGGAATTGCCCTGACCGTCCTCCAAGACAACCATCCCGCCCTCAAACTCTACCACCGCTTCGGCTTCAAGATAACCAAAGAAACCCAAAACGAAAACCAAACCGTCTACCAAATGATAAAAATCCTCTAGTACATCCCCCTCACTCCCCACTACTCACTACTTACTCCTTACCTCTTACTGTTCACTGTCCACTGTTCACTACTTACTTCTTACTACTCACTGAAAATGCCCAACATCTGGATCAACGAAGACAATCACCACTTTTACGGCTGTCACCCCCCTGAAGACATGACGCCGGAAGGTGTGGACCGCCTGGTCGACACGTACGCCGAGGGAAACCATGTGGCCGGCATCCTGTTCTGTGTAAACGTGCAACGGGCACTGTTCGACAGTGAGGTGTGGGAGACATTCTATGGAGACTACGATCCCGAGAAAGGCGAGGATCAGCCCTGTCTCAAGCGCGGTCATGGGATCAAGAACCTCTGGCTGCTGAGTCAACGCGGCGTCAATCATCACGCGCGCTGGCTGGCCCGCTGCCGTCATCATGGAATCGAAGCCTGGTTGACCATGCGCATGAACGATGCGCACGGACTGAAAGAGCACGAGGTGCTCCAACAGAACCCGGAGGCCGAGGTGGAACCATCCTGCCTGGAGTGGGCCTCGACATTCTGGCGCGAGCGACCGGACCTGCGCCGTGCTCCCTACCGGTGGGAGCGCAGTCTCGAAGGCGCATTCGACTACGGAAAGGAAGAAGTCCGGGAACACCATCTGCGTCTCGTGCGCGAGTTGTTCGAGCGCTATGACATGGACGGGCTCGAGCTGGACTGGCTTCGGTGGGCCGTGCATTTCGCGCCCGGCGGCGAGCAGCGGGGTCGTGGGATCCTGACCGACTTCGTTCGAGAGGTCCGCCGCCTGGCCGAGGAAAGCAGCCGCCGGGTCGGACATCCCGTGAAGCTGGCGGTGCGCGTGCCCGCGAATCCGCAGAGCTGCCTCGAACTGGGCTACGACGTCATCGCCTGGGCCCGCGAGGGGCTGATCGACATGATCACGATCTCCAGTTTCCTGGGGTGCGCCAATTTCGATCTTCCGCTCGACATCTGGCGCGCACTGATCGGCCCCGACATCAAGCTCCTCGCTCACTGCGAGTCCACCGCGCGGCCGCATCCGAGCTACAAGAGGACGTACGTCGCCTACGAGTTCCTGTTCGCCAGCGCGGCGTCCGCGCTGCACCGCGGCGCGGACGGCGTGTACCTGTTCAATGAATGCTACCGGGAGAGCGACTTTCCCGAACTGCTGCACTATGTGCTGGAGCACGCAGGGGACCCGGAGTCATTGAACCGGACAGTTCGCCGGCATGCCGTAACCTATCCCCAGATCTACGCGCCGGGTTCAGGCATCGGCACGGTGTTGCCGATATCCCTGATACCAAATGCGGAGGGCGGAGATTTCG
>CAUZEO010000309.1:0-6383 GCA_963578625.1 Kiritimatiellia bacterium | reverse complement strand
GGGAGATGATGGAGTACCTCTATCGCGACCGTAACCGCCTCGCGGTGTATGCGAAGTCGATGTTTGCAATCACACTTCACAAGGTCGGGGAAACAGACAAGCGAGACATGCTGGTTCGGAACATTGAGCAGTACCTGGTCGAAGATGACGAAAACCAGACGGCCTATCTGAACCTGCCCAATAGCGGCTACTGGTGGTACTGGTACGGAAGCGAGTGGGAAGCGCACGCCTACTACCTGAAACTGCTGGCCCGCCTCAACCCCACCGGCAAGAAGGCCTCCGGCCTGGTTAAGTACCTGCTGAATAACCGCAAGCACGCAACGTACTGGAATTCGACGCGCGACACCGCCATCTGCATTGAAGCCATGGCTGAGTATCTGCGGGCCAGCGGGGAGGACGAGCCCAACATGACGGTGGAACTGCTCGTGGATGGCCAGGCGAAGAAGGAGGTCCGGATCACGAAGGACAACCTGTTTACCTTCGACAACAAGCTGGTGATTGAAGGCGCCGGGATTACATCCGGGGATCACACGGTCGAAATCCGGCGCTCCGGAAAGGGTCCGGTCTACTTCAACGCGTATATGACCTATTTCACGCTGGAGGACCACATCACGAAGGCAGGCTTGGAAATCAAAGTCCATCGTGACTACTACCGGCTGAACCGGGTGGAGAAGACCCAGCTGGTCGCAGGCTCGAGAGGCCAGGCGATCGATCAGCAGGTCGAGAAGTACGAGCGGGAACGCCTCCCGGATCTCAGCACCGTGCAAAGCGGGGACCTCATCGAAATCGAGCTCGTGATCGAGAGCAAGAACGACTATGAGTACCTCGTCTTTGAGGACATGAAGCCGGCGGGATTTGAGCCCGTCGACGTCCGAAGCGGGTACACCGACAACGCAATGCGCGCATACGTCGAATTCAGAGATGAGCGAGTAGCGTTCTTCGTCTCCCGACTCGCGCGCGGCAAACACAGCGTGGCCTACCGCATGCGCGCCGAAATACCCGGCCGCTTCAGCGCCCTCCCCACACGCGGCTACGCGATGTATGCACCGGAACTGAAAGCGAATTCGGATGAGATCAAGCTGGTGGTGGAGGACTAGTCCACTGACTGTTTGACACTGCGAGGCGTCCAGCTTACCAACATACCCATGCCATCGAAGCTCACCGTGTTAATCGATCTGGCCGGGCAACTACGGCAGGACGAGAGCCGCCCATTGTCTGATTTGAGGGATCGGGATTACCGCATTGGACAATCGTGCGCTCATTTGAAGAAATCCCCCTCTCGCCAGCTCGAATCCTGGCTCATGCATGTGGCGGACCTGGGAGATCCGTCCCTCGGTGCCCGTTGTTCGAAATTCCAAAGGATCTCCGTGGTCCTCCTCATAGTAGCCGGAATCGTCGCCGGCTGGCTGGCTGCCCGCACCGTGCTGTCCTACGATGGCTCCGACCCGGTCAATGTGGTTGACGTACTTGCCATATTTCTGGGTGCCCAGTTTTTACTCCTGGCAGGATTGGTCTTCACCATGCTTCCCCCCGACCTCTTGCAAAAAATTCCCGGTGCCGAGGGGTTGCAGGATCTACTGCGGTCGATCAGCCCTGGAAACCTGCGTACGCTTTTGTTCAAGTGGCTGCCGGCCTCCGTCCGTTCGGATGCAGCCGACCTGCTGAGCCGCGGGCGCTATCACCATGTCGTCTTCGGACGGGTTGAAAAGTGGGGAATCATTTTCAGCGCGCAATCGTTTGCGGCGGCCTTCTATGCGGGAGCCTTGGCCGGATGTCTGTACCTCATCGTATTTTCCGATCTCGCATTCGGATGGAGCACTACGCTGGAAGCGGATGCAGAAGGCATCCATCAACTAACCACCGTGATGTCCTCGCCCTGGGCTCCTCTCGTACCCCATGCGGTACCTTCTCTCCATCTCGTCCGCCATTCACGCCATTTCAGGATGGAATTCGGCCCGCCAGGGCCCGAGAACCCGGCGCGAGACGCGGATCCTGAATTACTCGGTGAGTGGTGGCCTTTTCTGGTCGCCTGCATGGTGTTCTATGGCCTGCTACCGCGGTTGCTGTCCTACGGCGTCGCACGCTGGCGTTACCAGGCGGCATTGCATTACGGCATCCTTCATGCGCCCGGTGTGTCCGACGTCTTCGATCGTTTGAACCGATCCATGGTTCGGACAAGGGCAGACGACTCGGTGGGCAGTCGTCCCGGCGTTTCGAATGAAGATTGCGAATTCCCCGATCCAGTTCTCGCTTCCGGTCAACGCCACATGTTTATCCGGTGGGCCGAAGCGGGGCAAGGTGCGGACAGGTTTCACGATTGGGCCCTCGCCCATCTTGGTTTCACTTCCGGCAACGTTTTTTCCGCCGGCGGCAGCGCGTCCATTCAAGAAGATGAACAGACCATTGAATCCATTGCGACAGCAGAGGAAGGATCCGCGATTTTCTTTGTGTGCAGTGCCTGGGAACCGCCTGTTGCAGAGTGCATGGATTTTCTTAGCTCGCTGAGCAGCCGACTGGCTGATGGCCGCACAATCGTCATCCTGCCGCTGGGCAGAAGCGGGAAGGACATTGCGCCCCCTTCGCCGAACAATCTGAGCCAATGGCAACACCGCGTCCAGCAGATCGGCGATCCCCGGCTGGTCGTGAAAAGGATCGAACCCGAACCATGAGCGTTCCCGTTTTTGCCGTCGTGGGACACCCCAACAAGGGAAAGTCCAGCATTGTCGCAACCCTCGCCTACGATGACTCCGTGATGATCGGATCCGAGCCGGGCACCACGATCGATTGCCGCGAGTACCCCATGCGAGTCGACGGTGAAGTCTTGTACGTTTTGACGGATACGCCCGGTTTCCAGCGCGCCAGGAAAGCCCTGGCATGGATGACGGAGAGGGAAACCAACGCCGCGGAGCACCCCGATATTGTAGGGCAGTTCGTATCTGAACACCGCCCACTGGACGATTTCCCAGATGAGTGCCGGCTCCTGCAGCCGCTTCTCGACGGGGCGGGGGTCCTCTACGTAGTCGATGGATCGGTTCCCTACGGACCGGAGTACGAAGCGGAAATGAAAATTCTGCGATGGACCGGGCGGCCCAGCATGGGGTTGATCAATCCCATCGGCTCCGCGGAGTTCGTAGAGTCTTGGCGAGCCGCTCTGGGCCAATACTTCAGCGTGGTGCGCGTGTTCGATGCAGTACATTCCGATTTTCAAAAACGGCTGGATCTGCTTTCGGCGTTCGGCGAGTTGCAGGAGTCCTGGCGTGCCCCGCTTGCCAGGGCGGTAGAGGCGCTGAAAAATGATCGCAGCCGCAAGGCGGAGCAGTCGGCCCGGTATGTCGCGGACAGCCTTGTGGATATGCTGACACTTCGGATCGAAGAGCCCCACGCCCGCTTTGAGTCCGAGTCGCGCGCAAAAGAAAATCTCCTGAAAAAATTCAAAGAGCGATTGTCGCGCATGGAGCGGAAAGCGAGAGACCGGGTAGAGGAAGTGTACGAGCAGAAGTCCGCACACCGAATCGAGACGGAACTCCCCCTTTTGGATCATGATCTTTTCTCGTCAGAGACCTGGAAGATATTCGGGCTCAGCCGGATCCAACTGACCGGATTGGGCGCAGTAGGCGGCGGAGCCATTGGCGGAATGGTGGACATCGCAGCGGGGGGAACCTCCTTTCTCCTTGGAACAGTGATCGGTTCCGCCACGGGCGTTGCGGCAAGTTTCGCCGCACAGCGTTCGCTGTCAAAAGTCAAAATCCTGAATCAGCCGATTGCCGGCCGCCGCATTGTCGCAGAGCCGGTGGAACATCCGAACTTTCCTCACGTAGTCTTCGGACGCGCCCGCCTCCACCACGCCGTGGTCTCGCGACGCACTCACGCACAACGGGACGACATGTCCATTGACGAGGCGGCGCACTCAGAGATTTCGGCCCTTGCGGCGGACCGGTTGCGGCGCCTCGAGGTCTGCTTCTCCAAAATCCGAAAAAAACGGAAAATCGGAGAGGCGACGGAAGACATGATCGAACTAATTCGGGATCAATTCACCGACGATACTGCTGCGGGCGGTTCTTAATTCTTCGGGCCGAGCAACTCGATTTTGTATCCGTCCGGATCGTCGACGAAAGCCAGAACTGTATTCCCGTGTTTCATGGGCCCGGGTTCGCGGGTGACGTTTCCGCCGCAATCTTTGATTTTCTTGCATGCGGCGTATACATCTTCGACCTCGATAGCAATGTGGCCGTAACCATTGCCAATGTCGTAGGAATCCGTCTCCCAGTTGTGGGTCAGTTCGAGGACGCAATTATCCGATTCGGATCCGTACCCGAGAAATGCGAGCGTAAACTTTCCATCAGGATAATCCTTCCTGCGTAAAAGTTGCATGCCCAGCGTTTCGGTATAAAACTGTATCGAGCGATCCAAATCGCCAACCCGAACCATGGTGTGAAGTAGTCGCATTTCCCCTCCCGTTGTCGCTTTATTCGAGTTTCGGTGTTCGGTGTTCGGTGTTCGGTGTTCGGTGTTCGGTGTTCGGTGTTCGGTGTTCGGTGTTCGGTGTTCGGTGTTCGGTGTTCGGTGTTCGGTGTTCGGTGTTCGGTGTTCGGTGAAAATATAATTGACGCCCGAACTATCGCAACTTTTAAAATCAACCTGAACCCTTGTTTCTGAGTACAACTCAGTCACCTCTAAAAACGCCGGCCCTGAACACCGAAAACCGCGATCGGAGGCCACACTAAATACCCATCAAAGCTCGAATCACTTTTTCAAATTACTGATAGTGATCGGTTCATCCAAATCTTCCCTTTCGATACCGAATACCTGGCAGTAAAAGTAAAGCTCTCCATCGATGGCCCGGCGGATTGCATTGGCATCTCGAAATCCGTGTCCTTCTTCCGGGAAGGTGACATAAGCCACCGGGATGCCTTTTTCCCGTAATGCTTCGACCATCGCTTCGGCCTGGCTCGGCGGCACGACCTTGTCTTGAAGTCCCTGGAAAAAGGCCACCGGGCAGGCGAGCTTTTCGGCGTAGTGAATAGGTGACCGTTCGCGATAGGTTTCTAACTCTTCGGGATAAGCTCCGACCAGCCGATCCAGGTATCGCGATTCAAATTTATGAGTATCCCGGGCCAACGCTTCGAGATCGCTGATCCCGTAGTAGCTTGTTCCGGCGCGAAACACATCGTGGAAAGTAAGGGCGGCGAGAGTTGTGTATCCTCCCGCGCTTCGCCCGGTAATAATCAGTCGTTCCGGGTCCGCGACCCCTTGCTCAACGAGGTGTCTTGCGCCCGCAATGCAGTCTTGCACGTCCGCGATACCCCAGTTTCCTCGCAGTTGATTCCGGTACGACCGGCCGAACCCGGTGCTACCACGGTAGTTAACGTCCAGCACCGCGAATCCGCGGCTCGTCCAGAATTGGGTGCGCAAATCCAAAGCGGTCGACGCAGCGGACGTCGGTCCGCCATGACCCTTGACGATGAGGGGCGGACGCTGGTCCGCGACGGCAATCACTTGCGGATGCGTTGGAGGGTAGTAAAACGCGTGTGCACCGTCTTCTCCCTGGGTGGGAAATGTGATATGCCGGGGAAAAGAGACTTCGTCGCTGTCGAGGCTGAGGCGGACGCTTTTTCGGATCACGTACCGTCGTTGCTCCTCCAGCCGATATCCAATGACCGCTTCTGCTTCACGGGGCGAAGCGCCGCAGTAAACGAACCCGTCAGGAATCGCATGAACGGCATGGATTTCGGTGTCCGGAACCTGAATCCTGGTTTCCGATATCGAGCCGCGCTCCAATAGACACAAACGCCAGACACCTCGGTCGTTCAAGGAAGCGACTACCCGGGAATCGTCGAGCAGATCGTAGGTAGACATCCCGAACACCCACTGCGCGCGGCCCAGTTCGGCCTCGCCCTCGAAAACCGGCTCGACGGTGTCGCCATCCCAGCGGTACAGGTTCCACCAGCCGGTCCGGTCGGATATAAAATAGAGACTTCCATCGGATGACCACCGTGGCTGAAACACGGACTCTTCCTTCCCGCCGGCAATACACTGGTCGGATTGAATCGCACCGCTTGGATCCAACCCGGCCACCCGGAGTTCTGTGCCGTCCCAAGGCATGTAGGGATGATTCCACGTCAGGTAGGCCAACCGGGAGCCATCCTTACTGAGGGTAGGATTGGAATAGAAGTCGTTCCCGGAAATCAGGGTGCGCGGCTCTTCTTCGTGTTCGGAGCCGACGACTCCAATGAAATTCTCAGGCTCGGTTGAGTCCGTACGATCTTCCTCAACCACACAAAGGATCTGGTTGCGAGAGACGTCCAACATCCCGTCCGCATACCGCCGGCCGGTCCCGGACGTCAGGGCGACGGGCGGCGATCCCTGTTCCATTCGATACAATC
>CAUZEO010000308.1:0-6399 GCA_963578625.1 Kiritimatiellia bacterium | reverse complement strand
GCATCAAGTCGAGTCGGCTCGCCGAGGAAAACCCGCCGGTTGGAACACAGAGGCAACCCATGCTGGTCGCCGCTTCGAACGCCGTCCAGAAACCGAGAAAGGGTCCGAACGAAAAAGCGAAAAGGATTCGGCTCTCCGCGGTGACGCCGCAGACATCATAGACTCGGCGCCAGTTGTCCAGCATGGCATCCCACGATTCGGGGGTATCGAGCCAGAACATGGGTTTGCCCGAGGTGCCGCTGGTTCGGCACACCCTGGAATAGCTGGACTGCGCGAAGGTCAGGTTCGTACCGAACGGCGGGTTTGCGGTTTGATCTTCGATCCACTCGGCGCGAGTAGTCGACGGGAAGCGCGAGCAAAACGATTCGATGGTCGCAGAACCGGGATCCAGTGAAGCGGCTTCGATACGGGGTCCGTAGAAAGGATTCCTGTCGCGCAAAGCACTGAGCAGGATCTTCAACTTTCGCTGCTGAAGGCTCCGAATTGCCCCATGGTCGCCATAGGCTGGCGGATCCATCAACACTTATTCTGTACCGGGTTGAGGGGATTCCACAACCGCCTGAACGTCCGCCGGCGGCTTACCGGGATGGCCAGGGGGCGGCTTGTAGAGTGTCACCAATGCCCCGCCCAGCGCCGCCAACAGGATCCCTGCATAGAATGGAAGGCGAATGCTGCTGAGCCCTCCCGCCGGGGGATGAAAGCAGATTGCAACGATTGCATTCACAATCGGCGCGCCCGCGAATACGATAGACATCACTACCGCGGGTGACCCCTTTGCTCCAAAAGCGAGCAAGACGCCGAAAGCGCCGATCGCGCCGACGATCCCGGCAGCCAGCGACCAGAAGACCCCCTTTGCCGGCATGGCCCAGGATGCGCCCTGGCTGGCCATGATGCAAACAGGCGCCAGAATACCCATCAGGAAATAGGCGAGCCCTACAAAGAGAAAGGCCTTGTATCTTCCGTGTACAGGGTCCCCCATGGCCAATTGACCGGTGTGCAGGAACACCCCATAGAGTCCCCATGCGCAAACCGTTAGGATTGCAAATATCAGCCACATCAATCCCGCATTTCCATTCACAGGCATTCTCCAAGTATTCAGATCGTCCGCAGAGCGCGGGAAACAGGCTCGAACGATACCGCTTTCTCGCGGAATGGCAATCATCGGAATCCGCCGCCCCCGGCCGGCCCAATAAATTAATGAACGATAAGCCTACGGTCCGGTTGCAAGTCGAACTCTCTTCCGGTACTGTGCGCGAATTCTTGATTACTGGAACTTGGAGGCATATCGAAAACTGATGAGAAACGGAACTCCCAGAATTGTCGGCCCCACTCTAATCGCTCTGACGGCTCTCCTGACCGGGACGGCGGTGACCCCTGGCGCGAGGGCCGCGGACTGGCCTTTTTTCCGAGGACCCGATTACAACGGCGTCTCCAAAGAAACGAATTGGCAGGCATCATGGCCCGAGGGCGGACCCATTGTCGCCTGGGAGCACGAAGCCGGTATCGGCGTTTCGGGAACGGTGGTCCAAGGCAATCGTGTGGTCACCATGGGAAACAAGGAAGACCAGGACGTTGTGGTGTGCCTGGGCGAAGACGGTTCCAAGAACTGGGAGTTTTCCTACCCCTGCATATTTGCGGCCCGGATGTTCGATGGGGGTACCGCCGGCACCCCCACAATTTCGGGCGGTCGGGTCTACACGCTCGCGTACGACGGCCAATTGTACTGCATCGACCTGGAATCGGGTGGCCAGATATGGAAAAAGCACCTAGTAGATGACTTTGGCGGGCGCTTGTCTCAATGGTCTTACAGTTGCTCGCCGCTGGTTGTCGGCGATCTTCTCATTGTCGACACCGGCGGCGATGGCACCTCAACCGTCGCACTTCACAAGGATACCGGCGAGAAGGTATGGACAGTGGGAAAAGATATCGCCGGCTATGCCTCCCCCATTCCCTTCGAAGACGGAAAACCGGCGGTGCTGATGTTCAAAGGAACTCACCTGGTTGCCAACGCCCTGAAAAACGGCAGGGAACTCTGGCGGGTTCCATGGAAGAACGATTACGACGTCAACGCCTCCTGCCCGATTCAAATCGGAGACAAACTTTTCGTGTCGACTGGATACCCGTCGGGAAGATCCGTTCTATTTCAGCTAACCGGAAAAGATCCCCAGGAGCTGTGGCGCAACGATGAGCTCAAGACGAAGATGAGCAGTTGTGTGGAGCGGGACGGGTACGTGTATGGAATTACGGAGGTGAAGGAGAGGCTTCTTTGCGTGAGCTTGAAGGATGGGTCCATAGCGTGGGAGCAGCGCGGATTCACCGCGAACGGAACTCTGTTAATCGCCGGTGACCACATCATTGCGCTGACCGCCACCGGGAAAGTCATCATCGCAAAGGCGGATTCCGCCGGGTACACGGAAGTGTCGCGCGCGTCCGTCTTGAATGAAGTATGCTGGGTGAATCCCACGCTGGCAAACGCAAGATTATACTGTAGAAACAACGTGGGCCGCCTGGTGTGCCTCGATTTGCGCCCGGAATCGTACTAATCCGCGCTCTGAAGAACGAGTAGAACGCCCTTCGCCATTTCCTTTACAGAGAATCGTTCGAGTACCGCGTCTCTGCCGGCAGCGCCCATCGCGAGATTCCGGTCACGGTCCAGGGCCAGGTCGAGAAGCGCACGGTCATAAGCCGGCTCGTCGTGCGGCGGTACCAGCAATCCGCCGCCCGTGGCTTCCAGCAACTCTCGAAACGCTGCATGATCGGGTTGCACCACCGGCACTCCACAGGCAAGTGCCTCCACAACATACAGCCCGAATGACTCACCGTACATCGCCGGCACAGACAAAACCGAAAGGTTCCTATAAAAATCGATCTTTTCTGCCCGGGAAAGATTGGCGTGAAAGACGGCATCTTCAGCAAGGCCCGCGGCGCGAAGCTTTTCCGCCTGCTCATCAATGTAAGCCCGGTCCGCGGCCGTCATCGCGCCGCCAATGTGAAGACGCAACTCGCCAGCGTCCGCGGTGGTCCGAATTCGAATGAACGCATCAACCAGGGAGTGAAGACCTTTCGCGGGACACATCCGGGCAAAAAACCCGATGACCGGAGGATCCGGCAGCGATTCCCTGGTATCGAACCCGGTAAGATCGATGCCGTTCGGCACGATATGCATGCGATCTGAATCGATGGCTAATCGCTTCCCCATCACGTCACCATAGTAATTGCTGACCGCAATGAAGCTGTCCACTTCACGGGCAAGTCCCCTGAGGATTGACCAGGCTTCGGCGGAAGCCGCTTCGGGAAGATCATCCAGAAATGAATCCTCTCCCTGCAATGTGCACACCATCGGAACCTGGAGGGCTCGCTTCAGGGCAACTCCGATTCCAAGCATCAGCGCATTGGAAACGCAGATAAGATCGGGACGATCCTGCTCCGTAAGCCACTTCGCAAGCCGCCGA
This sequence comes from Kiritimatiellia bacterium, assembly GCA_963578625.1. GTDB lineage: Bacteria > Verrucomicrobiota > Kiritimatiellia > SLOV01 > SLOV01 > CAUZEO01. The sequence goes on along the minus strand of CAUZEO010000308.1, from coordinate 2,947 downwards.
ACCTCTTTCACCTGGCGCCCCTCTTCTCCCCGCAGCATCGAAATCGTCAGGGCGCCAAGCTCGTTCGCGTTGGTCATGTTGTCTCCCTGCGCCAGTCGGCGCAGCAGGCCTGGCTGGTCCAAAAGTCGATCCATCCATCGAGGAGTTTTCTGAAAAAAGTCAAACTTCTGCTGGAGGTAGACATTGACGCCTCCGAAGAAAATCGGGGCGTCGGTCAAGTGCTCCTCCTCCAGAACCAGGGGTAGATATAACGGCACGCAAAGAACGTCGTGCCCGCATCGCCGCATCTCTCGCACCAGGGCTGCGTCACGCAGGCAGCTTCCACAATGAAAATTCCCGGTGCCGGGAGTGATCAGGACGGCCTTCACGCGGAGAACCGTGTCATACGCCGGCTCCCCGGCGTTCAGTGCCATGCAACGGAATTCGTCCGTGCGACAACGGTGCGGGAAGGGTTGCGAACTTTGCCACCGCTCCAAATAGCGTGCTGAAATCACGGTCCAGGTGGCCGATGAGGCAATCCGTCAGGTCACCATGAAGTTCGGGGCTTTCCTGCAACACGGCCCGAAAGCTGAATCCCTCGTCGTAAAACGCATAGACAAGATTTCGCATTGCCTCGATTCCGGAGCACATTTTTTTGCCATAATCCTGGAAGTTTGCGGCAGAGTTATCGCCCTTGTTCAACGCCTGGTGGACCGCATCGGCGGCGAGCTCGCCGCTCGTAAGCGCCAGCAGAACGCCGGATGAAAATACAGGATCAAGAAATGCGAATGCGTCGCCCACGAGCACCAACCCATTGTCGGCACAGTACTCGGAGCGGTAAGAAAAATCGCCGGTTACGCGAAACGTATCCACCGGGTGCCCTGGCTCGAGATGATCCCGAATCCAGGCATTCTTTTTTATTTCGCGAAGAAATATTTCTTTGCTGTCACGGGTGTCACGGTACAGGTAGTCGCGTTCGCCCACGATGCCAACACTGACCAGGTCATCGGAAAGCGGGATGTACCAGAACCAATTTTTCCCTTCCACATAGGCGACCGTCGTTGCGCCTTCGTCCAGGCCTTCGTCGCGCCCGGCTCCTCGGTAGTACGTCCAGATCGCAATTTTTTTCAGCTCGTCATCGGGCACTCTCCAGCGCTGCCGGCCGGCGGAAAAAGCGCTTCGTCCGCTCGCATCAATGGTGACCGGCGCCCGAAACTCGCGGACGGTGCCGTCGCGGCTTTCCGCGCGCACGCCGGTTACCGCGTCACCGTCTCGCAGCAGCGAATTCACCTTGGTTTCCTGCATCACTTCGGCTCCGTGCTCGACCGCGTTATCGAGAAGCATCTCGTCGAAACGACCTCGGGTGACTTGCCAGGTTTGCGCGGCTTCATGATCGAGATGACGGTCGAAATAGAACGGCTGCGACTGCTTTCCATCCGCATTCACGAACTGCACGCTATACTTCTTCTGGAAATTCGAAGCTTTCAGTTTGTCGATCATGCCAATTCTCTTGAGTGGAAAATAGCAGTAGGGGAGCAGCGACTCCCCAACCAGGTAACGAGGAAACTTCTCCTGCTCCAGAATCAGTGGACGCCGGCCCCACTGCCCAAGCACTGTTGCAGCCGCGCAACCGGCGGGCCCGGCGCCAATCACGACCACATCTCGCTGCTCCGTGATCATCGAGGCAGAATCTCCAGAACGTGGGCGATACACTCCCCTGCCCTGTTTACGATCCGGTTTTGCCGCGCGTACACCGAATCTCCGGCACTTTCACCGAAAATATCCCGAATGGTCCGGTCAGGAACGACGCGAAAATACCTCACCGGACGGCTCTCTCGATCCTGATTATATTCCTCAAGGAGGGATCCCAGCGGGCGCCGTGCTTCCCTGATCTCAGCCTGGACTGGAGAATCGAGCTGATCGAGAAAAATCCTGATTGCGCCATATTCGACCGGTTTACCGGAACCATCCAGGCGCAGCACGACTTCGCGTGCATAGACATCTGCCTCGTCGATTATCGTCAACGGGTCCAGGTGAATGCCCGCACCGTGGAACGCCTCCAGGGTAGGCGTCATGTCGCTCGAATGCACCAACAGCTTCCGATAGGGCTCCGGAATTCCCAGCGGTTCTACCGGCACCGCCTCGGGAGGCGGCCTATCGTCCCTGGCGCAGAATACGTCCAGCGGACTGAGTAATTCTGAAAGTTCCGACTGCATGTTGAGTAAAAATACGCCGGGAAGCATTCCTTACGCATATCGTACGTTTCGATGCTGCGGCAGGAAAAACGAATGAAGCAGACGATCGATCTCCAGGAGACCCGGCCGCGTAAGACGAAGTGGCGCTTCACCCTGTTTCAGGTATCCCTGTTCCCGCATCCGCTGCAACGGAATCTCGAATTTTTCGGATACATTGATGCCGAATTTCTTAAGAAAATAATTTGGGTCGATCGAACCCAACTTGAACTGCAGAACGAATTCCCGAATCAGGGTCTCTTCTTCATTCGGAACCATCGCACGGTAGACCGGGAGCCGGCCCTTCTCCAACTCCGACAAGTATCCATCCATGTCGTGCTGATTCTGGTAGTGGACGCCATTGATGTGACCGAATGACGCAACACCCAACGACAGAAGATCCGCCCCGCGCCACAGAGCATCCCGGTAGACAAAGTCAACATTCTGACCTTTCTTGACCGCGGTGTAGGCGCTTCCCACGTCATATCCGGCCTGCTCGAACTGCTCAAATGCGTACGTGACCCAACGCCGCTTCGTTTCCCAGTCCGCCACTGGGGCCGTGATCTTGCCCGCGTCCTGCATCTGTTTGTAGATGGTCGTGTTGAATGGGATTTCCATCTGGTACACGGTAATGCTGTCCGGGGATAGAGCGATGGCCTGTTCCACGTTGTCCAGCCAGTTCTCATCCGTCTCGTCCAACATCCCCGCAATAAGATCGATGTTGATCTGCGGAAAGT
>CAUZEO010000307.1:0-6421 GCA_963578625.1 Kiritimatiellia bacterium | reverse complement strand
TGGTCGAAGTCCAGCGTGTGCATGCTCACAAGGTCGCCCGCATCGTTGTAGATCGGCCAGAACATCCCGTAGGACCGGGTCAGGACAGTGTTGACACCGGTGCGCAGCATCAGCTCGAGATACCGTTCATCGTCTCCCCGGCCCCGTTGTGAGCACTCCCACCGGGGGACATAGGTCCACATGTTGATCCAGATGGGCATGACCTCAGGCAGGACCGCCGATGCGACCTCGAGTTCGAATGGAATCTCCAGGGCAGGGCCAGTCCTCAAAGGCGTCAGGCGCAGGGCGCCTTTCCAGAGGCCGGCCGGCAAACCGCCCGTGTCTATGGTGGCAAAGAAAGTTCTGGTTTCATTGGGAGCGATCTGAACGTTGTTGGCGCCGCCGGCCCGGGGCAGGGGGTCGGGAACAAGATCTTTCGCGCGCGTGACGACATAGTCCACAAGGTGCACGTCCACCCGGTCCCCACCCAGGACAAAGCGGGGGCGCTGATCGTGGCGGACGCCCTGGAAATCAAGACGCAGGGGAAGCGGCGCCTTCCCGTGATTACGCACGTGGACGACCAGGGGTACCAGCTCACCGGACGCGCCCGCCACATGTATTGTCCCGGCAAGGTTGCGGGCCCAGGAGCCTCTTGGGGGAGGCTGCTTCTCTGCATCAGTCTGCTTCGGCGCTTTGCTATCAGGGAAGACCGGGTCATAGGCATACCCCGTCCACGCCTGGTAACGAACCGTATCCTCCCTGGCCTCTAAGATCTTCTCATTGAGCACATCAGCCCGCTCCTTCATTTGGGCCAGTGACAGGGGCGCGTCACTGGTGAAAAGATAAGTCGGCTTGTGGATACCTCCCATTTTCCCGCTGTTGTGGACGCGAACAGTAAACTGGTTAGGTTTCTCAAAGAGAACGTACCTGGTGATTTCCAGGAAGAACGGCTTATTCCATATGTCGTTCGGGGTGAGATTTTCGCTGGCACAGGTATGCTCCCCGGCAGCCTGACCGTTGACCCAGAGCCAGGCCCCCTCATCCACGGCCGAGAAGTAGAGGTAAGTGAACTTCCTCCTTAACGTATCCGGCAGCCAACCCCCGACCCGATACCAGCCAAACCCCTCATGTTCGGGCATGCCCTGTTTGTCCCAGCCAACCCACTTGTGCGTGCTGATGGGCTGCCAGTCTTGCTCATCCAATCCGGAGTCAAACCACTTCTCCTTTACACCAACGTCACCAGGATCCAGTTTCACCTGCCAGAAAGCCGGCAGGGCAACTTCGGTTGCCTCGGCGGCTGCCGCCGAGGCTGGTTTCCCCATATGGCCAGCCGCAGCGGCCACCAGGGTTGGTTTTCCCATCCGGTAATGTTGTTCGAATTCATCCTTGCTCAGAACCCGGTTGTAGACTGCCACTTCGTCCACGGTGCCGTTCACGCCCTCTAGTCCGGTTCCTCCGGCAATACGGGTCGAATCTCTCAGCGCCGGTGTGGAAATATTCTTCCCCTTATGCCTGCCCCATTCGTCACCTATTTGTTTGCCGTTAACGTAAAACCACGTCTCGCCACTGTTTTCACCCGAACCTGCATTGTCCCAGGTAATGGCAATGTGATACCATTTCTCTGCCTGCCATCCCCAGCCGGGCGTTGAAAACATCGGGACGCCGGGACTTCCAATATAGAACTCCAGCCCATCTTCGGTCGCGCTCTTATACAGGACCCATTGAGGATAGCCGCCCGCGTCGAAAAGAAAACGATTCTTCCCGGCAGACCAGACAGAATCAGGTTTCAACCACATCTCCATGCTGCCCCGGCTTTGCAGGACACCCTTCATAACCGCAGTGTTTCTGAACTGGATATAACCATCCCCCTCGAAATGTAAGGCCCCTTTACCCGGCCACCGTCCCTCAACCCAGGTGCCCTTGGTGATTGGCCCATCCAGCTCTTCTGCTGTGTATCCCTCTATATCCTCACCAGACGCCTTGTTTGTGATCGTAGCGCCTTTCGCTTCCTGCTCGAAATTATAATACAATACTAGGCTGGGATCAGAGCGCAGGTTGTTGCTGTAGGTTAGCCATTTATCCCTGGGTGCGGCTTCCTTTACATCCTGGGCAAAAGCCATAACACCAAAAACCGGCAAGATCATCGACAACACCCATTTCAAGCATTTCATCATCTAAACACCTCTCTTACATTGGCAATAGGAAGTTGGATGTTCGCAAACCCCATGAACGCTCGAAAAAACGTCTTGTAGGCAAAGCCTCATGCCTTCGTATGTGTAGTACAGGCGAGAACAGATTTCAAGAGTGCAGTCGGCAGGAGGACTGCTTGCTGCTTCCTGCGCCAGCGTTCGCTGTACGGTTGCCAGCGCTGGTCAAAGGACCGGCAGATCTTTTCGTCAATCAACAGGTAATCGGGTTTAAGCTCGATGGGCATCAGGTTCGTGATGGGCGAGGTGTCGCTGACAACAATCACATCGTCTCGGTGGTGGCCAGATCAGCCTCGAGATCATAGTGGATCGGGATCTTGCGCTGCCCGAGTTCCCGTTGGAAGTCCATCTGGTTCATGCTCGCGATGAGCGCAGCGCGACCCAGAGTCACCTTTCGGTCGATAAAGAGACCCAACGCGAAGGCAGTCGGCCAGGCGGTTCCAACCAACTCCAGGTGGGGCGCCATCTATTCCGCTTGCCGAAAGTGAGCGGCCGGAGATCCCCCATCTATGCAGTCGCCGACGGAAGTGGTTATCGAGCCCTGTCTCGACGACCTCCCTGATTTCGACACAGAACCGGTGATGGCGTACGCGAACGGTTGTCTTGACGCGTCCACACGCCGTAAGGTAGGTTCCTCCAAATGAAACTGCCTGTTCAGGCCGGTTCCAGCGGGTGTGTGCCCGTGCTGCCTGAAAAGAGATTTCTTATAAGACCGCCTCAACTTCGGCCTTCTGACTGAGGTTTGCACAATGTCCACGCCACTCAACAAACAAATAGTTGCTGCACTGTACAAATCCGTGGTGTTCGCAGCTCTTGTGACAGCACCCACGTTGTGTCCCGGCGCCCCGGGCATGGAACCCATTTCGCTTCCGCCCCTTTGGGACGTCAAACTGGATCCCAATGATGTCGGCGTTCAAGAAGAGTGGTTTTCTCCCTCCGCCGACGAGGACAAAAACCAGGAATGGCAGCCGATCAGCACGCACAAGTGGACAGGATGGGACAAGCAGGGCATGCCCGAACATGTCGGGTTCGCGTGGTATCGGACCCGACTGGATATTCCTGAAACGCCGAAGAGCCATTTGGTCTACCTGTACTTTTCCGCGGTGGACGAGGAGGCGTGGGTGTGGGTAAACAACCTGGAGGCTGGCGAACATACGGCCGCAAGCGAGGACATGAAACCGGACGACATGTGGGAGAAGTCATTCTTCCTGGATATCACGGCGGCAGTGCGCTTCGGAGAGATCAATGAATTCGCCGTCCGGATCCACAACCACCGGGCAATGGGCGGCATCTGGCAACCGGTTTACCTTTTCGTGAGCGATCAACCCCTCACGTTTACGGCAATGAAGGAACGCGCCGACGCGCTCAACCAAGAAATCCTGCGGGGCGCCGAAGACATTGTCCGATACGAGGTATGGACCGGCTACCCGTACGATCCTGTCTTCCCCGGCTCGGTCCCGGAGAACGAAACCGGTGACAATGCAGAATCCGGTTCGTTTGCCCTCAGCCGGACCGGCCCGATCCGCGTCGAGGGCGCGTGTGGAGAGCGAGTGCCGATGGCGATTCACGTGCGCAACCACGGCAAGACAACCCTTCCCTGCCGGCTCGATTTCCACAATGTCCGCCACGAGGACCGCTGGGGATTCACAGTGGACGGCGACCGCGTGGACATACACGAAGTCGACTTCGTCATCACGAGAGCGGCGGATCTCGTTCCCGACCCGCTGCCCCGGGCAGCGGGCGGAAATATGATCCAGGTTCCCGCGGGACAAACACGCAGCTTTTTCCTCAGTATCGACACGCACGGATTCCCCGCCGGAAGCTATCAGGGCAACGTGCTCCTGACGCCGTTGCGATCCGGACCGGTCCTGGAGGTTCCGTTCGAACTCGACGTGGCGGGCGTCGTGCTTCCGGAACGAATGCCCATCTGGATCGGGATGTGGTCCTATCCTCCGCGCATGATTCACGCACGGATCGGCCGCGGCGGACTCGGTCGATACGAGGAATTGATGCGCCGGGTCGGGGTCAACACCGTGGTCACCCGGTCCTACGGCATGCCGTGGCCGATCCTCGACGATCAGAGGAAGGTAAAGGACATCAACTGGCTGGATTTCGACCAGATGCTCGAACGCCGAAACTTCGACTTCGAACGAGATCTCTTCGTAATCGGCGTGTTTCCGGAGGCTCATAAGGAAGCATGGGGCTCCGAATTCCTGAGCGATGCGTGGAGCCAGAATTACATCGACTACGTCCGAATGCTGGCGGCGCATGTCCGCAACAACCTCGACCTTCCTTACGATGGTTGGGCGCTGTACCTGGAAGACGAAGGGCCCAGCGACCACTTCATTACCCTGGGAAAATTGACCCGGGAGGCCGATCCAAAGATTCGGATCTGGGCAAATCCCCAGGCCGTGGGGAACCTGGAAGCAGCGCAAGCGGCCAAGTACATCGACATTTTCGTCCCGCCGAGCTGGAACATCGGCCGGTACCCCGAGGCTGAGAATCTGATACGCGAGAAGGGCAAGGAGCAGTGGATGTACACCAACGGGGGATGGGGACCGCCGAACAAGACCGCCGTCCCGCGAAACGATCCGTATGCTGCCCACCGGAAAATCCGCATGGACGGATGGATGGCTTGGAAACACGGTCGACAGGGCATTTCGTACTGGATCTATGTCGGCAAGTGGGGCGGCCGGTACAGCGGAATGCCCGATTACGAATGGTCCGACACCGCGATGGTTTACCTGGGACATGACGGTCCTGTTACGACCCGCCGACTGGAGGCCTGGAGGGAGGGCCTGGAGGATTACAAGCTGCTGTGGGCCGTCGATCGGGCCGCGGGAGCGGACGGACAGGATCCGGCCCTGGCCCGGGAAGCGCGGGAGCACATCGACGCCGCCGTGGAAGAAGTCCTCGCCGGACCGCGCACGGGCGAGAAACTCCAACGCTGGAGACATACGTTATTGGAGGATGCCGCCCGGCTGTGCGCTGGTGCGCCACTGGACGTGGAGATCGTGAAGACCTCTACGACAAAGCGCAGCGCCACGCTGAAGTTGAAGGCATCCAAACCGGTCCGCGCCTGGGTGTGGCATCGGGGCGATGGCGTGAAGCCAAACTTGAAGCAGAAAAACTGCGATTTAGTGGCATCTGAACTGGAGGCCAACACATCGCTGCGCTTCACGATCGACGATCTCGTGCCCGCCCAGCGTTCCGAATTCACGATCGTGGTGGCGGGCCCGGAGGGGCAGCAGCGGGTGTTGGAGGAGGAAGTGACGACCAAAGACTGGTGAGCAGGTGTGTTCAGTGTTTGGTGTTCAGAGTTGTCATAATGTAACCCGGTTCTGAAAACTCGATTGTTCTTTCGTAGATACAAAACTCGATTCAAAATCAAAAACACTAAACACTCCCTCCGCCCCCCATGCTCGACCCTCGCACATCCCCCCTTTTTGAAGCCTACACCCAACCGGACACGGGTCTGGATATCTGGCTGCTCACTGCCGACGCGGCACCTGTGCAGCAGTCCTTTTACTTCACGAACGACGGACTGAGCGGGGACGGGCGGTATTTCTGGTTCTACTACGCGCACCCGCCTTCCGGATCAGGCTCGTACGGTCGGATGCTGGGCGTCGTGGACGCGGAAGAGCAGACGGTCCGGCACTATCCGGATACACAGTTTCAGCACGCCTCGCCCTACGTGGATCCCGACACCGGCGACGTGTACTGGACGAGCGGGTCAACCATTTGGAAGCGGGGACCGCAGCCGGACGCCACGGCCGAGTACGTGAACTCTCTCCCCCCGGACGTCACCCGAAACCGCAGCGTGACGCGCCTGGCGACCCACCTGAGCCTCTCTGCCGACGGCCGGGCATTCTTCGTGGACGTAGCCATGTGGCCACACTACCTGTTCGGCACGCTCCCGGTGGACGGCGGAGATTTCGAGCCCTGGCACCAGTTCGACCGCATGCACAATCATGCCTTGTTCTGTCCCACGGACCCGGACCTGGTGTTGTTCGCAGAGGATTTCCACGCCGAACCGATCACCGGCTTGCGGTTTGTCGTTACCAACCGCATGTGGACGATCCGCCGCGGCGAGGCCCCGCGCTCCGTGTACAAGGAACCAACGGTCTGCACCCACGAATGGTGGGATCCCGACGGCATCCACGCGTGGTCGGTGTGGCACACAACAGGGGAGACGTGCCGTGTCAATGTCCACACCGGCGAGTTCGACCGGTTCC
>CAUZEO010000306.1:0-6425 GCA_963578625.1 Kiritimatiellia bacterium | reverse complement strand
TTCACGCTGATCGAACTGCCGGCTTGCCCGCCACAATGCGAAGCGAGAGAGGGTTTACCCTCATCGAGCTTTTGGTCGTCATCGCGATCATTGCGATCCTGGCCGCCCTCCTGGCGCCGGCCATGCGCAATGCGCTGGACCGCGCGAAGACCGTCTCGTGCCAAAGCAATCTGCACCAAACCTCCGTCGGCATGATTCAGTACTCAAACGATCACGACGGAACGATGCCGGCCTACTGGGACAACCCGACGCACAGCAGGTGGGGGCCGGTCATTCACTGGCACACAACCATCGGGGTTGACTACATGGATGAGAATCGCTCCACGTTGGATATGCCGGAAGCGATTCGCCGGTCGGTGCTTCACTGCCCGGCGGACACGGCGGTTCTGCCCAGCGGCAAGCCGTCGCGGAACGTGGCCATCAACGGGACCATGAATCCAGCGCTGGAGGCGCCGAACTTCAAGTTCAACGGCCGCAGCTGGCCCCAGTCATCCGGCGCGACCATGGCGTCCCTGGCGCTCGTCCGGCGGCCCTCGGACATGTGCATGGGAGGCGACGGGGCCGGGGCGGCGTTTTCGAACGAATGGGGGAACGGGGCCCGGTTTTACGACATCAACGTGGGAAACATTTTCAGATTCATTCGCCATATGGACGGGATGAATTTCGTCATGATGGATGGCCACACGATCTGGATGACCCCGAATGAATTCGAACAAATCCTCTTGGATCAGGGGGGCTCCGACGGTGTCTTCTTCGACTGGGCCGGCCTGAATAGCCAGTAGCGACAGGTCAAAAAAACAGGACCGCCGTTGCCGGCGGCCCTGTATGCAATTCAAAAAGGATCTATCTGTCAGATCGCGCTGCGGCGATTGCGGCGCATGAGCAGTGCCAGAACGCCGAGCCCCAAAAGGCCGATGGTTGCCGGTTCGGGGATGGGTCCTTCTGTGACGTCTACATTGTCTATTCCCGTACGTGCGATGGCTCTGCCATCGCGATTCCCGAGCACGACCCACAGGTCAACGCCGTCATCGGCAGGACCGGCATCGTAGTGGAAGGAAACCGGCGTCTGGTTCTGGTCGATAGCGATCGAAACATCAAGGTCCGTGAGACTCGCCAGGACGGATCCCGAGCCATTGGCCAATGCAAGCTGGAAAACGGACGCGAACGTATTGTTGCCGTACATGTCGGCCGAAAAAGTGTATCGCATACCATCCGTCATCGGCCCCAGATTTTGTTTGGCCCCGTTCACGTTATTGTTCGTGCGTTCAACACCGAGCAACGCGTTCCCGGCGCCGGTCGCCGCGGGTTCCCCACCATAGAAACCCGGGGGTCCATGAAGTTGGCCACTTCCACTGAGAATTGAACCCCCAAACGGCAGTAAGAGGTCATTCCCCTCCCAGCCAGGAATGCTGACCCAGGCCACGCCAATTGTATGAGGCGAGTTCGCAATGTTTGCAGAAACATCCGGTATCTCAAAATCACCGTTAACGACCAGAGTCGCCTGGGCTGATAGAACACTTACGGTTGTTCCAACCGATGCGATTAATAGACTTCTCATTGTACCCTCTCCTAACTATTCAAACGTTCAAGTTGCTCCATAGTTGCGGAAGGAAGTTGCTTAACAACTACTCCATATTCACAAACTAATGATTCAGACTTCGAAGCACAGGGGAAAAAGGGAAAAAGTCCAATCGGAATAAACACCTTGACTCAAACGCCATGTGTGGGCGTCGGCGCAGCATGTGAATCACAGAGATTCGGCGCCCGATTCAAAGGATTGGAATCCGATGCGAACATCCTGGGAATTGAAATATCGGGAATTCAGGAATAACCTTGCCACGCAACGGCTGGTGAGAGTAGAAATGGTAAGTTGTGTGCATATTGAACGGATTTTTTCTTTGAGCACGCCACACACAACGGCCACCGTCGTGCCCTACCGGGCTCTTGCCGCGAGAGGAGAATGTCAAATGAAGTATTTCGTGTTACTATCAGCCATCCTGGGGTTCGCGAGCACGTCCCACGCAGGGATCGTCCTGGACGACGACTGCAACTTTTCGAATGGAACGGTTTCGGTTGTGAATCCAGGTGTCTGGAACGAGAAGAACAGCAATGGTTTTCCGAACTACAACGCGCTCGGGAAGATGCGTATTACAAGCGGCAATGCGGTTCGTTCGGTGGGCGAATGGAACCCGGAAGGGGATGACGTCTATTATTCCGCCGGGCCCGACTATCCCCTCGGGGACCCCAAGGCCGTGACGTTTTCCTTTGACTTTGAGATCGACCCCGGCCTGTCCACTGCTTCGAGGTTGTTGGTGATCACTCGCACCAGCGATCAGGGGGAACCGCAACCCCTGCTCAGTCGCGGACTTCGGGCCGAGATTCGACCCAACCGGGACGGGAATGGGCTCTTCATTGAAACGGATTCCGGCGGCCTGGCCAACAACGGGGACACGACCGGTTCGCTCCAGACCGACGGCACGACGACCGGGGCGGCGATGGTGACCGGCGGGTTTACCGGCGACATGTCGGACAACGCCAATCGCTACCGGGTGACCATCATCGACACGATCGACCTGTATACGCTTCTCCTTGAGGGCACCGCCGGATCGATCAGCGGTGAATCCGTGGAGTACTCGATTGATCTGTCCGGACGCACGCACAAGAACTCTGACACCAATCCCGGCCACAATCACGTCTGGATCGGGGCCAATGGCGGAGGCTTTCACGTTGATAATATCCGGGTGACGGTTGATACACCGGCAGTTGTCGCTTCCACCAACGTTTTCGTTGCAGACACCCTCGCGGTGGAGTTCGATAGCGAACAGGACGTGATTTACGAGCTCGAGTCGACCCCGGACCTCCTCGACACCAACAACTGGTCCGGCACGGGCTCCTATGTGATCGGCAACGGGACGAACAAGTTCCTCTTCGATCCGGACACCTTCTCCACGAGCAAGAATTACCGGGTGCACGAGCGGTTGGAAGTCGTTCCGTAACTCGTTGTCTCGCAACATTCCCGCAAATCGTTTCCGTTGTCGGTGACGAGGGACGAAACGGACAATTTTTGGATCCGACAAAGTCACTGAATTCACGATGACTGTGAAGAAAACCCTATCCATTCTGGTCATGGTTGGGCTAGAGCGGAGTCAGTAGATTTGTAGCCGCGAAAGAACGCAAAGATCGCAAAACAAAGGCATCTTTGTGCTCTTTGCGTTCTTTTTCGGCTATACAATTTCTCAAATTTTCCTAACCGCTGACTGTCCCGCCGCCACGGTCGTCCTGGACGACGATTGCAACTTCCCGACCGGGGCAGTGACCCAGCATAACCCCGATACCTGGGATGAAAAGAATGCCGGATTTCCGATTTACTCCGGGGCCGGCGAGATGCGCTTTACCAGCCAGCACGCGATCCGGTCGGACGGCGAATGGAACCCGGAAGGCGACGACGTCTACGACCCGAATGATCCAAGTCTGACCGACTATCCACCCGGGACACCCAAGCCTGTCACGGTTTCTTTCGAGTTTCGCATCGATCCCAACCAGTCCACCGCGGCGCGCCTGAAGGTGGGGACGCGCACCAGCGATCGGGGCAGCATGGAGTCCCGCGGACTGAGGGCGGATGTCCGTCCGAACCGGGACGGTCTGGGTCTTTTCATCGGGACCGATTCCAGCGGCCTGGCCAACAACGGAGATGTGCTTGGCACCCTCGAGACCGGCGGCGGCACCACCGGTGCGGGAATGGTGAGCGGAGGATTCACTGGCAATCTGGCCGACAACGCCAATGAGTACGCGATCACCGTGACCGACTCGATTGATTTCTACTCCATTCTGCTGGAAGGCACCGCCGGATCCATCAACGGGCAGTCGGTGCTTTACTCCATCGATCTTTCAGGGCAGACCCACAAGAACACGGACAGCAATCCCGCCCACAATCACTTCTGGATCGGCAGTGAGGGGGGGGATTTTCACATGGACAATATCCGGGTGACCATTCCCGGGCCGCCCCAGCCGCTCCCCATTGCCGAGGTGACGGACATCTTTCTCACGGACACCCACATCATCCAATTCGAGAGCAATCTCGGCATCGATTACAAGCTCCAGTATCTGGCGAGCGGGACCTCCAACGTGTGGATCGATGCCGGATCCTTCGTCATTGGCACCGGCGGGACGATGGCCCTCTACGATCCCGACGGATATTCGGCGAGCAAGACCTATCGCGTGCTTTCCTCCTCCGGCACCGATCCTCCTCCATCGGGAACCCATAACGGTTTCCTGGACCAGACCGCCACGATGTTCACGGGCGGAACGCTGTTCAACGGCCGGGCCGGATGGGGCGACTTCAACAACGACGGGTATCCGGACCTGGTGGACGGCACGCAACTGTGGCAAAACAATGCCGGGACGGGATTCACGAAACACTCGACGATCGGGGGGCACACGTTCGCCGACTACAACAATGACGGGCTGCTCGATATCTACGTCTGGCGTCACACCGCGGAAGTCGATGTGTACCGAAATGTCAGCGGCACCAGCTTTACGGCCTTCGGCTTTCCCGCGATCGACGCAGTCAACGACAGCCAGGGCATGGCCTGGGGGGACTGGAACACGGACGGCGATACGGATCTCTACATCGGCGGCTACCTGTGGCCGTCCACCCGTCGGCTGGACGTCGAGATCGCAAACAACAACGGCTCTTCATTCAGTGTGGATTGGACGGAATCAGGAACCATCCGCGCCACGCGCGGGGTCACGGCATGTGATTTCGACCACGACAACGACCTGGATATTTTCGCCTGCCACTACCTGCTCGAACAGAACTATCTGCTGGTCAACAACGGTTCCGGCACCTTTACGGATCAGGCTCAAACGCTTGGCGCCGACGGCTTTGCGGCGTCCAATCCCTCCTGGAACTACGCCCACACCATCGGAGCGGCCTGGGGCGACATGGACAACGACGGTGACTTCGACATTTTTGTCGCCAACTTCGCCCACCCGCAAAACTGGTGCGGCGGCTGCGCGCGTCAGCCCGAGTCCCAGTTTCTCGAGAACCAGGGGGCGGGCGGAGGCTACATGTTCGTCGATCGTGCATCGACCGTGAACCTGGCGTACCAGGAATCGATCGGGGGGCCGTCGCTGGCCGATTACGACAACGACGGGGACCTCGACTTCTGGGTCGGCGTAGCCATCAACACCGGGACCGGCGGCGTCGATCAAAGCCCCGTGCTCTACCGGAATGATGGGGGCTGGTTCTTCACCGACGTCACCTCCGAGGCCGGATTCGGAAACCTGGGCGTCTCCCTGCAATCCGCCTGGGCGGATATCGACGATGACGGGGATCTGGACCTGGTGAACAACGGCAAGCTGTTTGTCAACCAGGGGAATAGCAACCACTGGCTGAAGGTGAAAGTGGATGGCATCAACCAGGCGAACGTGGGGCGCGACGCCATCGGCACCCAGGTGCGAATCGACCTGGGCGGCGGAGACATCCTTGTTCGCCAGGTGGAGAGCGGAACCGGATCGCATTGCAGCAACGACCTGGTGCTCCACTTCGGGCTGGGCGGCCGCGTCGCTCCGGTCGACCTGGAGGTTACCTGGCTCAACGGAAACACCCAGACCATCCAGGACGTCGCGGTGGATCAGAGCGTTCTCGTCCAGTGATCATGTTTGCCCGGGCTCCGCAATGGAGGCAAAAGCAATTCGTTGGGCTCTGCAGTTGAAGGAAGAATCATTTTCCTTAGTCTCGGCAAAGAGAATTATTTGTTGCGCTTCGCGATTGAATGAAATTCGTCCAACGATTCCTCACAATACAAATACCCACAGGGCCTAAGGAAATGATATTACCCGTCTGATGCGATCCGGTAGCCGCCGGGGGGTACGGTTAGCTCCGTGCTTTCAAAGGGGAAGTCGGGTAGGGGGATGTTTTTTCGCAGGGTGGTCTGGATCGGTTTGTCCGTTGGATTACTGACTGCTACATAGTAGCTGTAACCGCCATCGCCGGTGGGTTTCTGCGTTACCTGGACGATCAAGCCCGGACTATCGCAGACCACCGGGTGTCCGATGATCGCTTCGGTCTTTTCGGCGAGGCAATGGTAGAGCGTGGCGCGGACGCTGGCCGGGCTCACCGAACTGGCCCAGTAGTTATGTTAGTCCAGGCACCAGGTTACAGGTTGAATATCTCTCCAGTATAGATGTATTGTCAAGGCGGGGACGTAGGGAGGGCATAGCCCGACCGGAGCGCCCGCCTTGGTGCGTCCTGGCGAAGCTTTTCGGCGTTTCTAAACCGAGGCTTTTATGCGGGCGCTCTTCATTGTATTCCCGTCGCCAATCTTCCAGCACCACTCTGGCTTCGGTTAACGTCCAGAGCTGCTCCCGATCCAGGCCCTCTTCCCGGAAACGGGCATGAAAACTCTCGATATACCCATTCT
>CAUZEO010000305.1:0-6446 GCA_963578625.1 Kiritimatiellia bacterium | reverse complement strand
ACCAGGGTTGCATCACGAATTGCACTCTCTTTTTCATTTTCGTCGACAACGCATCGCAGGGAAATCAAAGGGAGCGCGGCGCTGATGTCTCGCGCGAGTTCTTCGGTTCGTTCCCGGTTGCGGGCGACCAGGGTCAAGGATCGCGCTCCGGCAGCCGCGCAGACCAGCGCGGTCCCCCGCGCCGCGCCGCCACTGCCCAGCATAGCAATATCTTCGCCTTCCGCCGCGGTGCCAAACGCCTCGCGCAGCGCGGCCAGCAATCCGTACCCATCCGTGTTATAGCCCCGTGCGCCGTCCTCCCCGAAGCGCACCGTGTTGACCGCCCCGGCAGACTGCGCAGATTCGTCCAGATCGGTAAGCCCTCCATACGCAACTTCTTTTAACGGCAAGGTAAGGTTGGCGCCGGCGAAACCCATGAAGCGCATCGCGTTCAGCACGTCCATCAAGCCGCTCGGCTCAACGTCGAACGGCAAATATACCGCATCCATGCCGAGCGCGTCGAAGGCGGCATTGTGCATGACCGGCGACAGGCTGTGACCGATCGGGTGACCCAATACGGCGAAGGCCCTGGTAGTACCACCGACCCGCATATTCTTATCCCGCCGCCGCCGCACGTATTTTCTTTGCCTTTGCGCGTGGCTGCGCGCGCTTGGGCTTACTCTCCTGGCGACGACTGAACAAGTAGCGATTCAGACAATTCAGGTAGGCCTTGGCGCTCGCTTCGATGATGTCGGTGCTGGATCCTTTTCCGGCTACGATTTCTTTTCCGAACCGGACCTGAATGCTGACTTCTCCGACGGCATCCTTCCCCTTGGTAACGGCCTGGATGGAGAAATCCAGAACCCGGCCGGGCTCTCCACTGATTCGTTCTATGGTCTTGAGAACGGCATCCACCGGACCATCCCCACAGGCCGCGTCCTGGAACGACTCTCCGTCACGAACCAATCGCACCGTGGCAGTCGGCACCGTCTGGCTGCCGGTTGAAACGTGCAGGTAGGCGACGGTATAATACTCGGGAATTCCACTCATCTGCTCCTGGACGATCGCCAGCAGGTCATCGTCGTAGATCGACTTCTTCTTGTCGGCCAAGGCGATGAAGGAATTGTAACAACGCTCCAGGTCGGTCTTCTTCAGACGGATACCCATGCGGATCAGATGCTCATTGAGCGCGTGCCGCCCGGAGTGCTTGCCCAGGACCAATTCGGTGCCCTGGATGCCGATGTCCTCCGGCCGCATGATTTCGTACGTGTTTGCCTTCTTCAGCATCCCGTCCTGGTGTATGCCCGCTTCGTGCGCGAACGCGTTGGCGCCGACGATCGCCTTGTTGCGCTGCACGACCATCCCGGTCAACTGGCTCACCATGCGGCTGGCCCGGTAGAGTTCGCGCGTATTGATCCCTGTCCATACCCCTCCCAGGGCATCGGAACGGGTTCGGATCGCCATGACTACTTCTTCGAGCGAGCAATTTCCCGCCCGCTCTCCCAGGCCGTTGATGGTGCACTCGATCCCTCGCGCGCCGTTCTCCACCGCGGCCAGAGAATTAGCGACCGCCAGCCCCAGGTCGTTGTGGCAGTGTACATGCACGACGCACTTGTCCAGGCCCGGCACGCGGTCGAAGAGATAGCGAATAGTAGCGCCGAACTCCTCCGGCACCGCATACCCGACAGTGTCCGGGATGTTGATCGTGGTTGCCCCGGCCTCGACGGCCGCGGTGCAGACATCCGCCAAAAACTCCGGCTCGGTTCGCGCAGCGTCTTCCGGACTGAATTGAATGTCTTCCACCAGGGATCGCGCCAGGGTTACGCCTTTTACGGCATGTTGGATGATTTCCTTCTTGCCCATCCGCAGCTTGTGCTCGCGGTGAATCGCCGAGGTGGCCAGGAAAACATGGATCCTCGCGCGATCTCCCGCCGGCTCGACGGCCTCGGCAGCTCGATGGATATCTTTTTCCCGGCACCGGGCCAACCCGGCAATCCGCGGACCCTTGATCTGCGATGCCACCGCGTGAACGGCCTCGAAATCGCCAGGAGAGGCAATAGGGAAACCCGCCTCAATGATGTCGACCTTGAGGCGGGCAAGCTGGTTGGCAACCTGCAACTTTTCACTCTGTCCCATACTGGCGCCGGGACTCTGCTCTCCGTCTCGCAGGGTCGTGTCAAAGATCACGACCCGGTCTTTTTTTCGGCCTTTCATGATGCCCTCTGTTCTTACATTTTAACAAAAAACCCATCTTGCTTCCGCAGGATGGGTCACTCATAACTTGCTGGCTGTACGCGTTCGTCAGCCGATACACACGAGACCCATTGCGGCGGCTGAACCGCCGCGCGTAAGAGAGAGGAGAAGCGCCCCTCGCAACAGGTCTGATTTCCGGCTGGAATTCATCATGGAGCCAAGACTACGCGCCCGGGCAGGGATAGTCAACTGTCGATGCCGAATTCAGTGAGTCGCGGACACGGCCCGCCAGATCACCCACCGTGAAAGGTTTCTGAAGGAACGATTTCGCCAGATCGAGACCACCAACCTCGAAGAGAGCGTGCTCGGTGTATCCGGACATAAAGAGAACCCGGGTTGCCGGCCGCTCCACTGAACCGTCAAGCAGGGCAATATCATAGGGAGATCCCAGGTGCGAATCGCTGGCGGCCCGCATCACGGCATCTTCGGACCCGGCGAAAGCCTCGGCATATGCGCCCCAGGAGACCAGCCTGCGGACCAACCGCTCTCGCACCGCGTCATGTGGCGCGATGATCAGGACGCGGGACCCCTTCAGGGCATGGCGCGACGCGATGTGGTCGCCGGCTTCATGAGACGGTTCCCGGAAGCAGGCCGTAAACCAGAACGTGGAACCTTCGTCGACAATGAGAACTTCGCCGTGTTCGGTAAACTTGATCGCGTTCCCCGCGAGATTGAAGAGAATCTGGCGTAGCCGATTCGGATCTCCGACGATCTTGGTAGGGACGGCATCGTCGACAAGGCCGGCCAGTTCCAACCCTTTCTTGAACGCGTTTTCGCTGAGTAACTCGAGCACTTAGTCAATGGTCTCCCAGAGATCGAAAGAACGTTCCTCCAGATCGAGTTTCCCCGACTCGATCTTGGAGAAATCGAGAATGTCATTGATGATGTGAAGGAGACCTTCGCCCGATCGGTAGACGGTTTCGGCAAGGCTGCGCTGGCGCGACGCCAGCTCCGTATGGAGCAGCAGGTCCGTCATTCCGAGCACGCCGTTCATTGGCGTTCGTATCTCGTGGCTCATCCGGGCGAGAAACTGCGATTTGGTGTGGTTGGCGAATTCCGCGGATATTTTTGCCTCTTTGAGCTCGTCGACCGCTTTTTTCAATTGCCGGTTGGTGTCCTCCTGCGCCTCTGTCCGCTCCTGCACCGTCTGTTCCAGCGCTTTCCGCTGTTTTTGAAGTTCCTCTTCCCGGAAACGACTCAACATCAGGATGGAGTTGCACTGGTCCGCCAGGTTACCGACCATGCCTTTTTGCCCGGGCGAGATCGTTCCGGTGAAGTCCCGAAACTTGAACGCCCACACCAGTTTGTCCGTAACCCCCATCACGGTCCGCGAAAGATGCTGATATATGACGGCCGACATGGCCAAACCGCAAAGCAGCGAGATCAGACCGGCGGCAATGAAAAACTGGACGAACCCCGCGGGAAAAAGATCACGGCTCGACCAGGTCCCCACCACCAGGAGGATGCCCAACCGCGTACTTCCCGAGGTCAACGATTCACGCGCGGTGAAGGTTGCGCCGGGCACGTCGGGAAGACCCATGGGAAGAAACTCAGGCAACTCAATACCCGAATCTTCTTTCAGGTAGGTGGCGAGAACCTCGCCTTCATCGTCGAACAGGCGCGCACCGGCCACATGTGGGTTCCGTCCGAGGATGGTTATACCGCGGGTCGCGGCAACCTCGTCTCCGAAAATCAAGGCAAGCTCAAGGCCCGACCGGGCGAGATCAACCTGGGAGTGCACGTCGGCTTTGACACGGTTCGGCATCTGCATTCCATGATGCAGGCCCACCACCACGGCAATTGCAATTGTCACAAGAAGCGACGAGCCGATGGAACCAACGACCAGCGTGTTCTTTAATGAATCTTTTCCGAAACGTTGCACCAGAGCTCCGATCATCAACGACGGCTTCGGGACCTGCACGCAGCCGATCGGATCGGCGTACTACAGAGAATTCTGCAATGGGCCATGCCTGACACCTTCTATAAGAAAGTAAAAGGCATGCCATCATCCGGATACCGGCAGACAGGCGGAGGGCTATAATTTGTTGAGGAGCAACCAGTTACTATGTATCAAATCGCTGAAATATTTGCCGTAGAGCCGGAATATCGTCCAGAACATCGGTCGTTCTCCGCTCTGGACACAAACCGGTGACAGTGCCGAATTGGGATTCTAACTCTGTCATTACTTCGCGAATCGTGGGGCACCGGTCCTCCAGAATTGTGCGAAAAGAAGAAACCGGCTCGTCCTCTATTCCGCAAGGCGCCATAAACGTAAATCCCGTCAAATCAGGATCAACGTTCAAGCTGAGGCCGTGGTACGCAACCCATCGACGGATTCGGAAACCGATCGCCGCAATCTTTCCCGCCGAGGTCCAGGCTCCGGATTTTCCCTCCCGACGGTATCCATCCACGTGAAATGCGGCCGCAGTCCTGATCGCAATTTCCTCTAATTGGTGAAGATATCCATGGCTCCCGGTCCGGACCGCATCCAGGCGAAAGATCGGATAGAGAACGATTTGTCCCGGTGCATGGTAGGTCACATCACCGCCGCGGGGCGCAATGTGAAAATCGATGCCCAATGCCCGGAGCGCCGCCGGCGTTCTGTACAAGTGCTCGTCGCGGCCCCGTCGGCCGAGTGTTACCACCGGAAAGTGCTGCATCTGGAGCACGACATCCGGGATCTCATCCGCGATCCGGGCCTGGAGAATGTCCTCTTGAAGCTGGGCCGCTGCCGCGTATCGGACAGGACCAGGAAGGAAGATGCTGATAACGGCCGGTCCGCTCAACTCTCCGCCGGCATGCTTTGTCTGTACGCTTCCGCGGTTAGCAGACGGTCCCGCTCCGAGAGATCGCTGAGACGGATTTTAAAAAGCCAGCCCTCTCCGTACGGATCACTGTTGAGGAGATCGGGCTGTCCTTCCAACTGATCGTTGACCTCAAGGATTTTCCCGCTCACGGGGGCGAAAACATCCGAGGCCGCCTTCACGGATTCTACGACGGCGACCTCGTCCGATGAGGAGACATCGTCTCCGGCGACAGGCAGTTCGATAAACGTTAAATCCGAAAGCTGGTTCTGCGCAAAATCCGTTATTCCCACCACTGCGCTATCGCCTTCGACACGGACCCATTCGTGAGTTTTTGTATACAAAAGATCCACCGGTACCTGCATCACGACTTCCTTTCCTCATAACCAAATGCTGTCGCCGAAATCGCCCTCCATTTGGACTTCAGGGCCAGGAAAAGCAAGTGAAAAGGGCGCATCATGTACTTGCACGGTTGCAAACAACCCACCGTTTCTTGCGAACATGCGATTCTCATTTCCTGCGGAAAGAATTGCAGGAATCAGGCGAGCAGAGTCCCACCGAATGCGGGTCTGCCGCGTATCTGCTTGGTGGAACGGATTTTACTCATGAATAGGGCTAAAACCGGTCCTCGGGTCGCATATTCGCGAAAACTCTCTTCTTCTTCTGGTTCTTTCTTTTCCGCGAATGCCCCCCGGGAACGAAGCGTCGTAACATGCTTTATTTCAGTATTTTATCAACATTTTCCTCGCGAAGACAACAGGAATACACAGGTGCGTAGCACCGATTCTGCTTCTGTGGATGAATGGGAAGAGCACCCCCGGCGGAAACCGGGACGCCCTCTTAAAAAACCAACCAATCATAGGAGAAGCGTTCTTTAGATTTGCATGTAGGCCATCTCTGATTGCTTGAGCCTCTACGGGGAAAGCATTTACACCGGGATTTCGCCAACCCGATCGGGACATCGCCGCAACGCGCGTATTTGGGGAAAACTACAGGATGAAGAACCACAAGGAATAGAGATATGAAGACGGAAGCAATTCAAGTTGTCATTGTGCAGACGGATCCATCGATCCTCAGGCTGATCGAACTCATGCTGAAGAATGAGAAGAATCTCCAGCTCACACTGCTGACGGACCCCCAGGGCGCGATAGCCGCGTGCAAGCTGATCAATGCGGACGTGCTGGTGACCGGGCAGTGCTTCTACAAGAAGATTCATAAAAACAAGCTGTACCACAATTCCCGATTCACCAGCGCTCCGTTTTTCGACGGCAAACACATTTTCGCATTTCCGGACATCCGAACCGGAAACCAGCTTGCGGAGAGAGCACGCGCTGAGTGCCCGGAGCTCCTCGTGCTGCGGTACTCCACGACGCCAGCCTCCCACGATTTTGTGTGTGGAGAATTAAACAA
>CAUZEO010000304.1:0-6475 GCA_963578625.1 Kiritimatiellia bacterium | reverse complement strand
GGCGTAATCGACGAATCCGACAGGCCCTGCCCGGAATCGGATATCGCCCGTAACAACTCGGTCATGATCCAGTTGGAAATGGTCTTGTAGTTCGAACAGATTCCGGCCACCGCTTCAAAGAAATCGGCCACCTCCTTTTCCGCGACCAGCACCCCGGCGTCGTATGCAGGCAGCCCATACGACTCGACGAACCGGAGACGGCGCGAGGCCGGCATCTCCGGGAGTTCCGACCGGATGCGCTCAATGGCCTTCTCCTCAAGCCGCACCGGCACGAGATCCGGCTCCGGGAAATATCGGTAGTCATGCGCATACTCCTTGGTCCGCATCGACTGTGTCATACCCCCGCCGTCATCCCAGCGCCTGGTTTCCTGGACGATCTCCCCCCCTCGTTGAACCTCGGTCGTCTGCCGCTTGATCTCATATGACAATGCGCGGTGAACCCCCTTGAAGGTGTTCATGTTCTTTATCTCCGCCTTGGTTCCGAGTTCCTCCGCACCTGCCAACCGTACACTGCAATTGATATCGCAGCGAATGTTCCCCTCCTCCAGGTTGCAGTCGCTGATCTCGCCATACGACAGCATCTCCTTAAGGGCTAACAGAAATGCCATCGCCTCATCCGCGGTCGACAAGTCCGGCTCCGTGACGATCTCCATCAGCGGCGTGCCCGCGCGGTTGAAATCAATCACACTCCGCCCCGGGTAATGCGTATTCTTTGCGACATCCTCTTCGAGATGAATACGGGTCAGGTTCACTCGTTTTCGTTCGCCCTCCACTTCGATGTCCAGGCCGCCGCCGACGCAGAGCGGAAGGTCGTACTGCGAGATTTGAAAATTCTTCGGCATATCGGGATAGAAATAGTTTTTGCGGTCCCACTTGCTATATCGATTGATGTCGCAACCCAGCAGCAGCCCCGTCCGAACCGTCAGCTCGACCGCGCGGGCATTCAACACTGGAAGCGCGCCGGGATATCCCAAGCACACCGGGCAGATATCCGTGTTGGGCGAAATCCCATACCGGTTGGGGCATCCACACCAGATCTTGGTGTTGGTTTTGAGCTGGACGTGCACCTCCAGGCCAACCGTGGGTTCGAAGCTAACTGCCTTCTTCATCCGTTCGCTTGCTCGTATGCATGAGCAACTTTCAAAATCGTCTTCTCGCCGAAATCGGGCCCGAGGATTTGAAGCCCAATGGGAAGTCCTTCGCCGGTGAGGCCACAGGGCACCGAAATTCCGGGAATCCCGGCGAGGTTTGCCGGCACGGTAAGCAAATCACCCAGGTACATTTGAAGCGGATTGTTCACTTTTTCACCGATCTTGAAGGCGGCGCTTGGAGCGACTGGAGCGACGATCGCGTCGCACCGCCCGAATGCCCCTTCGAAGTCCCGCCGGAGTAGCGTTCGAACCTTCTGGGCACGCAAGTAGTAGGCATCGTAGTATCCGCTGCTCAGAACGTATGTCCCAAGAATGATGCGGCGCTTTACCTCGTTGCCGAATCCGGCGAGGCGGGTCTTGCCGTAGAGATCAATGGGATCGTCTCCTGAAATGCGCGCGCCGTAACGAACCCCGTCGAAGCGCGCGAGATTAGAGGAGGCTTCCGCCGTGGCAATGATGTAGTATACCGCGATGGCATATTCGGTGTGGGGTAGTGACACGTCCACAATCTCCGCGCCCAAATACGCGCAAACATCGACCGCATCCCGAACCGCCTTCGCCACATCAGGATCCATCCCGTCCACGAAATACTCTTTCGGCATCCCCAGGCGCATCCCTTTCAAACTCGTAGATGCGTCGGCGCCAAATTCGGGGACCGGCTGGTCAATCGAGGTGCTGTCCATCGGGTCATGCCCCGAAAGGTGTTCCAGCAATATGGCCGAATCAATCACATCGCGAGTGAGTGGACCGACCTGATCAAGGGATGAAGCGAAAGCGACCAGTCCGTATCGTGAGACACGGCCATAGGTCGGCTTGAGACCCACGCAACCGCAGAAGGAAGCAGGCTGGCGAATCGAACCTCCGGTGTCTGAGCCGATCGCCGCAACGGCAATCTCTCCGGCTACTGCCGCGGCCGACCCTCCACTGGAACCTCCCGTCACGTACTCGCTGTTCCTGGGGTTCCGGGCCGGTCCGTAAATCGAGTTCTCCGTCGATCCGCCCATGGCGAATTCATCCATGTTGAGCCGGCCGACAAAGTGAAATCCGGCGCGACGCAGGTTTGCGATACAAGTCGCATCGTAGGGAGAACGATATCCCTTGAGAATCGCGGACGCACAGGTGCACGTCTGCCCCTTGATATTCAACACGTCTTTTACTGCAATGGGAATTCCCAGGAAAGGACGAGTATCACCTTTCGCCCGCGCATCGTCCGCCGATCTGGCGTCGGCAAGCGCCTGCTCCGCGTCGAGAGCAATGTATGCATTCAATCCGTCATTGCGCGCATCCACCGCCGCCAGAACATCCGACGTGATTTCCACGGCGCCACAATTACCCGACGCCAGCAAGTCCGCCAACTCGTGTATCGTTTTTGCCTGTAGATCACCCATGCTCCGCGTGCTAATCGATGATCGAAGGAACTTCGAATTCACCCTGGAATGACGAAGGCGCGTTGCCTAAAGCGGCATCGTGATCCAGGCAGGGGCGAACCTCGTCGGACCGCAGCACGTTCTCCACCGGAATTGCGTGCGCGGTCGGCTCGATCCCCGTGAGGTCCAATTCCTGGAGCTTTTCCACGTATCGGAGCACCTCCCCCAGTTGATTTTTAAACTCGGCCACCTGCTCGGGATCCAGGTACATGCGAGCCAGATGCGCCATGTGATCCACGTCCATGGCGCCTTCATTTTCTAATTTTTCGTTATTCATGCCGGAAGGTTTCCTGAAGACCGGGGAGTATCCGATATCGCGGGGAGCCTCGCAAGAATGCAAATTCTACAGCCCTCCCAGCCGGCCTAACTGACCGCCTGTCACCAAGTCTATCAACTTTCCCAATATTTACGCTTGTTGACATCGAACCAAGAAAATGAACTTTCGAGGGATTTTGTTCTTTTTAAACAATTCCATCATAATACACAATTCCTCAAAATACGACAATCGGTGTCTGGGACGGGGCAAGATTAGAGAGACTGTAATCTATAAAAAACTGGCACCCACAATCATTCTACTTCTCGCCGTTTCATCGACATCAGGGGAGGTCCTCGGTGCCTCATACTCCTACCAGGATGATTTCGCCGAATCATTTTATGCTATGGGTACGACACACTTGCACCGAATGTATATTGCGACAGAGCCCGGAGCATCGTAGTCAACGATTCGGAACGTGCGGACCAGTTGGTTGTGGTGGATTCATCGACCGACGGAGACCAGCGGTCGGCATTCAACTTGATGGGAACTTCAACTGACCGCCACCTCAGTTTCGGAAAATAAAAGGGCAAGCGGACGAGAATCACATGACCGTCCGGTTCCAAAACGACACGAGTACAACCCTCGACAAAATCGAGCTCTATTACGATCTTGAATGCAGTTGGAGCCGGCACGCCTCATCGAAATCCCGAACCGCTTCTTTCGGCGTGTGATCTATTCCACCACCTTTGCGGATTGGAGCACGATGCCAGGTTTCGATGCGGCGGTTGACAACTCAAACGTAACCGATGCACAAACCTGGTTTACCAACGAGGAAATGAACGCGCTCGCACCGAGCCGCGCGAAGTGTCGGGGGAATGTTTCAACTGCCGGCCCCCCTTCCGCCCGGAAATGATTTCTATGTTCCATGGGGATCCCGGTCAAGGGAAAGAATAAAAAGGGCATGAACTTCGGCTTTGACAATCTTTCCGTGCGCCCGTTCAATCCATCCGGCGCTCAGGATAGCGATGGTTTAACCGATTCAGAAGAGGAAGCGGCAGGCACCGACCGATTTGACCCCGACAATGACGGCGATGGCGCCATCGATGGCAGCGAAGTGCGCGCGGGCTCAGACCCGAACGACAATCAAAGCACCTGGCGGCTTCGAATGCACAGAACACCGGATGTCGATGATATTGACTGGGATTCACTCACCGGACGCCGCTACACACTCTATACATCGACGACCTCGGATGGACAAAACGGGTCGGGAGTTTCGGATTGCGTCGATGTTTCAGGAATCGACGGGACCATGGTTTTCGCCTATGGTGCGGCGCAAAACGTGATGTTTTACCGCATCGGACTCCAACCCGATTCGTGAGCGCCCGCCGCCCAGTGGATGCCTTGCGCTCCGCATGGTGATCTAACAGCCCCTCCTGCAGCAGCTATAGCCATGATTCCGGCGCAGCACTACGGGCAAGTGGCAAGACCGACCCACGGATACTTTGGGCTCTGCTTGAGGACCCCACAGATATCGAAATTCAGCCCAAAGATATTGTTCGACAAGGGGACCGATTTCGAATGAGCCAAACAGGATAAATTGTTTACGTTTAAGCGTAGCACGTCTCGTGGCAATGGAAATGTCCGCTTGTCAGAATTAATGCACATCCGCAGAGCCCTAAGATCCTCGGGTTGGCTTTGCCATCCGTGGGAGATTAAGCGTTGACCTTCCGGCCGCGTTCAGAACCAATCAATCCTGTAACGCCCACGGTACGTCGCTGGGATTATTTAGTCATTTTTTTCTGAGAGAATTGTTTACGAGAATCGTCCTACGGGTATTCCCATAGAACGAGAACTTTGAAACAAGGAGAAATTATGAACCATTGCCGATCCATTCTGTCCGCGCTCTCTATGGTCATGCTCGCGGCGAACACCCACGCCCGGGAAATCGGGTTTGTTGAGGAATTCAGCCTTTCGGAAGACCGCGCCGAGGCGCTCAAGCAACTGATTCCCGGTACGGAGGACTATTACTTCTACCACTGCCTCCACTACCAGCAAACCGGCGACGGGGACGCCTACGCCAAAACACTGGCCCAGTGGATCAAACGACACAAAACCACGCAGAGGGTACGGGAGATCGTCAATCGACAGGCAGTGCTGGACTACGAAAAGATCCCCGAAACATCGCTGAACCACATCATCGACGAGCTTGACCTCCACTTCAACCACACCAGGCAAATAGCTGACCAGAAGCCCCATTTTCCTACCCGACTCGATCCCTCCCGCATCAGCATCGAAAACTTGCGGGACCGCGCGATTCGCAACCACTCCAACCTGGAAGGGATCGAAGACGCAGGTCTGGACATCGTCCCGTTCGCTGACCTGAACGCGGAACGGCTTCGGCACCTGCTGCAACGAGCCCGGCGCCCCGACATTCCCGGCCTGCCCAAGCTCGTCGTCACCGGCTTGAAAAACAAGCACAGCGGCGGCTTCGGATCGCATCCCATTCATGAGCGGATGCTCCGATCTCAGCTCGACGAGTGCCTGAGCCTCATGCCCCGCCTTCGCGACAACACCGCGTTTGTGCATGCATATATCACCAAGCTCGCGCCAAGCGACGACGTGGATGCGGTCCGCGACCCGGTTGCGCAACGCGAATACGTCGATCGCCTTCTCGATTATACCCGTGGACTCGCGCCGGCATTTACCTCGCTCAAGGCTCACAGCCTCTACCACAAGCTCCGGCTCGACCGCACCTCCGGCACATACGATCGGGAGCTCTTCCTGGAGTACGTCCAACTACCGCGCGCCGCGCATTATGTAGATCAAGCTCACCTGCGCTCGGCCTCACAAAAAAACATCCCTCACGCCAATCTCATGGAGAGATTCGGAGGCGTCACCCTGCTCCCGCACATCCAGGATGACGAACCCCTTGTCCGCGCCTACCTGATGCACTTCTTTGTCCGGGACAACGATTACAAGCCCTACGAGCCATTCGTCAAAGACCGGTACTTGAAGCGCGTCTTTGCCGAAACAAAGATTGTGAGCGGAATCGGCGACATGGAGCAGTGGTACTCGCTCATGAATCCGGCGGAGTACCAGGCATTAAAAGAGCGAATCGATCTGGAGTTCAGCGCCACCAACCCCGAAGTCTTTGCTGTCGATGACCCGGTTCAGCTCAAACTCCATGTCAAAAACATCGATATGCTGATTCTCAAAGTATTCCGAATCAATGCGTTCAATTATTACCGGATCAATCAGCGGCAGATCTCGACCGGGCTCGATCTCGACGGACTGGTGGCGGAGGACGAGACCGTGTTCACTTACGAAGAGCCTGACCTCCGTCGCGTAGAGCGGACATTTGATCTTCCCCAGTGCACGGAACCCGGCGTGTATGTGATCGAATGGATTGGAAGCGGGGTCAGCAGCCGGGCCGTCGTGAGAAAGGGCCGGCTTCACATGACGGAGAGAATCGGCTCTTCCGGGCACCAATTCAGGATCTACGACGAAAGCAACCAGCCCCACCCCAACGCGGTCCTCTGGCTTGGCGGCAAAGAGTACAGGCCGAATGAAAACGGCGCGGTGATCGTCCCGTTCAGCACGAGTCCGGGTCCGCAGCAGGTGATTCTCAAAGATGGAACGCG
>CAUZEO010000303.1:0-6484 GCA_963578625.1 Kiritimatiellia bacterium | reverse complement strand
CTATGTCGGCAACTTCGACGGAGATGCCTCCGGCAAGGTGGACGTGGTTGTGCATGATCCCGGGACCTGGAGTCAGGCTCACATGCAGATCTACAAGTCCGACGGCGTCAAGCTGCATCTGATGGACTGGCTGCACGTCGCGGACTTCAACCAGGATGGCCGGGATGATATCGCGGCCTTTCTTTAACGGCTGGTCCTGGAATCAACCCTGCCTGGGGCCGGTGGATCAATTCCATGTCGCCGATTTCCGGGGCGACAAGGCATGGGAGGATCTCTTCATCTACAACAAGAACTGGTTCGGACTTTTGCGGAGCTATCGCAACCGGTACGTCACCGAAACGATCTACCCGAGGAGGATCCACAACTATCGGTATCACGGATTTGGTTGGTGGTGAGTTGCGGGGAGCGGGTGGGAGTGCTCAGTATTTGGTGTTTAATTGTATAATTTCGAATATCGAATGCTCAATGCCCAATATTGAAGGATGAGATCCCCCCCCCTTGGATATTCTAAATTGAGCATTCGATATTGGACATTTCCGGGAGCGCGTTGTCGCCGCATTTCAAGGTTCAATTGGTTGGCTCGATCTGCGGGCCAGGAGGGATTTTGCGGTGGCGGACAGGAAAACCGTGCTTGAGCCGATGATGTCGGCGTACCAATCGTGAAGATCCTGATTCCGGGCCGGATTGTGTCCCTGTTGATATTCGTCCCACCCTCCGTAGAGAACGGTGAAGAGAAAAGCGCCCGTGGCGGCCCACCAGGTCGTCCAGCGGTGGCCGCCACGGAGGGCTCGCATGACCAGGACCGCCACGGTACCAAAGAAGATCCCATGCACGAGTTTGTCCCGCCTGAGCATCCAGATCGGTGGCCGGTGGGGCAGCGCATTCGCGCTGTAGAGGGCCATGGTGACAAGGAGAAGGATTGGCGGGAGCCAGTACCTGAGCAGCTTTCCGATCCAGCGCACGGTGCCTTCTTTTTCCTTTGCTGCATTTCTCACATTCACTAGTGTCTTTCCCCTGCGGAGTAGACATGAGGGTATTATCAGGAATTCAACCGTCAGGGCTGCTTCATCTCGGCAACTACTTTGCCATGATGCGGCCGGTGATCGAGATGACGCGAACCGCGGATGTCTACATTTTCATTGCAAATTACCATGCGATGACGACGGTCGACGATGCGGGATCTCTCCGAGGCATGACCCTGGACGTAGCTCTCGATTTCCTTGCCTGCGGCCTGGATCCGGACCGGGCGACGTTTTACCGGCAAAGTGACGTGCCCGAAGTGACGGAACTCACTTGGATTCTGTCCAACGTTACGCCGATGGGCCTGCTTGAGCGGTGTGTCTCCTATAAGGACAAGATCTCGAGAGGAATTTCGTCGAACCACGGGTTGTTTGCGTATCCGGTGCTGATGGCCGCGGACATCCTGGCCGTGCAGTCGGACGTAGTTCCGGTAGGCGGCGATCAAAAGCAGCATCTCGAAGTGACACGGGACATTGCGGAAAAGTTCAATCAAAGTTTCGGCGAGACCTTCAAAATTCCCGAGCCTCGGATCGAAAAGTCGGTGGCGGTGATTCCCGGCCTGGACGGCCAGAAAATGTCGAAATCGTACGGGAATACCATCGGAATTTTCGGAGACCCGAAGCCGACGCGTAAGAAGATCATGCGGATTGTCACGGATTCGAAGACCGTCGATGAGCCGAAGGATCCGGAGGCCAGCACCATCTATCAGCTCTACCGGCTGCTCGCCGAGCCGGCTGAAGCCGACGAACTTGCTGCGCGATACCGTGCCGGCGGGATGGGGTATGGTGACGCCAAGAAGGCCCTGGCGGAAGCGTTCGAGTCGTACTTCGCCCCGATGAAGGCCCGGCGCGAAGAGTTGGCCGGCGACCTTGCCTACGTGGAGGACGTGCTTGCCGCCGGCGCCGCCAAGGCGAAGCAGACCGCCAGGCAAACGCTGGATGCCGCAAGATCGGCGGTGGGATTGGCGTGAGTGGCGGCGGGGACTACAAAGTACAACTCGATGTCTTCGAGGGCCCTCTCGATCTGTTGCTGTACCTGATCAAGAAAGAAGAAGTCGATATTCACGATATCCCGATCGAGCGGATCTTTTCGCAGTACATGGATACGCTGGGATTGATGCGCATGCTGGATCTGAACATTGCCGGCGAGTTCCTGGTGATGGGAGCGACCCTGATGATGATCAAGAGTCGCATGCTGCTCCCGGTGGAGGAACGGCCGGAAATCGAGGAAGAAGAGGAGGAGGATCCACGGTGGGATCTCGTCCGGCAGTTGGTGGAGTACAAGAAGTTCAAGGATGCCGCCCTTTTTCTCGAGAACATGGAGAATCGCCGGGAAAATGTGTTCGGCCGGGAGGGCGAGGGCGTTCAATTGGGGAAGATGCCGGATGTCTCTTTGAACGATGTAAGTATTTTCGACCTCATTTCGGCCTTCAATGAGGCTTTGAATCGTTTGGAAGACGAGAGTCTCACCGAGATTTTCGGTGACCGGTTTACGGTTTCGGAAAAGATTGATCAGCTTGTTTCGATACTGAATAAGGAGGAAGGCTCCTCGATGACGAACCTATTTAAGGGAATGCGGAGCCGCAACGAAATGATCTGCACGTTTCTGGCGCTGCTCGAATTGATCAAGATGAAGCAAGTCCGAGCCCGGCAGGGCGGCGTATTCAGGGAGATTGTTTTGGAGAAACACGAAGAATGGGATCCGGCGCTCTATTCGCCAGAGACGGCTGGAGGCGAATAGGAGCATGAGCGAAGTACTGGTTCTTCCCGAACTCAAACAAGTGGTTGGCGCATTGTTGTTTGGAGCCCGCAAGCCTCTGACGCCGGGCGACATTCGCAGGGTGCTGCAGCAGGTGGCCGAGAACCACGGCGGCCCCTACAAGGATTACACTGAGATCACGACAGAGGACGTTGAGAACGCGATCCAGGAATTGCGCAACGACCTGGTTCCACTGCGAGCCGGGTTTACGGTAAACGAGATCGCCAAGGGATACCGGCTTGAGAACGATGTTGAGTGCGGGCCCTGGCTGCGGCAGATGCTGGAGAAGGGCAAGGCCGCCAAGCTCTCCCGCCCGGCCCTGGAAAGTCTTGCGATCATCGCCTACCGGCAGCCGGTGACGCGAGCGGAAATTGAGGATGTCCGTGGTGTGGCGGTGGACCAGATCGTGCGAAACTTGCTGGAGATGCAACTGGTGCGCGTCGTCGGCCGCAGCGAACTGCCGGGCCGGCCCTGGCTCTTCGGCACCACCAGCCGATTTCTCGAACATTTCGGCCTTCGCTCCCTGGAGGAATTGCCCAACGTCGCGGAACTCAAGAAACTTGTGGAAAGTAAGCGGCCCGTCGAGCCAACGATGGTGACGGAAGACGACTCTGAACAGACGGACCTCCCGTTGGATGGTGAGAATGAATCCATTCCCGATGACGATGAAGAGCCGGAGGAAGAAGATGAGTTCGCAGACGAAGATGATAACCACAACGAGGATGAAGACTCTTGAGCCTGGATGAATATCGCAAACGAATCGATGAAATCGATGCGGAGCTGATTCGGCTGCTGAACGAGCGGATTCGGAGTGCTGTGCACATCGGTTCACTGAAGAGCAAGTCGAAGCAGGAAGTCTATACGCCCGCCAGGGAGCGCGAAGTTCTCGAGCGCGTGCGGTCTCTGAACGAGGGGCCGATCCGGGACGAGTCGCTACAGGCGATCTACCGCGAAATCATGTCCGCGGCAATATCCCTGGAACGCGACACGAAAATCGCCTACCTCGGGCCGGAGGGAACCTATACACACCAGGCGGCCAAGACCCGGTTCGGGTCCAGCGTAACTTATGTGCCGGAAATCGCCGTTGCCGACGTGTTCACCGCGGTTCAGAAGCGCGTCGCGGACTACGGGGTGGTGCCGATTGAGAATTCCACCGAAGGCTCGGTGAATCCGACTCTGGACGAATTGACGGAAACGCCCCTCAAGATCTACTCCGAAGTCTGCCTGCCCATTGAGCACCATTTGCTGTCCCGCGTGAAACTCGATGAAGTGCAGACGGTATACAGCCATCCGCAGGTATTCGGGCAGTGCCGGCATTGGCTGGCGAGGGAAATGCCGACCGCGGCCCAAGTGCCCACTGCCAGCACTGCCCTGGCCGCGGCGCGCGCCTCGACCGAGGAAGGCTGCGCCGCAATTGCGGGCAGGCTCGCCGCGGAACTTCACGGACTTCCTGTGATTGCGGAACAGATCCAGGACGAGGCGGGAAACGCAACCCGTTTTTTCGTAATCGGCCACAGCGTTGGTCAACGGACGGGGCGGGACAAAACATCGGTGGTCTTCCGGGTGCACCACAAGGTGGGAGCGCTGTACGATGCGCTCGGGTCGTTCAGGTCCAGCGGGTTGAACATGAGTAAGATTGAGTCGAGACCCAGCCGGCAGAAGGCGTGGGAATACTGGTTCTTCGTTGATATTGAGGGGCACAGCGAAGAAAAGCCGGTAAAGAAAGCACTGGCTGAACTGGGCAGCCATTGCCTTACCCTGACGGTGCTTGGATCTTATCCTTCTTCCGCGGATCCGGTTGATGTTCAGGGGACTGACCAGACAATGGAATGAAGAGAAAAAGCTCCACCAGTTTCACGGCGCTCGCCAATTCGCATATCCCGGATCTGGCGACCTACGAGCCCGGGCGCCCAATCTCCGAAGTTGCGCGGGAGCTTGGATTGGAGAATGATGACGGGATTGACAAGCTAGCATCGAACGAAAATGCGCTGGGGCCGTCGCCCTTGGCAGTCGCGGCGATGCAGGATGCCGCGTCATCCATGCATTTGTACCCGGATGGTGGTACATTTTACCTCAAGCGGGACCTTTCGAAAAAGCTGGGGGTCGACGTGTCCCAACTCCTGATCACCCACGGCAGCAATGAGGCGATCGAGTTACTTGGACACGTGTTTCTTGGACCAGGCGCCGAGATTGTCATGTCGCAGCAGGCATTCGTCATCTACCGGCTGGTTGCCGACCTTTTTCAAGCCGAGACCGTAGCGACGCCGGCAAAAGCGTTCAGGCATGACTTGCCGGCCATGCTGGAGGCGATCACACCCCGGACGCGCCTGGTGTTTATCGCAAATCCGAATAACCCGACGGGTACCCGCGTGACTTCAGATGCTTTGAACCAGTTTGTGAATGCGGTGCCGGATCACGTGATCACGGTCATCGACGAGGCTTACATTGAGCTTCTCGAGGAGTCCGATCAGCCGCCGACCGTTTCCTACGTTCTCGAGAATCGGAGCGTAGTGATCCTTCGAACCTTTTCCAAGACGTACGGGCTGGCGGGACTGCGAGTCGGGTATTTCATCGCCCCGTCCGAAGTAATCGATCTATTGAACCGGGCCCGCCAGCCATTCAACGTGAGTGCGATGGCGCAACTGGCGGCCGGCGCCGCGTTGCGAGACGATGAGTTTGTCGCGAAAACCCGTCGGCTGGTTACGGAGGGGCTTGCCTATCTTGAGGATGGCTTGAACGCGGCTGGGATCGGCTATGTGCCCTCGGTCGTGAATTTTCTCCTGGTTCACGTGGGGAAGGGCAGGGCCTGCAGCGAAGCCCTGCAGCGTCGGCACGTGATTGTTCGTCCGATGGATGGTTATGGTCTTCCTGAGTACATTCGGGTTACGGTGGGAACGCACGAACAAAACGAACGGTTTCTTTGCTCCCTTCGCGAGTTTTTCGCCGAGGGTGCCGCGTGACACGATGATAGATCGTATTTCGATACTGGGCTTGGGACTCATGGGGGGATCTCTGGGTCTAGCGCTCAAGAAGTTTGTCCCTTCGGTGAGAATTGTCGGATATGCGAGACGGCAGACCACGCGGGAGCGGGCGCTGGGGACGGGCGTAGTGGACGAGGTGTTTGAATCCCCGGAGCTGGCGGTACGGGGTGCGGGAGCGGTGGTGGCTTGCGTTCCGGTGCGGACAATTCCTGAAATCGTACGCGAAGCGCTGCCGGGACTGTCGGAAGGTGCGGTGGTAACCGACGTGGGGAGCACGAAGTCGGATCTGTGCCGGGAGATGTCGGTGGTGGTGGCGGACTGGGGCGGCCGGTTCGTTGGGTCGCATCCTATCGCGGGGTCGGAACTTGAAGGACTGGATGCGGCGCATGCCGAGCTGTACCAGCGGGCGGTTGTGGTTATCACGCCCGAACCCGGCGTAGAAGTGAGTTTGAATTCAGCCAGGTTGGTTAGCGAAATCTGGGAAGCGGCCGGTGCAAACGTTGTCTCCATGAGTCCCGAAGCCCACGACGTGATGCTGGCAAAGACCAGCCATTTACCCCACATGATCGCCGCCCTGCTTGCGGCGACCGTGGCAGGGGGGGGGGAACTGCAAGAAAAATCTGTTTTCTGCGGGCAGGGATTTCACGATACAACGCGCGTTGCCGCGGGATCTCCCGGAGTGTGGATGGATATCTTGCGCACGAATAGGAAAAGCGTCTACCATG
>CAUZEO010000302.1:0-6492 GCA_963578625.1 Kiritimatiellia bacterium | reverse complement strand
TCGCGAAGCACCGCGATCAGTTTGGGCTCAAGCGCAAGACCGGTGCACGATCTATGAAGTTCGGTGATTGGGATGGGCTATGCACTATGCGAGACCTGAGATTGCAGGTCATACAGCATGCAGAACCGGTCGGCCGGAAATCGAACACGACATAGCATACTTTGTCGTGTTATCAATCACCGGCGAAGCTCGGAAACCAATTCGATCACGCAGTCGCGCTATAGCGGCCGTTTCCTCGCTTATTCTTCTCTGAGGTCATTTCGATCGATGACATTCCCTTCGTCCGATCGTCAGACATCGTGCTGGAGGCGTCGGGCTTGACTTTCAGATTTTTCAGGTCGACCTTGATGCCGATTTTCGAACACTCAGCGACCATAATCCAGGGCTCCAACTCTCTGGGAATGTCCAGCGGGATCATGCTTACGCGAAATTCGTCCCATAGATGTATTTCTTCCTTGGTTCGCTGGAGCATTTCCTTGGAAGAGACCGATTGCCAGAAACCCACCGCCGCAACCCAGCCGTGATACGCCGGTCTGATATTTTCAACAATCTTCTGTCCCAGATTTTCGGGCGAGAATCTGGACTGCCCAGAATTATCCGCGGACCCGTTTATCGGGGGTGTGGGAGTGTCTTCGTCAGGTTTCAAATATTTGTTGAGTGGTGCCAGGGATTTGCTTGATTTGATCATTTTCTCACCTTCCCGGGTTATGTTTTCCGTGGTTTCGGGTGGATTTTGGAACCACTGACGCAAGAATCGGACCATATCCCAGGACCGATCAGCGGGTGAGCGCCGGGCTTTTAGCCGGCGGTACGGGGGGAGATGACAATTTTGCCTCCGCTTTTGCAATTTGGTAGAACTGCCATTTCATGACACCTCCAATCAAACTCGCCCAACATTTCCTCTCTGCTCTTCTCCTGGCGCTGATTTGCGTTAGCAATGTTGCCTACAAGAATTACCTGTTAGAGAAACAGAGCGTGCCGGATCTATCGGATGCGGAAGGTTTTTTTTGGACTGAGGGCGCGTTTCACTTTCGCCACTTCATGATGATCGCGCAGGGTGAGGCCATTCCCGCGCTTGACACGCAGATCCAATTCCCGGAAGGCCTCAGTACTCGCCGCTACATTACCCCAATGATGGAACACGTGATGGGGCGGATTTACCGCGTCGGATTTGAGGACATGGCACCGCACATGTTCATCGTCAGGTTTCAGATTTGTTTTACGGCGCTTTCGGTGCTCGCAGTTTTCCTTGCGGCGAAATTTACGTGGAGATCCTCTGTCGTGGGTCTCCTGTGTGCTTTTATTTACGCAATCCTCCCGGCGGCCGTGATGCGAACTGCCGGGGGCAATTATATTCGTGAGGATTTTGCCCTTCCTTTCATCTTCTTGAGCTTTGCAGGGTGGATGTTCTGCATGCGCTGCGACCGCGCCGACGCCGCAATTATTACGTCAATATCGTTTGTGATCGCACTTGCCGCATGGCATGTGTCGCAGCTCTACTTGTCTATCTTCATGCTGGCGATTGCACTCTCCGGGTTGGCGACCGGGTTTAGATCTCTGCCCCGGAAAAGTCTTTCCATTTTCGTAGGGATTCTGGCCGTGGCCTCACTGCTGTTTCCTGTGCTTCGTGAAAAGTGGTTTGTTTTTTCGCCTGCGCTCATGCTGGGCTATGGATTAATTGCCAGTACCTTCATTTTGCCCCGCAAGAAGTTTTCGTCGCGGAATATATTTCTTCTGGGAGCGCTTATTCTTATCTCGGCCCTGGGTTTTGCGCTTCTGATTCAGGCCAGTGCGGGAACGTACTCTCACGTCTACGTATTGTTGCTCAATAAGCTTAAGTTCCTGGGAGTGCTACCCGAAGATCCGGCCCTCATGCCGTTCGAGGCACGCGTCATGTGGACTTCCTCGTTCGTCAGCCCACGCATTGACGAAATCGGACTGCTGATGCTGGCTGCCCTCCCTCTGGGCGTGTTGGGATGGTGCGCCTTGTTTGGGCGCACTTTTAATCGCACCGGGTCCGCCTCCGAGTTGTTGATTCTGATCGTTTCCCTGGCGATGTTTGTTCTGTTCATCATGGTCCACCGCATGAGCATCTTTGCGTCGTTTTTTCTCACATTGTCGGCGGGTGCGTTGTTTGGACCTCTCGGAATCGCAGGCGGTAGGGGGAGGCTCAAGATGGCCATTTTCGCGGTGGGAATCATTGCTCAACTTTCGATGATTACGAGAGTCCGCCCTCAGTCTTTCCGCCCTGCGCAAAGGGTCGTAAATCCGGTTTACGAGTTCCTCCGGGATAATACGGATCCTGGTGCGGCTGTTCTTAGTGCCTTTCAATTCGGACCGGGAATCGCGGCCTATGCGGACCGGCCGGTCACACTGCAGCCCAAGTTCGAATCAAAGCAGATCAGGGATAAAGTCGAGGAGGTGTACCGGGCGCTTTACGACAGCGAAACGCGATTCGCGGAAGTCTGTGAGCGGCACGGCGTCAAAATATTTATTTTTGACTACACCATGGCGATCGGGCAGGGAGGCTCCAGCCCCCAGTATTATGCCGGGGTAAAGAATCTCCCGGTTGCGAGCGCGGCATTTCAGTTCTTCTTCACTCCAGAAAATCTTACCCGGTTCAAGCTCATCGGACAAATGAGTACCTTCAGGATCTTCTCTTTGTTACCCTACAATCCCGTCGGGCGTCCGGACATCGAGTATGAGCCGATTTTCGATCTGTTTACTTATCTGGAAGACGAACCGCCCGGAGATGTAATTGCGGGCGAAGTGTTTCAGCATGGGTTGAGCAAGCTTCGTGATCCCACATTTCACGGTCGTCTTGGCAGACGATTTCTTTCACGACTGGAACTCCAGAAAGCGGAGCTTCAGTTCCGCCGGGCGTTACAGCTTAATCCTGAGGATCTACAGTCCGGTTGGGGGCTCGGCGTGGTAAAAATTCATACCGGCAGTGTGGAGGAAGCTTTGACAATATTGTATCGGGCTTTGGAGATCGATCAGGAGGCGATCGTCACGGATCTCAACATCGGTGATCCCCACGTGTTGGCGGCGATGGGCCAGTATGAATTCGCAAGAAAGAGGTACGAGCGCGCCGAGCGTATCTACCGCCAAGCCGTCGACCTGGAATCCGGCCACCAGGAGGCATTACTGGGGTTAGGATCCGTTCTCCTCCAATTGATGCGAAGCGAAGAGGCCCTTCAAGTAGCGACAGTAGCGACACATCGATTTCCGGACAATGCTGAGGCGTTCGAAAATCTGGCACGTGCCTATGCCATCCTGGAGGATTTCCCACGAGCCGTTTCCGAGGCAGAAAAATCCCTGGCAATCAATCCGGAGAACGCAAGGTTGCAGGCTGTCTTAGCGAAACTGAGGTCGAAGGCCAGAGAGGTCGAATAGTTCGGACTAGGCGCGATCGAAAGGGAGCGCGGGTTCGGGCAATTCTCTCATGATTTGGTTGAGCCGATATCCGAAACCCGATCCGGAGATTGTTGACAAGTCGAGAACGCCGTCTCGACGTTTATACAGACCCGGATGAATTTTCTCTTCCGCCAAAGATGCCTCCGGATAGAATTGCATTGCATTGCTCTCGACGCCCATGATTGTGCCGGCGTAGGCGGCGAGGAGGCAGTGCGGAATCTGCGCAATCATTGGATTTGTAAGGTCCTGAACCATGAGTTGCATTCCGTGCGCTTTGGCCCAGCAGAGGCTTAGTAGTGCTCCGGTTTGGGTTTTGCAGGTTTTCAGCGCTACGCCTGACCATCCCAATTCCCGCCCCAATTTTACGTATTTCCAGTCGTGTGCACTCTCATCGAGAAAAAGGGGTTTGCGATCGGACACGCTGTGGACATCGATCTGATTTGCCGAGAGGTCATAGGGGAAGGGTTGCTCGACGTACAGCATTCTATCCATGATGTCAGGGTGTTCCGACTGGAGGTGGTCCAGGATTTCGTTCACATATGCCGGGTCCTGCACAGTGCAATTGAAGTCGGCGGTCAACCAGTTCGCGCCCTCCGTCTCTCCAATTTTTCCAACCTGCACGATCCGCTCGTAATCCCAGGGCCCGTCGTTCCCTCGAAGTTTAATTTTCAGGCAGTTCAGGCCGTCCGTTTTTATCCAGTCTCTGAGTAGCACAGGGTATCCGTCATCCGGTTCTTCGCCGGTCAGGTCATTCTCCTCCAGCGGATCGAGACCACCCACCAGATGCCAAACGGGGAGCTGCTGCTCCGGTTTGGCAAAGAAGTCCTGGGGAAACTTGCCTGCAAACGAGACGTCGGCATCTGAATCCGAATCGAAGTAATGCGACAGATCGTTGGACATATAGGTACTGTTATAGGTCTCGTAGACCGGAAGTCCGTGAATATTACCGTATGCGTCGTGAATCGCGACGTCATAGGCTGAGAGTGAAACGAGGGCGGCAAGATGCGGCATAGCGGCATCGCCCTGTTTCCCTTCGTTGAAAGTTTCCAGCAGCGTGTCCAATCGTTCCCGGATAAACTGGTGACCGATGTCCATCGCATGGCCGAATTTCACAAAAGATTTCAATTCCTGCCCCAGGAGGGCGGTAAACGATTTCATCGCCTCTTCGCGGGTTGGATAATCGGTCTGTGACGGCCAAGTCCAGGCGACGCTCAAAGGGGTCTCGCCCCATCCTTCCGCCGTCCGGCCCTTCTCGTCCACGACCCGGACGCGGGCTCGCGCGCAGCTTGCATGGGTAAGGACCTGATTCCCAAATTTGAGGGGCATGCGGGTTTCAACCGGCAGGAAATAGCAGGCTACATCGGTGATGCGAATATCGTGAGAATTTGCCATAACCATCTGGATGAATAGGCCCGGGGGAGGGGGATAGCAAGCATTTTGTACCGGCACGTGTGCGCAATGCACCACGAATTGGTTTTGACCATCCCCAGCAGGAATGATTGGATGGGTGGATGAGCCGAGGAGCAGGTGCCGAAGACATGCCGTCGAACAAATCCATTCTCACCACGACCGTCGGGTCTTATCCCGTACCGGATTGGCTCGCCGCACTCCCCAGCGAACAGGCGGTCGTCGACGCGACCCGGGTGGTGATCGACACGCAGAGGTCAGCAGGTATTGACCTGCCGACGGACGGGGAACTCTACCGGTTCGATGTCAATCATCCCGACACCAACGGAATGATAGACTATTTCGTGGGTTCGTTGTCGGGGATTCGATCGGAAATCGGCCGAAACGACGCCGAGGCGTTTCAGAAGAAGGACGAGATGGGTTTTCGGCTTAAGCCGGCCGGCGTTGTGGACGGCGAAATAGGCGACGGATCAATGAACCTGCTGTCCGACTGCGAGCGAGCCGCGTCTGTTTCCGGGGGGCCCCTTAAGTTCACGCTGACGAGTCCTTATATGCTGGCGCGCACGCTGCTCGACAATCATTACGGTGATTTCGAAGAATTATTGATGGCCATTGCGGACGTGCTGGCCCGCCAAGTCGTCGACCTGCCCTGCGAATGCGTGCAGGTGGACGAGGCGAACATTCCCGGCAATCCCGCGGATGGGCCTATTGCCGCAAGGGCGATCAATGCGGTTCTCGATAAGGTCTCCGTTCAAAGCGCCGTCCACTTCTGTTTCGGGAATTACGGTGGCCAGACGATCCAGAGCGGCAGGTGGACAGAGCTGACAGATTTTCTGAGCGCATTGCACTGTGACCACGTCGTACTGGAACTCGCGCATCGGCCCAAGGAGGATCTCGACGCGCTAAAGGACATTGACCCGAAGATTGCGCTCGGTATCGGGGTCGTCGACATCAAGGTGAACCACATCGAGACGCCTGACGAAATAGCGTCCAGCATCGAGGGCGCGGAGAAGGTTCTTGGTTCAGGCCGGGTTAAGTGGGTGCATCCGGACTGCGGTTTCTGGATGCTCAAGCGAACGGTGGCGGACCGGAAAATCGAAGCCCTGGTAAAGGGGCGAGACCTTTATTTAGGCCATTGAGACATGCGGTTTAGGGCTTGATCAATCGACCGGCACGGACAAGCGGCATGTCCAGCTTGCTTCGTCCCACATCCCACATGCTTTAAATAATGTGTGAGCCATGAGGCGATGGCCAAACTCGTTTGGGTGAAAACCTCCGTCAAGGAGCTGCCCCCAACAGCCGCCGGCCTCGACCCATTTCTCCCAGTGATCGACCAGCGGGACCTTCTCATCGACGGCAGGCCTTTCCGCGAAGTTCTGCAAGACTTCCGCCGCGCTCAACGGGCGACCGTACATGCGCGCAATGCTGATTTCTCCGTGGAAGCGGCGCGACCATTCCGGCCGGAAACCGACGAACAAGCTCGTCCACGGGTGATCCATGGATGTCCATTCCATGTTCGGCGGAACATTGGAACCCAAGTTCGTCGCAAGCGTGTCGTAATAAAACAGCAGGGTTCGGGTTGCGTTGTCATAGGTGGCCACCACGTGATGAAACTGCCCGTGGGTTGGAATGTTGACCCCCGTATTGAACGCGCTCGCCGAATCGCCC
>CAUZEO010000301.1:0-6548 GCA_963578625.1 Kiritimatiellia bacterium | reverse complement strand
GCGCACTTTTTACCATCTCCGCCGACGGCGGGAAGGTCCGGTTCTCCGTCATAAGAGATTCCGTTGAAATGGGTTGGTCCTGTTCAGACATCAAAGGATTCCTCTATTTTCGAATCTATGGTTACCGTCCTCCCCAACCCTCGCGGAAGCGGAAAGAGAGCCACTTATTTGTGTCATCGCAGGGCGAAGAGCCCCGTTACCGCGCGACCTTATAGCGGACAGCCGCCCCGAAGTCTACCCGCATCTGGGCAACATTTTGGTTGAACCCGGATCAGACTCGGACTAACACAGGAAACGACCAGAAGGCTATTATGAAAATTGCGATTGATAAAGACGCTCGGCACAGCCAGATTTTTGATACCAAGCTTTGTCCTGAGCCGTTCACGTTCAAAATTCCCGAGTTTCGCGGGGAGAGCAACGGCGAAGCATTCGCCATCCAGCAGGTCCTGCACTGGGAAAATGCCGAGCCAGGCGAACTCGTAAAATTTCAACTCGAGGCAAAAACCGAGGAAATCGGCATGGATTTCACCGGCTCGCTGAGAACCGAGAAGCACGAAGCCTTCCTCTCCGCCAAGATACGAAATGTCACAGGGAACCCGATTAACTCCGCAAACCACGCCATCCTGCTGGACATGAACGACACCGGCGCGTTTCATGACCCTACCGGCGAGCGAACTTTTCTCTATGCCGAAACAGGGTGGGTTTCACAAAACCAGCTCCTGGACTCCGTTCATTCCGGCAAGCACACCCTGATGATTGGCGCATCCTACAACGCGGTGACGGTGATGTGGAAGATGATCGCCCGATTTGACATAAGCAAACGAACCTGCATTGCCTTGGCGCTGGACAAGGGGTACGCGTTCGCAGGAGATCACCCGCAGTGGGGGCCCGGTCTGCTCGGCGGGTGCCGATGGGGTTCGATCGCCAGCATGGAGACCAAGGAGCTGAACGGAAAAATATATTTATTCAAGGGTACGCTGAATGACCTGAGATTGAAGTATGTTCAGGACTTCAAGAATTAGCGCAGTTCATAGCCGGTTACAAACCGGCGGACGCACCCCCTTGGATTTTACGGGAGTTTAAATATCTCATCCCGGCTATCACCTGAATTTATTCGCGCCATCCCTAAGACGGATATCCACCTTCATCTTGACGGTTCCCTCCGAATTTCTACGCTGATCGAGCTGGCCAGGGAACAGAATATCGCACTACCTTCCTCGACGGAGGAAGGGCTGCGCGACCTTGTTTACAAGGATACGTACTCTGACCTCCCCGACTACCTCCGGGGCTTCGCCTATACCGTGGCTGTGATGCAGGACTCCGAAAGCATCGAGCGAATTGCGTATGAGCTTGCTGTGGACAACCAGGAGGAAGGCGTCCGCTACATCGAAGTTCGCTACGCTCCGCAGCTTCACATTCACGAGAGCTTCGATGCCGAGGAGGTCGTATCCGCCGCGTGCCGCGGACTTGAGCGGGCGAAGAAAGAGCACAACGCCGGCGCCGACGTAAAATCCGGGAAGGACATCCCTTTCGAGTACGGCCTGATCCTGTGCGCCCTCCGCTTCTTCACCGCGGAGATGTCGTGGTATTACCGATCGCTTTTCAACCTGATGTCGTATGCCCTGGAAAAGCGGGTGCATGCAATGGCATCCCTCGAAGTAGCGAGGCTTGCCGAGTCGTTAGCTCACGAAAAGGGACTGCCCGTCGTGGGCTTTGATCTGGCGGGGGCGGAGGCCGGATTTCCGGCAGATGATCACCGCGAAGCGTTTCAATACGCCCACGACCATTTTATCCGAAAAACCGTGCATGCCGGAGAAGCGTACGGGCCGGAGTCCATCTTCCAGGCGATCACCGATTGCCACGCCAACCGGATCGGCCATGGCACACATCTCTTCGCGACGGACAGAATTCACGGACAGGCCGCAGGCGACAAGGAGGCTTATGTGCGGTACCTCACCGAATATATCGCGGGCCAAAGAATCACACTGGAGGTGTGTCTGACCAGCAATCTCCAAACCCTGCCCGCACTGAAAAGTGCGTCAGACCACTCTCTCGGGCAAATGCTGGAGCGAAATCTCTCCGTTTCGATCTGCACGGACAACCGGCTGATTTCCAACACCAGCGTCTGCCAGGAACTTGAATTGGCTGCTACGGAGTTGGATTTGACTCCCAAATCATTCCGAAACATCGTGGTGGCCGGGTTCAAGGGCAGTTTTTTCCCCGGTAGTTACGTGAGCAAGCGGGCTTACGTCCGGAAATTTCTGGACCGGTACGAATCCCTTGAACAACAGTTCCTGCAGTCGTGACCCCATCTCCCCGATTTCCTCTATTCTTCCCTTGACGACCTTCCCTTTTCTCCCCACTCTACCGCGGGCAAGAAGATAACTCATGGGTATTAACGCACGCTTGGACAATTTCATTGCCCAATTTCCATCCGAAGCGCTGACATTCGACGATGTCTCGCTGGTGCCCGGGTATGCCGATTTTTTGCCGGCGGAAACAGAACTGGTCACCCGGTTTACCAATTCCGTGACGCTGAATATTCCGTTTGTGAGCGCCGCCATGGACACCGTCACCGAGTCTCAAATGGCGATCGCCATGGCCATGATGGGCGGTTTGGGCGTCGTGCACAAAAACCTTTCGGCGGGCGAGCAGGCGGAGGTAGTGTCCCGCGTTAAACATCATCTGAACGGACTGATTGCAAACCCGATCACCTTCACGGATGACCTGACGCTCGGTGACATTCTCGAGAAGAAGGAAAGGAAAGGCTACGGCTTCAACGGATTTCCGATTCTGAACGACGCCGGAAAACTT
Source organism: Kiritimatiellia bacterium (assembly GCA_963578625.1). Classification (GTDB taxonomy): domain Bacteria; phylum Verrucomicrobiota; class Kiritimatiellia; order SLOV01; family SLOV01; genus CAUZEO01. Next base: position 3,734 of record CAUZEO010000301.1, on the reverse strand, counting down.
GTCGGTATCGTTTCGAGCAAGGATTTCAAGTTTGCGCGGGACCGGTCTACACCCGTCTCCTCGATCATGACGAAAAATCCGATCGCCGCCCCGCCCGGCACGTCACTGCAGGAAGCCTATGAAATCATGCAGCACAACAAGGTCGGCAAGCTGCCTTTGGTGGAGGGAGGAAAGCTGGTGGGCTTATACAGCTATGCCGATGTCCGAATCCTGACCGAAAACGAAGAACCCCTCTACAACCGGGATTCTCAGTACCGTTTGCGTGTCGCTGCTGCGGTCGGCCCATACGATTACGACCGGATTGATGCGCTGGTTGAAATGGAAGTTGATGTCATTGTCGTGGATACGGCCCACGGCCACAGCAAGGGAGTCATCGAGACCACCGCATGGTGTAAGAGGAAGTTTCCGAATGTGGACGTGGTTGCCGGAAACGTTGCGACTGCCGAGGGTGCGTTGGCGCTCAGGAAGGCTGGCGCCGACGGCATCAAGGTGGGAATCGGTCCCGGATCCATCTGTACGACGCGCGTGGTAACCGGAGTGGGTGTTCCCCAGATTTCCGCGGTGTACGCGTGTACCTGCGCGGTAAATGATGAAGTCCCCATCATCTCTGACGGCGGGGTCCGCCATTCCGGCGATGTAACGAAAGCGCTGACGGCCGGCGCGAGCTGCGTTATGATGGGATCCACTCTCGCCGGCTCCGAGGAGAGCCCTGGAGAGAAGATTATCTACCAGGGCCGCCAATATGTATCCTATCGCGGAATGGGAAGTCTCGGCGCGATGCACGAAGGCGCAGGGAGCCGCGAACGGTATGCCCAGCACCATGTGAAAGAGGATGATCTCGTTCCCCAGGGCATCGAAGGGATTGTTCCCTTTGCGGGAACAGTGAAACAGGTCATGACACAATACAGCGGCGGCTTGCGGTCGGCTCTAGGCTACTGCGGCTGCCGAAATGTCGATGCACTGCGGAAAAGCGGGCACCTGGTCCGCGTCAGTTCCGCGGGCACGAGAGAAGGTCATGCACACGATGTGACGGTGACCAAAGAAGCGCCGAATTACCGGCAGTAAAACCAGAGAACAAGACCAGATAATAGTGGCACAACAAACAGTAACCTTGGCCATTGGGACGGTTCTCATACTGGGCGTCGGCCTATCGGGGTGTGGGAAAAAGACCAATCCAGCAACGATCGAGCCCAGTGAGATCGCCCTTCAACAGGTCCATTCCAATACCAAGCTGGTCATTGACGGCATGTTGGAAGAGCACGACGTCACCCTCAAACTGGACGGCGAATCGGTTCTGTGGCTGGACAAATACATTAATTATCAACGCGACGACCTTACCAAGGATTTACGGGACCAGATGGTCGAGGGTTTTGGTTGTTTTCTCGGGGACTGCATGATCGAGGTGTACGGAGGCAGGTGGGTCGTGCACGAAAGCCAGGGGATGTGCGTCGAACTGAAAAACGACTCGATCGCGCTTCCCTTCCCGGCGGTAGCTCGACAACTTACCCTGGGAAACGCCTCCTCCATATACGCCATGTTCACCAAGGCGCCCATGATGGGAAAACAAGAGCCCGGTCCCTCCTTATAGCCTGACTCGGCTTTAAGAACAATGCGGGCTAGAATACGCCGAAGAAAACGCTGGAAAAGGATGTGATGGGCGATGTTTCCCGGAAGTCGTCTACTGCTGCCCTGAGCTCGTTCAAGAGGAGCCTCGCCTCCTCGTAGAGGTCTTCCTCCATGGTGAGCTTTCCCAAGGTTCCCTTTCCATCCCGGATCTGCGTCGCAACCTCTCGGATTGCCGCCATCGTTTGCTCTAAATCCGTGTAAAGAACATCGTCATCCGTGAGAAGCTTTCCAAGAATGCCCTTGCCTTCGTTCAGACGACCACTGACATCTTTCAGATTGGTTGCCGCCGATTTTATGTCATGAAAAACAGACTCGTCCGTCAGCAACTTACCGAGTGTTCCTTTCCCGTCGCGAACATCTCCCGATACGGCCTCAAGGTTGCGTGCGATTTCAATCAGCCGGTCGTAAGCGTCTTCGTCCGTCAACAGCTTGCCCATCGTCCCCTCTCCCCTGCTCAGCTTTTCGGTAATTCCGCCCAGTTCGACCATGGCTTTTTCCAGATTCTTCAGGATTCCTCCTTCGATGAGAGCTTCCCGCAATCCACGAAATATTTCATTTGCCTCATCGATGAAGTTCACGGGGGTCTTTCCCCGGATTTTCAGGCCCGGTCCAAGAGGCGGGGCATCAATACTACCGACACTTACTTCCACGTACTGTCCGCCCAGCACGGACGACACCACGATCTCCACGGAATAGTCCCGGCGCATCAACAAGGGCTGCTCTGTAACGAGAAGCACGTGCACGCCATCGGGCTCCAGCCACAACCGTCTCACTGCTCCGAGTTCAAGACCCCGCACCGTGACCTTGTCGCCGGCATGCAATCTCGTGACCGATTCGAAGACCACTTCGGTTTCGAATTTGGTGCCTATTATTTTTTCCGAACTCAGGAGGATCGTGCAAATCCCCAGCGTGACCAGCACCGTCAGCACAAAAAACCCAACGGTGAATTCGACGCTTACCTGACGTAATCGATTGTTAACCATTGGATACATTCCTTTCCCATGGACCTTTTCGGTTAATGTATTGTGAATCCAGGAATCTGCGCACATGATGGTTATCGGAGTTCACAAAATCCTCCGGTGTGGCGTCTTCGATGATGCTGCCACTGTCCAGCATCAGGATTCTAGACCCGATCGACAACGCACTATGCAGGTCGTGCGTCACGACTACACTTGTCACACCCAGTGTTTCCTTTAGTTCCGAGATGAGCGCATCAATGCTTCGAGCCGTTACCGGATCAAGGCCTGAAGTGGGTTCATCGTACAAGATGATGTCCGGGCTCGTCACGATCGCTCTCGCCAGCGCCACTCGCTTGCGCATTCCGCCTGAAAGCTCGGAGGGATACTTCGAAAAAGATTCTTCCAGATTGACTCTCGCCAACGTTTCGAACGCCAGTTTTTCGGCCGGTGCCTGCTTCATCCCCTGGGTCTCGCGCAACGGCAATGCAACGTTTTCACCTGCGGTCAACCACTCCAACAGTGCGGAACCCTGGAAAAGATAACCGAACCTGGCCCGGAGGAGCTCGAGTTTCCGCCCGCGCGCATCGCTGATGCACGCATCGCCGACCATCACGCGCCCCTGATCCGGTGTCAACAGGCGGACCATGTGGCGCAGGGTGACGCTTTTTCCAGCACCTGAGAAACCAACCACGAAGACGGTCTCGGACTCCTTGACTTCCAAATGAATGTCGTTAAGGATGACTCGACCGCCAAGCGATTTCGTTACTCCTTCGAATCGTATCATGTGTAAAACAACTTGGTTATGATGTAGCCGAATATCAGGATAGTCAGAAACGAAATAATGACTGTCCGACGTGTTGCCCGGCCGACTCCCACTGCGCCCCCCGTGGTGGCAAACCCCTGGTGACAGGCCACGGTTGCAATGATGATGCCGAACAGAAAGGCCTTGAGCAAACCAACATAGAGATCCTTGTTCGCAGCGAAAAGCCTGGCATTATCAAAGTAAGTCTCCATCGAAACCCCCAGCTGGGTTGCGCCCACCACGGCGCCGCCAAAGATTCCCACCAGGCTCGTATAAACCGTCAGAATCGGCATCATGATCGCGAGGGCAACCAGCCGGGGCACGACGAGAAAACGGACTGGATTGAT
>CAUZEO010000300.1:0-6575 GCA_963578625.1 Kiritimatiellia bacterium | reverse complement strand
GCAAGTGGAGACTCCCCGCCTTAGCGACGTGATTCTGCCCCTACCCATGCTGCAGATACAGGAACTACTCGACGTGACGTCGCGGTAACCCTCAAAATTCGTCGTACTTTTTCGCGTTTCCCCGGGCTTTGTCTATTGGATACTTTTTTGCATTCTCAGCCAGCTTCTGCTCGGCGGCTTCGAATGGATCTATTCCCAACTGATCGGACAGGCGTAGCAGATAGATCATCGAATCTCCAATCTCCTCTTTCACTGCAGCCCGTTTCCTCTCTTTCAGTTCCCGGCTTTCCTGCTGGGTTAGCCACATGAAGTGCTCCATCAGTTCGGCCACTTCCACGCTCAAGGCCATGGTCAAGTTCTTGGGCGAGTGGAATTGCTCCCAGTCGCGTTCGTCGGCGAAGTTTTTGATTTGTTCCGTCAGAATATTCAGATTTGTTTTCACGCTGATTCAGACCTCGTCGTTTGGTGAGTTCTCGGACATTGTCTCCAGTTTGCGAAGAGAGGGAAACCATTTCGCCCACAAGCCGACGATGAGGAGGGTCCCGATTCCGCCGCTGACTACGGAAATGACGGGATTAAAAATTCGCGCAACGATGCCGGATTCGAAGCCGCCGAGTTCGTTGGAGGATCCGATAAATATTGAGTTTACCGCGGAGACGCGGCCCCTCATCTCGTTCGGAGTTCGAAGCTGTACCAGGGTATGGCGGATCACGACACTGATGGTATCGAAAAATCCAGTGAGAAAGAGCATCGCCATCGAAAACCAGAAGTTTTTCGATATTCCGAACAGGATGGTCGCTACCCCAAATCCGACAACGGCGAGAAACATGTTTCTGCCCGCGTTACGCATCGGCGGCCGGTAAGTGAGCAGCAGCGCCATTGAGAGCGCTCCCGCTGCGGGAGCTGCCCGCAACCAGCCGAGAGCGGTTTCGGGCTTCAGCCCCCAAGCCTCCAGATGGATGATGTCCCGGGCGAAAATGGGCAACAGGTAAACCGCGCCCCCCAGCAGAACCGCGAATAGGTCCAGTGAGATCGCACCCAGCAGAACCGGGCGATGCCGCACAAATTGAAGACCCTCGACAAGCTGCCCCAGCGGATCGCCCGGATCGCTACGCACCCCATCCGCGGTGTGTATAAAAGAGAGCAGAACAATGAAGAGAGCGGTGCTGCAGGCGCAGATCAGGTAAGCCGCCGGCAAATGCCAGACAATCACCAGGCCACCGAGCGCGGGACCGATTACGGAAGAAAGCTGGAAGAGGGTGGATCGCCATTTGACCGCGTTTTCGAACGCTTCGGCGGGCACCAGAAGTGGCAGAATTGCGGTGCGGGCCCCCGTGGCAAGCCGCATGACCGATGCGTCAACGAAGAGAAGGACGTACATAGCGAATACATTGGCCTCTGCATAGCTGAATGCGGCCAGTCCAAGGGACGTGGCAGTGCTACCAAAAAAACTGACCCGAATCAGCTTCTTCCGGTCGAAAACATCTGCCAGATATCCCCCGGGAAGCGTGAAAAGCAACATGGGAACCGCCTGGGTCAACCCGACCAGCCCCAACGCCAGGGCATTGTTTGTGCGAACGTAGATTTCCCAGGCAATCGCGATCCCCTGCATCGCAGCGGAAATTTGCACCAGGGTCATCCCAATGAGAAACCGCCGAAATGGAGAGTATCGAAAAGCCTGGTAGGGGTCGTGAGACATGACCCCTGAGCATATCGTCCCGCGCTAATTGGGCGAGAAGAGAATGAGGCTCAACCAAGGAAGAGCCCACGTTTGAAAAGAATTTATTTTGGCGCTGTTCATCAAGGGACTCACCCTGTAAAAGGGGAGGCCGTGAGATTCAATCCTCTACTCCAATGGCCAACCCACCAACAGACGGATTTTATAGCGAGCAGGGATTCGAACTTCCCCCCGACGTCAAACTGCTCGCCCGGAATTCCGGCGGAAACGGCGATGATCCGACTGCGTATGCATTGTCTGATGTCACCGCCAACGACGTGTTTGCGCGGACATGGCTGGTGCTGGTCGGCAGCAACCTGGTCGTGGTTGACCCGGGTGACGCGGCCGGCATTCGCAGCCTGTCTTTGGACGTAGAGTCCACGGTTTCCATTGTCGAAGGCCGGGGCAAAAGCCGGTTGAGGATCGCCCGCCAGGGAAAGCTCGAGGAAGAGTTTCACTATACCCGCCGGCAGGCGCGACGATTCAGCGAGTTGGAACAGTACTGCAGCGCCGTCATCACCGGTGAACCGCTGCCCCGATTTCAGTCCGGTTCGCGTGAAGAGGTGGTGCCCGCGGATGAAAGAATCTGCAGGAAATGCAACCAGCTGATGCCCGAATGGGCCGATAGCTGCCCACGCTGCCTGCAGAAACGCAAAATCATCCTTCGCCTCGTAGGCTACGCGAAGCCGTATAAAACGTCCGCGGCAATCGGAATGGTGGCTGCGTCACTGCTTTCACTCCTGATGCTGGTGCCCCCGGTGCTTACGAAGCATCTTATCGACGACGTGCTGGCGCCTTTGGACTTCAGCCGTCTTGGTTGGATGTACGCGTTACTCGGAATGCTTGCCGCCGTAATTCTTGCACGGGTCGTTTGCACCCACTTTCGTCTCAAGTACCTGGCGGTTGTCGGTGAGCGCATCGCTCACGATTTACGCACGGAAGCATACGGGCACCTTCACAAGCTTTCTCTTTCCTTCTTCAACAAGAAGCCGACAGGGCAATTGATTTCACGCATCAGCCACGATACCGACCGGCTGTGGGATTTTATTGCCTTCGGTCTCATTGAAATCCTGATGTCCCTGGTAACCATTATTGGGGTGTGCGTGGTGATGTTCTGGACCGCGCCCACGCTGGCGGTCCTTACCCTGATTCCCATTCCGATTGGAATCATAATGACCTACTACCATACGGTTCGAATGCGGAGATTTTTTCATCGCATCTGGCGCAAGTGGTCGAGGATGACTGCCACGTTGAGTGACGCAATTCCAGGTGTCCGGGTGGTCAAGGCGTTTACCCAGGAAGACCGGGAAATCTCCAAATTCAACTCGCGAAGCAAGGACGTATTGGATGAGGCCGTCCGGCTCCACCATGAATGGACCGGATACTGGCCGAAGATCACGCTCCTTCTACAAATGGGGAATCTCGTCATTTGGGCATACGCTGGCCCACGAATCCTTCAGCAGGAGTTCACGCTGGGCACATTCGTAATGTTCTCGTCACTCATTTGGATGTTTTACGGACCGGTAGAGCAGTTGGGGATGATGAACCGGTTGCTGCAGCGAGCGGCTACCAGCGCGCAGCGCGTATTTGAGATTATTGACACTCCCCTTACGATCTACACGCCGACGAATCCGGTGGCGGCGCCAAAGATCGAGGGTCGGATTACGTTCGAGAGCGTCAGCTTCAGCTATGACGGAGTCAAGCCGACACTCACCGACGTGAGTTTCGATGTAAAGCCGGGTGAAATGATCGGGTTGGTCGGGCCGTCGGGCAGTGGCAAAACGACACTGGTCAACATCATCTGCCGTTTCTACGACGTATCACGCGGCCGAATTCTCATCGATGGCGTCGACGTTCGGGATCTGGATCTTCACGAGATGAGGAGCCAGGTGGGCATGGTTCTTCAGGAACCTTACTTGTTCAGCGGAACAATCCTTGCAAACATCTCCTACGGCAACGACAAAGCGGACACGGATGATATCATTCGAGCCGCGAAGGCCGCCCATGCGCATGATTTTGTCGTCGGATTTCCGGACGGGTACGACACCATGGTCGGAGAGCGCGGGCAGACATTGTCCGGCGGAGAGCGCCAGCGGATCAGCATTGCTCGCGCAATTCTGAACAATCCGAGAATCCTGATCCTCGATGAGGCCACCAGTAGCGTGGATACGGAAACCGAGATGAAGATCCAGGAAGCGATTCGTCACCTGGTAAAGGGAAGAACCACGGTTGCCATCGCGCACCGCCTGAGTACCCTCCAGGCGGCGGATCGGCTGATGGTCCTTGAAAAAGGAAAGCTGGTGCAGTTGGACACCTACGACGAGCTGATCAATGACAAGGATGGATTGTACGCACGGCTTCACAAGACGCAGACGGAACTGCAGTCCATCTTCGCGGTGTGAGAAGTACCATGAGCACAACCACGGAATTATCAGAGACGAGGGATCCCCGCGGCGCGGCCCTGCAGCGGGAATTGGACGGCACCTTGACCTTTTTACCCGCGAAGGGGAGCGAGGCGAGCAGGGATTGCTCAATTCTTCGCAGCTTTCCGTGGTCCATGCCCTATCAATACATCTCAATCCGGGATAAGGACGGCGCGGAGCTGCACCTGATTCCCGATCTCGCCTCCGCACCCGACACGCTTCGGGAGATTGTTGAATCGGAACTTTCGACCCAGGAGTTGATTCCCTTGATTCGGAAAATTCACCACGTTGACGATACGTTCGAAGTGGTGGTCTGGCGCGTGGACACGGACAGTGGACCGGTAGAGTTTCAAACCCGGCACGACGAAGATATTCGTTCGCTGGATGGCAATCGCATCGTGTTTCGCGACCACCAGGGAATGCTATTCGAGATTCCAAATCTGGATCAGCTGGATCCCGACAGCAGGCTGTACGTGGAAGAGCGGTTGGGTTAACCGTGAGTGGAGGAAGAGAAGAGCGTGGAGAAATGTCGAATATCGAATGCTCAATATCGAATGCCGAAGGGAAATCCCACCGTGGGAATTCGATATTGCGTATTCGATTTCTGCTGCCGGGAGGTGGGCGACTATCTTATGCGTCTGTAACGCAGCCTTCCGAGGCACTGCGGACGCACTTGATGTACTTGTAAAGGATCCCCTGCTGCGCTTTGTATGGAGGTGCGGTCCAGTTTGCTTTTCGTTGGGTCAGTTCCTCGTCCGTCAATGCGACCGAGAGTTCATCAGTTGTTGCATCAATCGTAATTTCATCCCCGTCTTCGATCAACGCGATCGGGCCGCCTTCCTGGGCTTCCGGCGTAACGTGGCCCACGATGAACCCGTGGGATGCGCCCGAAAATCTCCCGTCGGTGACCAGCGCCACGTCTTTCCCCAGTCCGAGACTCATAATCAGCCCCGTTGGCTGCAACATTTCCGGCATGCCGGGACCGCCCTTCGGGCCTTCGAAGCGGATCACTACCACCGAGCCCTTTTGAATATCACGATCTCTGAACGTCTGAAACATCTCTTCCTCGGAGTCGAATACGACCGCTTTTCCCACAAAGCGAAGGCCTTCCTTGCCGGTAATCTTCGCCACCGCGGCATTCGGAGCAAGGTTGCCCTTGAGGACGCGAAGATGACCGGTCTTCTTGATTGGATTGTCCCAGCCTCGAATGACTTCCTGCCCGGCCTGCAGCTCGGGTAACTCTGCAAGATTCTCCGCCAACGTTTTACCGGTTATGGTCATGCACTCCCCGTTCAGTACGCCCTTCTCGAGAAGCAACTTCATCGCGCCGGGTGTCCCGCCCACGTCATGTAGATCGGCCATCAGGTACTTTCCACTGGGCTGCATGTCCGCAAGCATGGGAATACGATCGCTCACCGGGTTGAATGCATCGATGGAAAGGTCGACCCCCACGCTCTTTGCCATCGCAACCAGGTGCAAGAGTGCGTTGGTCGAACCGCCCAGCGCCACGACGACAACCATGGCATTTTCAAACGCCTCCCGCGTCATGATGTCGCGGGGCTTCAGATCTTTCTCCAGAAGGATTCGCATTGCCTCTCCGACGCGCCGGCACTCATCAATCTTGTCCGGATGCTCGGCCGGTGTGGATGCGGAATACGGCAACGACATACCGAGCGCCTCAATCGCCGACGACATGGTGTTCGCGGTGTACATGCCCCCACAGGATCCGGGCCCGGGACAGGCGTTCCGGATGATATCCTTTCGCTCCTCCAGGTCCATCTTGCCGCTCACGTACTCCCCATAGCTTTCTAATGATCGCAGCACGTTGATGGGCTCCCCCTTGGAGGTGCATCCGGGACGCATGGTGCCTCCGTAAACGACGATAGCCGGCCGGTTCAGCCGACCCATTGCCATCACGCACCCCGGCATATTTTTGTCGCATCCGGGAACGCCAATCACCGCATCGTAAAAGAGACCCCCGACGATCGTCTCGATGGAATCCGCGATTACGTCGCGTGACGGCAGTGAATAGCTCATACCGGATGTGCCCATTGAAATCGCGTCGCTAACCCCCACGGTGTTAAACCGCATGCCGACCAATCCGGCTGCTACCACGCTCTCTTTGATCCGGTCTCCCAGTCCCCCGAGATGCATGTTGCAGGGATTTCCCTCGTACCAGACGCTGGCAATCCCGATCTGCGGTTTGCTCATGTCCTCTTCGGTCAGCCCGGTGGCAAACAGCATCGCCTGCGAATGTCCCTGATTTTCAGGCTGTGTAACCTGGGAACTGTATGGATTGGTCTTCTTCATGGTTGTCCTGTGATGGAATTTTCAACTCTTGTAAGTTCGAAAGATTTCTGGTCAAAGTATGCTTACATCTCCGTCCCGAATGCTGACGGCCGCTGTCGACAGCAGTCGGGATGGCATATGATCGA